>CALMKU010000313.1 GCA_937866945.1 uncultured Tolumonas sp.
GTTGCGCATTAGGTGCCGCAATTTTTGCAGCGGTCGCGGCGGATATTTACCCATCCATCAGTGCCGCACAAGACAACATGGCCAGCCCGGTGGAACGCACACACCAACCACAAGCTGACAAAGTCGCTGAATACGAAACCCTCTATCAGCGTTACCTGAAATGGGGCGAAGCCGCTGAGCCACTTTACAACGAGGGGAAAACAGCATGAGCCTGCAACAACTCAAACAGCAAGTGCTGGAAGCCAATCTCGACTTGCCCCGTTACGACCTGGTGACCTTCACTTGGGGCAACGTCAGCGGCATCGATCGCGAACGTGGATTGGTCGTGATCAAGCCCAGCGGCGTGAGCTACGACCACATGAAATTGGCTGATTTAGTGGTGTTAGATCTCGATGGCAATCGTGTCGAAGGCGACCTGCGCCCTTCTTCTGACACGCCAACCCATCTGGTGATGTATCGCCGTTATCCTGAACTCGGTGGTGTGGTGCATACCCATTCCACCCATGCCACAGCTTGGGCGCAATCACGCCGCGCGATCCCGATCCAGGGCACCACGCAGGCTGATTATTTCCACGGCGATGTGCCTTGCACCCGCTTGTTATCTGAATCAGAAGTGCACGAAGACTACGAAGGTCTGACCGGTCACCTGATTGTAGAAACGCTGCGCGATACGCCACCACTGACCATGCCCGGCATTTTGGTCGCCAATCATGGTCCGTTTAGCTGGGGTAAAGATGCACATGATGCGGTGCACAACGCGGTCGTGCTGGAAGAAGTCGCGCGCATGGCGTGGATCACCCATCAGTTAAACCCGCACTCTGCGGCACTGCCCGATTACATGCTGGAAAAACACTACCAGCGCAAACACGGTAAAAATGCTTATTACGGTCAATCAACCGCCAAATAATAGACGAGGAATGAATCATGGAATTTTTAAAACAGTTAGAAGTTTGGTTTGTCGTCGGTAGCCAACATTTGTATGGCCCAGAAACGCTGAAACAAGTGGCTGATCATGCCCAAATCATTACTAACCAGCTGAATGAAAAAGCCGGTCTGCCGCTGAAAATCGTGCTGAAACCAACCGGCACGACACTGGATGAAATATCTGCCATTGCTCGCGATGCCAATCACACGCAACAGTGCGTGGGTGTGATGGTGTGGATGCACACCTTCTCGCCAGCCAAAATGTGGATCCCAGCGCTGACACAATTGAACAAACCACTGCTGCAATTCCATACTCAGTTCAACAAAGATCTGCCATGGGGCGAGATCGACATGGATTTCATGAACCTGAACCAGACTGCACATGGTGGTCGCGAGTTCGGATTTATGGGCGCCCGTCTTCGTCTGCCTCGTACCGTTGTGGTTGGCTATTGGGAAGATAAGGCTGCACACGAAAAAATCGCCCGTTGGATGCGTATTTCCGCCGCTGTCTACGACAGCAAACAGATGAAAGTGGCTCGTTTTGGCGACAACATGCGTAATGTTGCTGTAACTGAAGGCGACAAAGTTGAAGCGCAAATTCAATTTGGTTATCAGGTGAATTACCACCCAGTCGGCGATCTGGTTAAAGTGATCAATGATGTCTCTGCTGGTGATATCAATGCATTGTTAGATGAGTATGAAACCATTTATACCCTGACTGATGCCGTGAAAGTCGGTGGCACTTATCGCGAATCGCTGTATGAAGCCGCGCGCCAGGAACTGGGCATGAAGAAATTCCTGCAACAAGGTAATTTCGGTGCGTTCACTACCACCTTTGAAGATCTGTATGGCATTCACCAGTTACCGGGCTTGGCTTGCCAACGTCTGATGCAACAAGGTTACGGTTTCGGTGGCG
>CALMKU010000314.1 GCA_937866945.1 uncultured Tolumonas sp.
GAGAGGGTGGTCATCGCCTGCGCCGGATAGTCGCGCGGTGAATAAAAACCGCTGTCCGGTGCGCGTTCAAAATAAAATACTTTGTAGGAGTACACACCGTTATCGCGCAGCTTGGCGACGATTTCATCTGGCACGGTACCCAAATCTTCGCCGATCACCATGCATTGTTGACGCTGACTTTCCAGCGATAAAATCGCCAGCAGATCATCGACCGGATAACTGACGAACGCGCCATCCACCGCGGTGTCACCTTGCGGTACCCACCACAAACGCAACAGCCCCATGACATGGTCGATGCGCAGTGCGCCGCAATGCGTCATGTTGGCGCGGATCAGATCGATAAACGGCTGATAACCCCGTGCGATCATCACTTGCGGGCTCATCGGTGGCAGCCCCCAGTTTTGCCCCAACGGGCCTAAAATATCTGGTGGTGCGCCAACGGCCGCTTTCAGGCAATACAATTCGCGGTCGCACCAGGTCTCGGTGCCGCCTTCGGTCACGCCCACCGCCAGATCGCGGTATAAGCCAATTAACATGCCGTGTTCACGCGCGGTCTGCTGGCACTCCTGCAGTTGCCCTTGCGCCAGCCATTGCAGCCAGGCGTAAAAACGAATTTCCTCCGCCTGTTCTTTACGGAACTGTTCCATCGCCGGGCTTTGCCATTGCTGATATTCCGCCGGCCATGCCGGCCAGCCCCAGGCATTGGCATCTTGCTGTTTCAGGTGCACATGCAATGCATCATAGGTGGCTTGTTGTTGCAGGCTTTCGCCTTGTTGTTTGCGGAACTGTTCAAACTCGGTGACACGCGGTGTGTCGTCCGGCAGCGTCGCAAAATAGTGATAGGCCAGCTTTAGCCCGGTCAGTTTCAGCGCGGTAACTTGCGGATAATCGACCTGATCGTTATCACGCAGTGCTTGCAGCTGTTGCTGGATCTGCGGTGTTTGCCACCACAATTGTGCGGCAGAGCTAAGCTGAAAATCCGGTAATTTGTGTACCGCAATATAGATAATGTTCAGCCAACGGCGCGACGAAGGGCTGTACGGGCTGGCACTATCGGGGCTGGCCGGATACAACGCATGCAGCGGGTTCAGACCGATAAAGTCGGCACCGTAAGTGGCCAGTTCGGTCAGCATCTGTTTCAGATCGGCAAAATCACCGATACCCCAGTTTTCATCGGAACGCAGGGTGTATAACTGCACACACGCGCCCCAGATTTTTTTACCCTGCCGGATCGAGTCCGGCTCATAACAACGTCGTGGCGCAATGATGACGCGGCTTTCGGTAATCACTTTACGGCCTTGTAACAGGCAGAGCGTGTGATAACCGAGCGGTAACTCTTCCGGTAAGGTCAGAAAACCATGGGTGACTGTGCCACGCAGCGGTTTACCTTGTTCGGGTTGTAAGCGCCAGTGGCAGGTATCCGGTACCGCCTTTTGTAATAAAATGCGCGGTAATTCGCCTTGTCGGAAGACACTCACCGGCGGTAGGAACGACTCGCTGGTAGCGGGGCTGGTTTGCAAGGCATCCAGAATTTTTTGTCGGGTGCTGGCCGCGATCTGCACCGGCTGACCGGAAGCACTGATATAACTGCTGGCAATACCGGCCGCGCTTGCGGCCGTTTCAATAGTCGAAATATCCATACCTGCCCTTACGCCTGTGGCTGCCAGATCTGTTGTTGATAATCACGGATAGAGCGGTCGGCGCTGAACATGCCGGTACGGGCGGTATTCAGAATACAACGACGCAGCCACT
>CALMKU010000315.1 GCA_937866945.1 uncultured Tolumonas sp.
TGACTGAGCTGCTGCGTAAAACCAGTCGTGGCGATAAGGTCAGATGATGAATATCAGTCTCTTTTCCTTCCACTAAGCGCATCATCTCTTGGCAGCCCAAATGACCAATTTCACGCATTGGCTGAGAAACACTGCTAATGTTCATCACCTTTGCCAACAAAGTATTATCAAACCCGACCACCAGCACCTGTTCTGGCACCTGATAACCTCGTTGAAGCAATATTTCGATGACTTGTTGCGCCGCCACATCGTTAAAAGCAAAAATAGCGGAAAATGGTAATGACGGATGCGTATCCAGATAGTCATTAAAACATTCGGCCAATTCGATGGCGGTCAGTGCCGGCGTTTGAATAATATTTTCAGGCTTGAGTGGTACACCGAGTGCGGCCAAACGATCGCTGAAACCACCGAATTTCTGCTCAACATCATCGACTGAACCTAAATAACCAATCGCGGTGTGACCCATGCTGACCAGATGTTCCGCAACCTGAGCACCACCTTCCACATGATCAACCGCCACGCTGGTTAATTCCGCCACCAGTTGTGTTAATACCACCACCGGGAACGGCAGACTGTTCAGCGTGGCAATATGCTCGGTAGTGCGCGAGCAAGGCACAATAAATAAACCGTCAATCTTATACTGCTGGCACGCATTCATCAGAGTCAGTTCACGTTGCACATCGCCGCGTGAGTTAAAAACTAATAATGCCCGCCCAAGGTGTTGGGCCTCCTGCTCAACAATATCCAACAATTCAGCAAAATAAGGGTTCGCCAAGGTCGGTAAAATAATGGCGAACAACGGTGTTTTTTCTACACTCTTTCGCCCACCACCGAGCGGCTGGTTATAAACATAACCCAGCTCTTGCACCACGGCGCGCACGTGTGCCGCCGTATCAGGGGATACTTTATCTGAGTTATTCAGTACACGGGAAATCGTGGCAATGGATACCCCCGCTAACTGCGCGACATCTCTTATTGTTGTCATTGACGTTCCATTAATTTTTACAAAGCACTACCTACGCGATAGCAGCATCATTTCCGGTGGTTATGTTTGTGGTAAAGCCAAAATATGCCAGAGCGCATCGCTCACAGTGACTGTACCGGCAGTCACTTCCGCACTGAACTGGTGATGTGGCCCTTGTTCGGGAAACGCCAGATTCGTCACAGCATAACGCCCATCATCCAGCAGTAATTCCACCGAACTACGATCCAGCAATAAATCGAGTGAAATCTTTCGGTTAGCACCTAATGCCAAAGTGTAATCGTGAGGAAACTGTTGTTCATATGTCTCATCACCACGAGCAGAAAAACGCTGACAACGTAGCGTTAAAGCGCCATTTTGATTGGTCAGTATAAGTTGTGTGCCCTGCAACGGCGTCAGTGACACGGAGCTATTATCATCCAGTGCGACGTTCATCGTTAAACGAGCAGCCGCTTCCCATTCGGTTTTTAGCAGTGATGCTGAAGCAGTATAGGTTTTATCGGCTAACGATTGTGTTGTGGCATGCGCCGCATCAAGTTCACGAATAAAGGCATGGTGTAATCGCAACCCTTCATTCGTTGGTTTCAGGGTGAGTTCCTGCGGCAAGCTCATTGCTGAACGCCAGCTTTGCGTTGGTGTATGGTTGGCATAGGGCCAGCAACTCATCCACGCCAATGCAATACGGCGGCCATCACTTTGCGGAATATCAGCCCAAGTCTGTGTTGCGTAGAAATCACGGCCATGATCCAGCCATAACACGGTTTCCGGCGTGTGATCATCAATAAAACGCTCGCCATCAAACTGGCCGACAAAATATTGCGTACCCGAACCGCCGGCATAGGCTTCACGTTGTACACCGACGATCAAGATCCAACGACTCTCCGTGCTGCCTGCTATTTTGATTTCAAACAGATCAGGACATTCCCACGCACGTTCATCGTGCGCACCATGCCCATCACCGAACGATGAGCTGAATTGCCAATTTTTGGCATCGGTAGAACGATAGATACTGACTTGCTGCCCGGTTGTCACCACCATGATCCAATGCTGGCTTGGAGAGTGCCAGAACACTTTGGGATCGCGGAAATCTTGCAGTCCAGGGTTCGCAATCACCGGATTGCCACTGTATTTGGTCCAGTGGCGGCCATTGTCATGGCTGTATGCTAAGCCTTGAGATTGCGGAAAATCGACATCATCCGGACGTTTTTCTGCGGCAATGGTGTAATACG
>CALMKU010000316.1 GCA_937866945.1 uncultured Tolumonas sp.
CACCATTGAGCCGTTTGCGTTCCATTTCGCCACGCCAATGCAGGCCTTTTGACAACGAATCAGACTGTTGTTCAGAGAAACTCCAGATCTCTTTACCTAATTCACACCCAATCGCCTGTTCAGCACTAATCCCGGTTATCTCGGTAAATGCCTGATTAACCCGCATGATGGTTAAGGTGGGATCAGTGATGATACAGCCTTTATTGGTATCGAAAGCAACGGAGGAAAGACGCAATTCTGATTCCACCTGATAACGGATCAGTTCCGCCTCAATCCGGATCAGTAATGGCTGCAATGCTCTGACCAACTCATTCGGATCAGGATGCTGATCTGAAAAAGTGAATGAGAGATGCCCAATGATTCGTTGCTGATTATGCCGTAATGGCACCGCAATCAGCCATTTTGGCTGGATCAGCATCGTCACCGGTACATCAGGCATGGATTGGATGATCCAGTTATCTGCCAGATAAAGCAGACGGCAGCTACTGTCCTGTAAGGGATAACGATGATGTTCTAACGCAATCGTAGCACCGCAACCAGCGATGATTCGCACCGATGCCGTGCCGTGTCCGACCTGCAATAACTCACCGATCCAGACTGCATCAGCACCAATTTCCGTTGCTAGTTGTTCAACTAACTCGGTAAAAAAGAGTCGGCCTGTTTTAGTGGCTAATTGATAGGTGAGTTTATGCAGACGTTGTTGCCATAGCAGATGCCGCCAGGCCACGGTATCCGGCTGCAACATGAGCAACGCTTGCTCGGCTAATGCGACAAAATGATCAATCAGGGCGCGACTATTTACAGGCCAATCGCGATCTTGTTCTTTTCTGCAAACCAGCATCCCTTGTATATCGTCATCAAAAACCACGCGAGCCAGAATAATATCGGCAGGTTCATGCCCAATGGGCGTATTCCGTAATCGGGCATCTAAATGTGCATTGGGAAATTCTAAAACAGAGGCATGGTTAAACGCGTCAGACAGCGCAGATACCGCATCAATGGGAATGGAAAGACCAATTCGCTCAGGATGAGGAATATCTTGCAGACAGATCACTTCACTCCGGGCAGGATGCAGCAACCAGAAAGTCACCTTGCCAGCATGCAATAGGGTCTGCATCATCTGACATAGCTGATGGATGTGCGATTCAAAAGCAGCTACCGACAAACTATCCGCATTTTTATGAGATAACAGACCGGAAAACGGGGCGGATAACATCATGTTCGCTTTATAGCCTGCTCTTATACGATTTAGCACTGGAACTAATGCTTAGCACTAGTCATTTCATTCGATGAACTATGACATAGTTACTCTTTATCTGGCAAGCCCGCACACCGCCTGCTATGCGCAGTGATCACACATTAGCAAAACCTCACATTACGCGCTTCATTTAGGCGATCTCCGTCACGGATTTACTTCTTCAAAACACTATTCTTAATACGTGGGTTGTAGAAACAAAGCAGGAGGATGCGAATATGCTGATCGAAATTACCAGCAAAATTATTGATGTAACCCCATCCATCCGCGAGTGTATCGCTTCTAAATTTGAGAAGCTGGAACGCATGCAGATACCAATGATTTCTCCACATGTGTATGTTGGCAAGGAAGGTGAACATTACGTTGTAGAAGCTAGAATTCAAATCCCTTTTGGCAAACTGTTTGCCGAAGCGGAGCACTCAGATCTTTATGCGGCAATTAATGCCTTAGAGCAAAAACTGGAACGTCAGATTATTCGACACATTCATCGTCCAGATGCGCGCCGCAACAGACAAGTACAACGCCAAAGTTCAATGGCTGCAATGTTCTGATTTTTTCTCTGAAGTACCCAACGCGCCTCTCACGGCGCGTTTTTTATTGCTGTAGATATACTGTTTCAAACTTCTGTAATTCCAAGAGCCAGATACAAATGCTGACGTAACGCGTGATATTGCGCTTCAGAACGCAGCAACAACATTTTTTCGCACCACAACAGGCTGACCAAATCAACAACTACCAGCATTTGGATGACCCGATTTAGCTCACAACATCCACCGGCGGCCTGATAGCTGTTGACCAACACTTGTTGTTGTCTCATATCAAATTGACCGACACGGCAGATCCCGGCGAGTTCAAACGCAGGATCACCCAACGCCGCATATTCCCAATCAACTAACCACGGTTTCATACCCAGTAAATTTGTTGGGTTAATATCGTTGTGGCAAAACACGGGGGATATAACCGGCAGCGCACGCAACATAGCTTGTTGTTGCTCAATTCGCTGGCATACGGTTTGAGATAACGATGGTAAACCAGCCATCAATTGCTGCAGGTAATCAGCCAAATCTAAAATTTTTAATCGCGCAGGAATAGCGTGTATTTGAGCAGCCAATTGACCCAGTTGGGTGATGCCAGCTGCCGATGAAAAATACTCCACTTGCCAAGATGGTTCATCACGCCACGCCAGAATCAGTTGCTGCCCATCTGCCGAGTGATAATGGATTTTCGGTAATAGCCCCGCCACTTCTGCAAGTAACAGCGCCTGACGTTCTTGTGCTCTATCGATGAACAAGCTCTCTGACTGAGCAATGCCCTGTCGATAGAAATAGTTGGTATGCTGGAGTTGCAGACGGTAGGTGTAATTAGTCAGCCCTTGCGCTAATAACACCGCGTCTGCCTGATTATAAGGTGCCGGTAACGGGAGCATATTTGCCAACA
>CALMKU010000317.1 GCA_937866945.1 uncultured Tolumonas sp.
CCCGAAGGCACTAACACCTGAAGCTAGCGCGTCTACCAATTCCGCCACCTTCGCATCTGGCCGGCATTCTACCGGTTCCAGAAAACACGTCAACTATCAACCATAAGAAAAACAGAGAAATTGGTCAGATCGCTCTGTTTTTCATCAGTTAATTAGTGCCAACCTAACGCATTACGATACATGTCTTCATAACCATGTACGGAATCTGACCATAAATAGCGAGTCAGCATGGCATTACGTTGTACTCGGCGAAACTCCTGCGGATCTTGAACATAGAACAGTAATGCCCGTCGTAATATATTCAACAAGTCATTTGGCTCTGGATCTTCAAAGACAAACCCAGTTGCTTTCGCCGGATCCTGATCATAATCGGTTACGGTATCTTTCAATCCGCCAACAGCTCGAACGATAGGTAAAGTGCCGTAAGCCAGGCTGTACATTTGATTTAAACCACAAGGTTCAAATTGAGATGGCATCATGAAGAAATCACTACCAGCTTCAACCAGATGTGCCAGTTCATTGCTATGTGCATTGATAAAGACAAATTTCTGAGGGAATTGCTGAGCGATAGCTTCCAGGCGCTGTGCCAGAACCGGATCGCCAGATCCAACAATAATGACCTGAACGTGGTGTACCAAAAATTTAGCCAAAATAGGCAATAAATAATGGATACCTTTTTGTTCTGTCAGACGACATACCATCCCAAAAACAGGCAGATCACAAACCGGCAGATTGGCACGTTGTTGTAACTGACGTTTGCACTCAATCTTGCCTTGTAGATCATCAACATGATATCTGGCCGGGATCAGTTGATCTGTCGCCGGATCCCAATCGTTATAATCACATCCGTTGATGATCCCACAGATATCAGCCGCACGATCTTGGAAGTGTTTCGCCATGCCATGTCCACCGAGATAGGACATGAGTTCTTTAGCGTAAGTAGGGCTGACAGAATTGATCTTATCTGCGTATAAAACCGCGCATTTTAAGAAGTTAATGTAGTAAGGGCCCTGATAAATGGATTCATTATGCGCATTCCTAATTTCTGGTAATGCCCATAACTGACCTCGTTCACATATACCCTGAAACGCGCCATTGTGAATGGTAATGACACTTTTCGTTTGTGCAAAAAAAGGATTTTGACCAAATCGTGTTTTTAGCAACATAGGCACTAACGCGGTATGCCAGTCATTGCAATGTACAATGTCAGGTCTGAACCCGAGTTGTTCCGTAGCTTGTAATGTCACCGCTGAGAAAAAAGCAAAGCGTTCACCGTTGTCTGCATAGGCATTATTATTTTCACCATACAGGCTTGGTCGCTCAAAATAATGTTTATTCTCAACAAGATATAACGGGATATCCGCTAAATATAATTGACGTATCTCATAGGGGACATCGACATACTGAGGTTCTGTCGATAAGACCCCAGAGGCTATAATCGAACCCTGTTCGCGTTGTGATATTGCGCTATAACCTGGAATGATGATCCTGACATCATGACCTGCGCGTTTTAACTCCAAAGGGAGGGCCTTGGCCACATCAGCCAATCCTCCGGTTTTAACAAAGCTTTCAACTTCTGATGCAATAAACAGTATATTCATTTATCAAAAACCAACTCTGGCCCCTTTCGGGATGACAACAATACCGCCTTCAGACACTGTAAAGCGCTGGCGATCATAGGCAAGATTTTCTCCGATCACGGTGCCAGGGGCTATTTCAACCTGTTTATCAATGATCGCTCGACGAATTTTACAACCCTCTCCAATTTTCGCATCTCCCAAAAAGATAGATTCACTGATTTCTGAACCTGAGGCTATGTTGCAACGGAATCCGAGAATACTGCGATTAATACGAGCACCTTGAATATAACACCCTGCGGACACCAGTGATTGAGAAACGTTTGTTTTATAGACAGCGGTATCAATAAATGTCGCTGGTGGTAATGGTGGATAGAACGTATGTAAAGGCCACTTACGGTTATAGAGCGAAAATGGTGGGTTATCGCTCACTAGATCCATGTGTGATTGCCAGTATGAATCAATGGTACCTACATCTCGCCAGTAAGCGCCGATTTCACCTTCAATCTGATTTACACTGAAATCATAGACATAGATAGGTGAATGAGGATAAAGACCTGGAATTATATCTCTACCAAAATCATGGCTGGAGTCCTCTTTTTCCCCGTCAGCTGTCAGTTCACTTAATAATGTATTAGTTTCAAAAATGTAGTTACCCATAGAAGCCAAGGCAAAACCAGGATCACCCGGAATTGATTTTGGATTTTTAGGTTTCTCTTCAAAGCCGATCATTCGACCTTCGGCATTAACTTCAATAACACCAAAAGCAGATGCTTCTTCGATAGGAACTCGAATTGCAGCGACTGTCAGAACTGCATGTTTTTCTTTATGAAAATCCAGCATCTGACGTATATCCATTTTATAGATATGGTCACTACCGAAAATACAAACATGTTCAGGGGTGCATTGTTCAATAAACCCGATGTTTTGGTAAATCGCATCCGCTGTTCCGTCGTACCAACGTTTTCCCATCCGCATTTGTGCAGGGATCGGATCAATAAAACGTCCGCTGATCCCTGTTAAATTCCACCCTTTTTTCAGATGTATATAGAGTGATTGAGATTTGAATTGTGTTAACACATAAATGCGCAGCATATCTGAGTTGATAA
This sequence comes from uncultured Tolumonas sp., assembly GCA_937866945.1. Lineage (GTDB taxonomy): Bacteria > Pseudomonadota > Gammaproteobacteria > Enterobacterales > Aeromonadaceae > Tolumonas. The sequence continues at coordinate 2,687 of CALMKU010000317.1, forward strand.
AATTGTTTAAAACAAAGTCAACTAAGCGATAACTTCCACCAAATGGGACTGCTGGTTTGCTTCGTGATACGGTCAATGGTTGTAATCGAGTTCCTTCGCCGCCAGCTAATATCATCGCTAATACACCAGACATATGTGCTCCTATATTTATTTAATCTAAAGTCTCATTAATACATAAAGGCAAGGATCTTTAGATGTTAGATCCTGAGAAATTTATCTTGTCATCATCGATCAAGTGCTGCTTTATCAAATATGAATGTTTTTATCTGAAGCAAGTGATCCAGATGCGAGTGGTCGTTAGCTAAGTGTAGACGGCTCAAGTCAAAAAGCCTGTGGTGTATGTCAAGAGTTAGCAAACAACAGAATGAGTTTGTTAATGCAATTACTCTTAATATGCCTGAATAATTTTAAAACGAGAGTTTTCATTGATAACGCTAACAGACTGAAAAACCTCAGCAAGAATAGGTTCATAACGTAAAAATCGATTAGCCACTAAAAATAGCTGCCCATGTTTTTTTAGATAGGCTGGTGCCTGACGTAGCATGCGTTCAGTCGCTTCATAATTAGTATTTAACCCAGCATGAAACGGTGGGTTCGATATGATGAAATCAAATTTGCTGGTGACATCCGAAAACATATCTGACGCGATTACTTCGGCAGTAAGATCATTTGCTTCTAAGGTTTTGGCTGCAGAATCTAATGCGAGTGCATTTACATCGGTCATCATGATTTTTGCTGTTGTGGATCGCTGGCAAAGCGTTGCTCCAATGACGCCTGCTCCGCAACCTAAATCTAAAATATTGCCATCAAGCTCGGGTAGGCTATCCAGTAACAGTTGTGTACCTTCGTCTAATTCTCCCGCGCTGAAAACACCAGGCAGAGCTGAAATTTTTAACTCTGGCAGACTCGGTGTCAGTTGTAACGAATAGTGAGAATAAAGAGACTGCAATTCAGGAGTCGCAGGAGGCGAAGCTAACTGAGCATAAAATAGGGAGCAATGACGTGCACTATCGAGTTTTTGCACTTTGTTGCTATAAGCTTGTAATAATTTAGGCGCAGCATTCACCCCACCTCTATTTTCGCCAATGACAAAAACGTCACTTCCTGGCTTCAACAAGGGCAGCACGCTGGCTAACCATAACCCAGCTTCTTGTTTTGCTTTGGGCATAAACAGTAATACAGCCTCAAACATCTGATTTTGCTTATCACTGAAAAAACCGTATTGCAGTCGATTCCCCAGATTTGGTGCGATATTGCGTAGCAGATTAAATACGCTGTAATCAGAGACTAAGAAGTTCGCATTAGCCTCTGAGAGTAATGGGCTTAAAGATACGGATTGAAGTTGGCCGCAAATAAGTATGTTCTTATTTTGAAATAGTGACTGATGACGGATCAGAAAAGAAGATAGATTATTGGGTTCTGCGTATGGCATAAAAGTTATGTTCGGGTAGAAACAGACAATGATTATCCTATAAAAAAAGACCTCTGCACATGGCAGAGGTCAGATGTTCTTACCGGGTAAACTGGATCATAGGTTGCCCGTTACAATTTTAGGTGTAACAAATATCAACAGTTCTTTCTTTGTATTCGCGTTGGTTGTGCTACGG
>CALMKU010000318.1 GCA_937866945.1 uncultured Tolumonas sp.
TGTTGCAAGATGCCGGGCTTAACAGCACCGATCTGCAAGCAGATAAAACCAGTTTATGGGGTTATTTCACCGGCGAAAAACTGACCGGCATCATTGGGCTGGAATGTTATGGAGACATCGGTCTACTACGCTCTCTGGCAGTACATGAAACAGAGCGTCAGCAAGGGATCGGGCAAAAACTGGTGACATATTTGGAGCAGCAGGCTCAGGATCGACACATCAAGACGTTGTATTTATTAACCCAAACTGCCGAGCCGTTTTTTAGGCACCAAGGTTATACGATCACCCCGCGCAATGACGCGCCGGATGCGATCCGCAATACCTCGCAATTTGCCGGACTTTGCCCGGCATCATCGCAGTTATTAAGTAAACAATTGGCCTGATGGCTAAACCCTGATTTAAGAGCTACAAGACAGCATCGAACAACCTGGTTTATGTCGCGCCCAATCTGGCCGTTTTTGTGCATAGGCGGCTTTTCCCGGTTGTTCGGTATACGGGTGACGCAGCACCTCTAATAACTCAGCGATCGGCTGATAATTCCCTTGCTCTGCCGCATCAATCGCTTGTTGTGCCAGATAATTACGCAACACATAAACGGGATTAACCTGATTCATCCGAGCGGCACGTTCTTCCGGCACAACACCTTCTGCTAATACTCGGGCGCTGTAATCATCGAGCCATTGCACAAATTCAGTTTGATGCTGTACAAACAGCTCGTCACGATAAAAAGCCTCTGTAAGTAAAGATAGATCCGGCTGTGTTACATCCAGATACGCCAGTCGTCGGAAAAACAACGTCATATCGACTTCCGTTTGCTGCAACAAATCAAACAGCCGGTTGACCAATTCGCTGTCTTCCGACTGCCACTGCTGCCAACCTAATTTAGCTGCCAGCATGTTGCCCATTTCTTGAGCAAAGACTTCATCAAACGCGTCGATTCCTTGCATCAGAATATCCTGATCGGTCATCACCGTAGCCAGCGCTTCCGCAAGGCGCTGTAAATTCCAGCGCGCAATCGCCGGTTGCCGGCCAAAGCAGTAACGTAACCCTTCGGCATCGGTGGTGTTGGGAGTCCAGTTCAGATCAAAATTATCCACCCAGCCATACGGGCCATAATCGATGGTTAAGCCTAGAATCGACATGTTGTCGGTATTCATTACCCCATGCACAAAACCAACGCGAGTCCATTCCACCATCAGTTTTGCTGTCGTCGTGCAAATTTCACGAAACCATAGCGCACGACGTTGTTCCTCCGGTTCGGCTGACAGATGTGGAAAATCACGATCGATGGTGAAATCAATAAGTTGATTTAACTGGCTGAGTTCGCCGCGCATCGCCGGCAACTGGAAATGGCCAAAACGGATAAAAGAAGGCGCAACCCGGCAGACTATCGCACCCGGTTCTGCTTTCGGATTGCCGTCGTAAAACATATCACGCCAAATAGCATCGCCAGTTAATACCAGACTCAGCGCGCGCGTGGTCGGCACACCGAGATGAAACATCGCTTCACTGCAAAGAAATTCACGAATTGATGAACGCAATACGGCACGTCCATCGGCACGACGTGAATAAGGTGTCGGCCCTGCACCTTTGAGTTGCAACTCCCAACGTTGATTATTATGCAGTAACTCACCCAGACTAATCGCGCGACCATCACCTAACTGCCCGGCCCACTGCCCAAACTGATGGCCGCCATAGCAAGTGGCAAAGGGCGACATTCCGTCCAATAAACCATTACCCGACAAAGCCGCCACCCACTCGGGTTGCTGTAAATCAGTTGGTGTCAGACCCAGTAACGCCGCCACCTCGACAGAGCTGGCAATCAGTTGGGGATGAGGCACCGGAGTTGGTGTAACGATTGACCAGAATGCCGCGTTGACCTGTCGGGTTTGATTTACTGTCAGCGGATCGCCCGGCAGTTCGCGAATAAAGCGGTTATCAAAATTCAAAGATGCCATGCATCAGGCTCATATTGCTGTTTGTTGACTATACTCAGCAATACGCAGCCCACAGCAGAGCGATCAATTTATCATACTACTCTGATTATTAACTACCGGGTTGAACGGAACTGGCACATCCTACTTGTTGCATTCAATTACCACAAATGCGCAATAAAATATCAATAAACACAAACTTTAAGCTATTTATCATCAAAAATAACACCAAGCATGCAAGTAATGTTTGACAAGTTCCGGTAAAAGGCGTATTCATTACTCAACAGATAAAAAAGGATATCGCTATGCGCTTTATGTCTCTGCTCCTACTCCTTCTCATCGCGGATTTTCGCGTGGGTTAGTTGCAGCTGAATAAAGGCTAAGAATCTAACGAACCCGTGCAGACAGCGCGGGTTTTTTATTACCGCCAGGCGCAAGACCATCAGTTTAATGAGGGAATTCATATGTCAGATCGCGTCATCATATTCGATACCACCTTGCGGGATGGTGAACAGGCATTACCAGCCAGCTTAACTGTACGTGAAAAATTGCAGATCGCTCTGGCGCTGGAGCGTCTGGGGGTTGACGTGATGGAAGTGGGTTTCCCGGTTTCTTCACCTGGCGATTTTGAATCAGTACAGACTATTGCGCGTCAGATCAAAAACAGTCGTGTGTGTGCATTGTCACGCGCTTTGCAAAAAGATATCGATGCGGCAGCAGAAGCACTGAAAGTCGCCGATCAGTTCCGCATTCATACCTTCTTGGCCACCTCAACCATTCACGTTGAAAGCAAATTGAAGAAGAGCTTTGAAGATGTGTTGGAAATGGGTGTCAACGCAGTGAAATACGCACGTCGCTTTACTGATGACGTCGAGTTTTCCTGTGAAGATGCGGGCCGTACGCCTATCGACAATCTGTGCCGTATGGTCGAAGCCGCCATCAATGCTGGCGCCCGTACCATCAATATTCCAGATACCGTGGGTTACACCATTCCGTCTGAGTTCGGTGGTATCATTCAGACATTGTTTAACCGCGTTCCAAACATTGATAAAGCGGTGATCTCGGTGCACTGCCATGATGATTTGGGTTTGTCAGTGGCGAACTCGATTAGTGCTGTGCAAATGGGCGCACGCCAGATCGAATGTACCATCAACGGCATCGGCGAACGGGCAGGCAACACCTCGTTGGAAGAGGTTGCCATGATTCTGAAAACCCGCCAGAATCTGATTGGTCTGCACACCAACATCAAACATCAGGAAATTCACCGCACCAGCCAGTTGGTCAGCCAGTTGTGTAATATGCCGGTACAGTTGAACAAAGCGATTGTCGGAGGTAATGCCTTCTCGCACAGCTCTGGTATTCATCAGGATGGCGTGTTGAAAGCGAAGAACACTTATGAAATCATCACTCCGGAAAGTGTTGGCCTGAATCAAAACACGCTGAACCTGACCTCTCGTTCTGGCCGCCACGTCATCAAACATCGTTTGGCCTTGCTGGGCTATCCAGAAGGTTCCTATGATTTGGATCAGATTTACACCAGCTTCCTGCAATTGGCTGATAAAAAAGGCCAGATCTTCGATTATGATTTGGAAGCATTGTTGTTCTTCAGCCAAATTCAGGAAGAACCTGAACATTTCAAACTGAATTACCTGAGCGTGCAGTCTGGTGGTAGCGTGATGGCAACCGCGAGTGTGCGAATGAAAGTGGGTGATGAAGAAGTCACAGAAGCGGCTACCGGTAACGGCCCGGTCGATGCAGTGTATCAATGCATCAACCGCATCACAGGTTATGAAATCAATATCAGTAAATACGATCTGAAGAGCAAGGGCATTGGTAAAGATGCATTGGGTCAGGTTGATATCGTGGCAGAATTCCAAGGTCGTAAATTCCACGGTATGGGCTTAGCAACCGACATCGTCGAGTCATCAGCACAAGCCTTGGTGCATGTGATCAACAATATTTATCGTGCTTTGCAGGTTGCAGAGCATAAAGAACGTTTCGCACAAAAATCAGTCATGGAGACTCTGTAATGGCAAGTTACCAAATCGCGGTGTTGCCCGGTGATGGCATTGGCCCAGAAGTAATGGCCGAAGCGATCAAGGTTCTGGACAAGGTTCAGTCCGTTTTTGGCATCGAATT
>CALMKU010000319.1 GCA_937866945.1 uncultured Tolumonas sp.
GCTGCGCTTTAATTATGATCACGCCATCTTTGCTGATCCGTTGATCGCGTAGTTCTAACAACCGTTGCTTATAAAATTCAGGTAGCGACGAGGCGTTAATATCAAACCGCAGGTGAATAGCAGAGGACACTTTATTGACGTTTTGCCCGCCAGCGCCTTGTGCTCTGACAGCAGAAAGTTCAATTTCATCGTCAGGGATGGCGACATAGTTCGATATTTCCAGCACTAACGGCGTGTCCTTAATCTAAAAGAATTTTTGCTGACGAGATATGAAAGTATTTTTTCGTTTGTTAGATGCATTTAGCGGGTTTAGGTAAACCAGCAATTTTGGTGGCCTGTTTAGCAGGGCCTTCAGGGAACAGGCGATATAGATAGCGGCTATTGCCTTTATCTTCTCCCAGTTTCAGCGCCATCGCTTTCACTAGTGCGCGAATGGCAGGGGAGGTCTTATATTCTGTATAAAAATCGCGAACAAAGTGGATGACTTCCCAGTGAGCATCGCTCAACGAGATCTGTTCACCTGCCGCAATCAGTTCGGCTAATTCAGGTGTCCAGTCACTCATGTTTTTCAAGTAACCATGAGTGTCAGTTTCAATTTCTTTGTTGCCAATCACCAGCATTTATCTACTCCAAAAACGGGATTTATCTGAGCCATGACTTTGGATCAACGGCCTTAGCAATCGGGATAGTTTTAATATTTCGCTGGTCATAATACCGATAAGATTCATTTCTTGCTGAATTAATCCTGCCCGTTGATCGGCATTAGCCTCCGAATTGGTTGGAGACGCGATCGATAGCGAAGACAAATCGATAGGGGCGTCGTTATTTCTGCCTGACAAAGCCGTAACTGACTCCTCAAGCGCTTGAAACAGGAATTCGGCATATCGAATCAGTTGGGGCTCAAACAGTGAACCTTGCAGTTCCTGATGTATTCCGAGTGCCGAAACATAAGAGAGTAGGCTGTGGTTTCGATAAATGAGTGCAGCACATAATTTAGTGTAGCGGCGTTGTTGTTTGGGGTCAGTTTGCATATTGACCCAAGCTTGAGCCAGCGCGCTATCAGCATGATGTGCAGCGATGCGTTTTTGGTTAAATGACGAGTCTTGCTCAGAGGTTTGTAATGCAGAAACAATCGCTTTCATATATTCGGAATTACACCGTGTTGCTTTGGCTAACAACTCGGGTATGCGTTGATATTGCCACTCAGGCCACAGCAATGTGACTGCGCCAAAAGAAAGGATGCTGCCAAGTAACGTATCAACAAAGCGCGGTAGTATGATGCTTTTTTCCTCTATCCCGAGCAGACCAAATGCGGTCATGGCGTATAGAGTAATAAAAATGACCGCCATACTGTAATTACTTCTTAACTGTGCGAAAAACAGTATTGCGGCTATAGCCATCAACACCAGTTGAACACTCGGTGTTGGTGAAAACCAGAGTAGGGGTAAGCTAAGCAATAGGCCGCTACAGGTGCCGGCTATACGTTGAAACAGGCGACGTCGGGTTGCAGTATAACTGGACTGACATACAAATAAGCAGGTCAATAAAACCCAGAAACCCTGTTTAATATCAAATAAAGCCAGCAATCCATAACCCGCAACCAGACACACGCTCATCCGACAAGCATGCCGAAACAGTGGCGATTTGAAATTAAAGTGTGAGGCAATTTGTTTTAAAGCTGAGATGGCATCTGGTTTAACCGTTGTTTTACTATTTTGGGGGGTCGCAGTTGTGTTTATAGTTTCATCAACATGAATCAACAAGGTCACTATTTCTTGCAGATTTTTTTGTAAAAAACGCAATGCATTGACAGTAGATACCGAAAACGGCGTTTTCTCATGGCTAAACTGTAATTGATCGCCTAGTGCTTGCATGCCCCAAAGCAGGCCGGGTGATACCTCATAGTGATTATTCATCAATGTGGCATAGCCCAGTTGCTGAATAGCGCTACCCAATTGTCGTAGCTGTTCTCTGAACCCATCCAGTAAACGATTGCTATGTACGTCTTCTTTCAGACGATTATAAAGATAATGGCTAGAGGTGATCCGTTCATGGATTTGTTCATTAATAGCCTGAAGTGCAATCAGTTGTTGTAGCTCCTGATTAGGGTGTTCTGAACGGCGGGCAATCATTTCCTGACAGAGATTAATTGAAGACATGCAATCGACATTCAAGATTGCCAATTTTTGATGGATTGATGGCTGTTCATCGGCACTACTTGGGAATAACCAGGCTTTTTGTGTGCAATAGCGGGCCAGCGAGAAACAAGTCTGGGCAAGTTGTTCCCGCAATGGTTTGTTGGGCGTAGCTCGCAGCCAACACAAAGAAATAAAACCGTACCATAATGCGCCTGTGCATAACCATACTGGTTGGAACCAAATCGTAGGCGCTTGTGCTGCGCCCATCATCGAATATACCGCAACCAATAAGCTACCGAAACTGATGCTGCTGTAGCGTTTGCCTAAGCCGCCCAGCATGATAAAAAACCAGGTTGAAGAAAATAGCCCGGCAGCAAAGAGCCATGGATATGGAAACAGTAGCTGCACTGATAGCGTCGCAATCCAAAAACAAGCCAATGTCAGCAACAGCGATTTTATCCGCCCGGAAAGGGAATCGTCCGGTTCGGCTATGGCGCCGGCGACAATGCCTAATGACATGGCCACTGTCTCGTGGATCATATCCAGATAAAGCCCTGGTAATAGTACAATGGCTAGGGCACATGATACTTTTAAGGCGAAAAAGACGTGTGTATCAGTAATAAAACGCTGCAAAAATCGGCTGAAGGCAAGCATGCTATGAGTAAACCACAAAACAAGTATGTGTTTTATAATAAACAAAACGACGCTAAGGGCAAAACAAACAGTATGTTCTGAGCTTCACGAATGATTTAGCTCAATATGTGCTCATTTAGTCGGGCTTTGAATGCATTCATATTTACAAGTAAAATGAGCTTTAGTATATTCGCCGCAATTCGGAAGGATGGCAGAGTGGTTAAATGCACCGGTCTTGAAAACCGGCAAGGGTTTGTAGCCCTTCTAGGGTTCGAATCCCTATCCTTCCGCCAAATATACTTAATAAAGCCCTGATAAATCAGGGTTTTTTCATTTTAGCTATAAGCTTACCCTACATTTTACCCCACATTTGATTATTCACTTTCTTGGATTCATCTGTTGTTAATCAAATGTGGCGATATCACTATAAACAGTGATGAATCAACACATAACGACTACCAAACTTTAATTAGGCAAGGCTAACGATAACTTCTGCGTAACCCTGAGCAGTTTAACTGGCTTGAGACGAGTAAGACTGTAAATTCTCTGTTCAGACAGGTGATTACAATGGTCAGCATGAACGGCAGGAATAGAACGATTTACTACTAATAGAATGTCAGGATAGATACCCGCATCAATCATGGAATCCCCTCTACACGTACAAAGTAGGTAGCCGCTGGGCGCTTTACGCACAACTGATTCAGGTCTAGCCTAGCCGTTGTTCAACGTAGTCCTGAGCCGGTGACGGAAAGCCAGCAGAAACATGTTCTATGTAGAGAGGGATTTTGATTTCAGGCCAAAGCCCACTCGTACCGATAATTGATACACTCATAACCACACCAAATATATATACAGTATATCTATGAGTGATAAGAGCACCATGCGGATAAGCTGATTAGTGCATTAGCCACACATTAAAAGGATTCGTTAGGGTCTTTTTTTGTTCGTGATTCACCAATTGAACAGTGTTATATAGCTATATATCCCTGTAAGGGTATAACTAAGGAAGGTGCGAACAAGTTCCTGATATGAGATCATGTTTGTCATCTGGAGCC
>CALMKU010000320.1 GCA_937866945.1 uncultured Tolumonas sp.
GTAAAGAGCTGCGCCTGATGCAGCAATATTTCCATTGTGCCTGCTCGATTGCCGATATTCTGCGTCGCCATCTGGCCGCCGGTCGTTCACTGCTGTCGCTGCCAGAACATGAAGTGATCCAGCTGAATGACACCCATCCGACCATTGCTATTCCTGAGTTGATGCGCGTGTTGCTGGATGAGCATCAGATGTGCTGGGAAGATGCCTGGTCGATCTGCACCCGACTGTTTGCTTACACCAACCACACCTTGTTGCCGGAAGCGTTGGAATGCTGGCCACAAGATCTGGTCGCGACCTTGTTACCACGCCATTTCTATATCATCGATGAAATCGACCGCCGTTTTATGGCACTGGCCCAGCAGCAATGGCCGGATAATGAACGCGTTTGGCCGAAAATTGCGGTGATTTACGACGGCCAGATCCGCATGGCCAATCTGTGTGTGGTTACCTGTTTTGCCATCAATGGCGTGGCAAAATTGCACTCAGACCTCGTGAAAAGCGATCTGTTCCCCGAATACAACACGCTGTGGCCGCAGAAATTCCACAACGTTACCAACGGTATTACACCACGCCGCTGGCTGAAACAGTGCAACCCGGCCCTGGCCTCTCTGCTGGATGAAACATTAAAAGTGGATTGGGCGCGCGACCTCGACACACTGCGTGATCTGGAACCGTTTGCCAGCAAAGCGAATTTCCGTCACCGTTACCGCGACATTAAATTAGCCAATAAACAACGTCTGGCCGACTACGTGTGGCAGACGCAAGGCATCAAACTCGACCCGAATGCCATCTTCGATGTGCAGATCAAACGACTGCATGAATACAAACGCCAGCATCTGAACCTGCTGCAAATTATCGCCCGTTACCAGCAGTTACGCGCCCAGCCAAATCTTGATGTGCCGGCTCGTGTGTATCTGTTTGCGGCGAAAGCGGCCCCGGGTTATCACCTGGCGAAAAACATCATTCTGGCTATCAACAAGGTGGCGGAACGCATCAATAACGATCCGTTTGTGAACGACAAACTGAAAGTGGTGTTCCTGCCGGATTACCGCGTCAGTCTGGCGGAATTATTGATCCCCGCCGCCGACGTGTCGGAACAAATTTCTACCGCGGGTAAAGAAGCCTCCGGCACTGGCAATATGAAACTGGCAATGAATGGTGCGATCACCGTAGGTACGCTGGATGGTGCGAACGTCGAGATCTCGGAACAAGTGGGTACTGATAATCTGTTTATCTTCGGCCACACCGTCGAGCAGGTCAAAGCGTTGCTCGCGGCAGGCTATAACCCGCATGATTACTATCGACAAGATCCGCGCCTGAAAGCGGCCTTGGATGAGCTGATGAGCGGCTATTACACACCGGATGAACCACAAGCGCTGCAACCGTTGTGGCATAGCCTGCTGGAAGGCGGTGATCCGTATCTGGTGCTGGCCGATTTCGATGCCTACTGGTATGCCCAACAACAGGTTGATGCGCTGTATCAGCAACCAGAAGAGTGGCTGCGTCGTTGTATTCTGAATACCGCCCGTACCGGCATGTTCAGCGCCGA
>CALMKU010000321.1 GCA_937866945.1 uncultured Tolumonas sp.
CGCGCGGTTTTCGCCTTGATATTCCTGCTGGCACTGCGGTGCGTTTCGAACCGGGCCAGACCCGCACGGTCATGTTGGTGGCATACGCGGGGCGCCGCCATGTGTATGGTTTCCGTGGCGATGTGATGGGCCCGTTAGATGAAATTGCGCAAAGTGATCAGGGTGCACAGAACGAACAGGGAGTTCAGGCATGAGTATTATTTCCAGACAAGCCTATGCCGATATGTTCGGCCCAACCACGGGCGATCGGGTGCGGTTGGCTGACACCGAGTTATGGCTGGAGGTGGAAAAAGATTTCACCATTTATGGCGACGAAGTGAAATTCGGTGGTGGAAAAGTCATTCGCGATGGTCAGGGTCAGGGGCAGGCGCTGAGTCGTGATTGCCTTGACTTGGTGATCACCAACGCGCTGATCATCGACCATTGGGGCATCGTTAAAGCGGATATCGGGGTTAAAAATGGCCGTATTGCCGGCATCGGCAAAGCGGGCAACCCTGATGTGCAACCGGGCGTGACATTAGTGATTGGCCCGGGCACCGAAGTGATCGCGGGGGAAGGCTCTATTGTCACAGCGGGTGGCATCGACAGCCATATTCATTTCATCTGCCCGCAACAGATCGACGAAGCGCTCTGCTCTGGCGTGACCACCATGTTGGGTGGGGGCACAGGCCCGGCAACGGGCACCAATGCCACAACGTGTACGCCGGGCCCTTGGTATATGGCGCGCATGTTGGAAGCGGCAGAAAGCCTGCCGATGAATTTGGGTTTCCTCGGTAAAGGGAATGCCAGCTTACCCGATGCGCTGCATGAGCAGGTCGCCGCAGGTGCGATAGGCCTGAAACTGCATGAAGATTGGGGTTCTACCCCCGCATCGATTGATAACTGCCTGAATGTGGCGGAAGAAACCGACACGCAAGTGGCTATTCATACCGATACGCTCAACGAAAGCGGTTTTGTCGAAGATACACTGGCAGCAATTGGCGATCGCACTATTCACACTTATCACACCGAAGGTGCGGGCGGCGGTCATGCACCGGATATCATCAGGGCTTGCGGATTGGCGAACGTGCTGCCGTCTTCTACGAACCCAACGCGCCCTTACACTGTTAATACCGTCGATGAACATCTCGATATGTTGATGGTTTGTCACCATCTCGACCCAGCCATTCCTGAAGATGTGGCGTTTGCGGAATCACGTATTCGTCGTGAAACCATTGCGGCGGAAGATATTCTGCATGACCTCGGCGCATTCTCGATGATTTCGTCCGATTCCCAAGCGATGGGACGTGTTGGCGAAGTGATCACGCGCACTTGGCAGACAGCTCACAAAATGAAAGTGCAACGCGGCAGCCTCGGTGGCGACCCTGCGCGGCATGACAATACACGTATTAAACGCTATATCGCCAAATACACCATTAACCCAGCCTTAGCGCACGGTATCAGCCATGAAGTCGGTTCGATTGAACCGGGCAAATTGGCCGATTTGGTGCTGTGGCGTCCGGCTTTTTTTGGCGTGAAACCATCCATGATTTTGAAAGGCGGCATGATTGCCGCGGCACCGATGGGTGATGCCAATGCATCGATCCCAACGCCACAACCAGTGCATTTCCGCCCGATGTTTGGTGCGCTCGGTCGTGCGATGCATTCGACACGCATGACGTTCCTGTCTGGCTTGGCTATTCGCTCTGGTTTGCCTGCGCAACTGGGGTTAAACAGCCTGATTGGGGAAGTGAAAAACTGCCGTTCGGTGAAGAAAGCACACATGATCCATAACGACTGGCAGCCATTGATTGAAGTCGACAGCCAGACCTATCAGGTGCGCGCCAACGGCGAATTGCTGACGTGCGAACCGGCTGCGGTGTTGCCAATGGCGCAGCGCTACTTTTTATTCTAGGCGAATTTGGGAACACAAAATGATTCGACTCACACAACGTTTAACAACAGAAGAAGCAGCAGGGAAAGTGGTTTTCAGTACGCTGACATTGCCGATCGATTTGCGCATCAAAAGTCGCCTGAAAGTCACTTTAGATAATGGCGATGCAGCCGGTCTATTCCTGACTCGCGGTCAGCTATTACGTGGCGGTGAGTGTTTGACTGACGATGCGGGCGCGGTTGTCGTGATGGTAAAAGCCGCCGAAGAGCAGGTCTCTACCGTGCGCTGTGACGACCCATTACTGCTGAGTCGCATCTGCTATCACCTCGGTAATCGCCATGTACCGCTGCAAATCGAGGCCGGTTTTGCCCGTTATCAGCACGATTACGTGCTCGATGAGATGGTGGTGGGTTTAGGTGGCTCGGTTGTGGTTGAGCTTGCGCCATTTGAACCAGAGGCGGGCGCATATCAATCGCAAGCGGGCGCAGGGCATCACCATCATCATGATGATCACGAACATGGTCACAGTCATGATCATCCGCATGCTCACGCTCATGCAACCAGTGCAGCGACCGTCGTGCCGATGCATGGCTTTTTGAAAACATCATAAGCAAACAAAAGGAATTGAATATGAACAAATCACGCATGACCACCGCAGTCGCTCTGATGTTACTGGCTACGCCTGCCTTTGCTCACTCTGGGCACATGGAGCACGGCTTTTCATCGGGGGTGTTGCATCCACTGACTGGCCTTGACCATTTAATGATGTTACTGAGCAGTGGCTTTCTGGCGGCATTAACGGGGCGTCGTTTATCGCTGCCTTTACTGACGCTGCTGGCCATGGTGACTGGCACTGGTGCGGGCGTGTTTCTGGGAGCGAATAATCTGGTGGAACCACTGGTGCTGGCCTCTCTCTGGTTTGCGGGGGCCTTGATGTTTGCACCCAATCGCTTGTCAGTATTGAGCTGGATGATGCCTTGCTTTGCGCTGTTCCATGGTTGGGCGCATGGCGTTG
>CALMKU010000322.1 GCA_937866945.1 uncultured Tolumonas sp.
GAGTGGAAAGCCGAAACCGGTTATGGCTTCAGCCTCTACAGCACGCCAAGTGAAAACCTGTGCAGCCGTTTCTGTAACCTCGATACCAAAGAGTTTGGCCTGGTCGATGGTGTTACCGAGAAAGGTTATTACACCAACAGCTATCACTTAGACGTAGAGAAAAAGGTTGATCCATACGCCAAACTGAACTTTGAGATGGCTTACCCGCCAATCGCGAATGGTGGTTTTATCTGCTACGGCGAATATCCAAACATTCAGCACAATCTGGAAGCGCTGGAAAACGTCTGGGATTACAGCTACAGCCGCGTGCCCTATTACGGCACCAATACGCCAATCGATGAGTGTTATGAGTGCGGTTATACCGGTGAGTTTGATTGTACCAGCAAGGGCTTTACCTGCCCGAAATGCGGCAATCATGACTCGACTAAAGTCTCGGTGACCCGTCGTGTTTGTGGTTACTTAGGCAGCCCGGATGCCCGCCCATTTAATGCGGGCAAACAGGAAGAAGTGAAGCGCCGCGTGAAGCACTTGCCGAATTTCTAGCAACAATTGCTGTTAATGATCAGGCCCTGTCCATTAAGATGGATGGGGCCTCGTTTTATCAACTGCTTAACTTTTTGATGAAAGAAAAATGATTAGCTATTCCCTTAAACGCCTCGTTCAGTTCGCAGCAACCTTCGTATTTATGTTGGCATTCGCACTAACTGGTTGTTCGCAACACCGTGCTGGTTGGGAAAAAATACAAGGGCATGGGCCATCAATTGCTAAGAATCAGTTCGCACCGCTTTATCGCCAATGCACAACAGATGGTATGCGCAACAACAAAGATTGCCAGTGGGCCTTTGCCGATAGTCAGGGCAATAAAATTCGCTTATCGGATCTGACAGCACAGCTAGATGATACATTACTGCAGACTAAAGAAGCACAAACGTGGCCACAAAATGACAATGGTCAGCGTCAACTACCTTATCGCTTTACGATCCTGTCGTTATCGCCCACCATCGTAGTCGGCTATCCGATCACATCATCCACTACCGATCGCTGCGCTTCCTGTAACTATCTGCGTTCTGAGCGCTTTGCCGGCCGCTATGCCATCGCTACCCAATTCGCCTATTCATCGGGTCTGGTGTGGTTTTCCCCGGAACACGGCGCGCGGTTGTTTAAGGTGCCACCCCATGCCAACAGTGTGTTTTTTGTCATAGCTGGCCAGTCGGCACAACTGAGGCGCAAGGGAAATAACTGGCTATTTACCCGTCGGGATTAACGATGCGTTGAGAATGCCGGCGAGGAATACACCGGCATGACAGTTTACAGACTTAATACCATTGCACGACATCCGCAGCCGCACGTCGGGTTTTCGCTCTGGCTGGTTCCGCCTTACGATAACCAAAGGCCGTGATATGCGCGACACCAAAGGTTGTTAAATCCAGATCGATCTCTTGCGCTAAGAAGTTTTCCACGTCCTGCTGTTTAAACCCTTCCATAGGACATGAATCAATCCCCAGCAGGGCTGCCGTGGTCATCATATTCGCCATCGGCAAATAGGTTTGTTTCGCTGCCCAATCAGCAATCTTGCGTTCATCGTCTGCCAGTTGAAATAGTTCACGATGGAAGAGTGCGTAAAAATCACCTTTCATTTTTACGATCTCGGCTGGTAATTTTTGTACATCTTGCATAAAGCGAGTCAGATAATCACTACCCGGTTTCAGGCTGTCACCACGACGCGACAATGTAATGAGCAGATGGCTCGCCGTCGGAACCTGCTGTTGCCCGCACACCAGCGGCAATAGTTTTTCCCGCAATACCGGATTTTGAATCACCAGAAATTGCCATGGCTCGAAACCAAACGAGCTGGGAGATAAGCGCCCGGTTTCCAGAATCAGTTCAAACTCGTCATCACTGATCTTTTTGTCGCTATCAAATGCTTTGCAGGCGTGACGAAATGCATACGCATCCAAGATCTGTTGTTTAGTCATGTTGTACTCCAATCATTAAATTCATTCTTGTTGTATCATTAAACAAACTTATTAGTAAGTACGCACAAAAATGTGATGTAGTATCATTTTGTATACTAATGGAGAACAAAGATGGCATCTCGACAACCTTACAGTTTTAGCTGCTCAGTCAGTGCGGCGTTATCAGTAATTGGTGGCAAATGGAAAGGCGTGATCTTGTTTCATTTATTGAGTGGTACAAAACGCTTTAACGAACTGCACCGCATGGTGCCCGGTGTAACTCAGCGCATGCTGACGTTACAATTACGCGAGTTGGAAGCCGACAACATTCTGCATCGCGAAGTGTATGCCGAAGTGCCGCCACGGGTGGAATATAGCCTGACCGAATTTGGCCGCACGCTGGAACCGATATTGATGGATCTCAAACATTGGGGCGATGGCTATAAAGAATTACTGGTGAATATGCGTGAAGAACAAAGTGCCTAGCACTGCGGGAAGCTCGCCTAGCTTTAGATGTTTAGTCCGCATTACGATATCATGCGGCTAATTTCTGTTGCTGAAGTCGAAGTAAATGAAGATCCCGCAAATTAAAAACCTGATCGCCTGTGTCTCTCAAAAATATTCGTCACATGGTTTGCTGTTATTGGCCCTCTGTTTGGGGTTCGCTTTATCGGGGTGTAGTCGTTTTGAATTCAATCAGGCCAAGAGCAACGCGGAAAAATTGTTAAAACAACCCGCCCCTGCGGAAAAAACATGCCCTACCGACAGCAGTGCTCCGGCATCGGATTTGGTTGCTCGGTTAGACGATACATTATTGAAAACTAAAGAATCGAAAACATGGCCGCGCAGCGAAAACGATCGTTGTAAGCGCCAGATCCCCTATCATTTTACGGTCGTCTCCGTATCTCCTACTATCGTGATTGGTGCGCCAGCTAAATCGTCACCGAGCAGCCGCTGCTCAACGAATAATGCCGCTATCAATTGCCTGCGCTCGAAAAAATTGACGGGCTATTACGACGTAGACACTAAATTGACACACACGCCCGGTCTGGTCTGGTTTTCACCGGAACATGGTCCCCGTTTGTTTGACGTTCCGGCGCATGCCAACAGTATTTATCTGATGATTGGCGGCCAATCGGCACGATTGAAGCGGAAAGGAGATCAATGGATCTTTGTCCGTAAACATTAATTTCCTGCGTCGCCAGTAGGCAGACAGCACGGTGATGTTGCGTGCCATTCGGAAAATAGACTAATGTTGTATCACGCAACATTCATTTTTTGATAAGCATAACAACATGGAACTGTCTGAACTTAAAACATACCTGCAAAGCAAACTGGCGGTGACCGAAGAGCTGCCGTTTGGCCCGGAAGCGTTGGTGTATAAGGTCTGCGGCAAGATGTACGCGCTGGTCGCCTGGCAGGAAGTTCCGCTGAAAATCACCCTCAAAGTTGACCCGGCACAAGCGGATCTGCAACGTGCGATGTTTGCTTCAATCAAGCCGGGTTACCACATGAACAAGCAACATTGGAACACCATTGAGTTATCTGGCGAACTCAGTGATGCCCAATTAACCGGGCTGATTGATGATTCCTATCAACTGGTCGTGGCCAAATTAACAAAAAAAGAACGTGCAACACTTGCATCTGTTGTGCCGGAGCACCATTAATAGCTACAGCCAACCGAATTGTTTTCTCACATAACAGGAGAGCAAAAGATGGATTGTCCGGTCTGTAAAAGTGTAAAACTGGTCATGTCTGAGCGCCAAGGCATTGAAATCGACTATTGTCCGCAATGCCGGGGGATCTGGCTGGATCGTGGTGAACTCGACAAACTCATCGATCGCTCGGCGCAAGCTGAACCTGCTGCCCCTCTTCGCACGCAGCAACATACCTCCTCCGCCACCGCGCATACGTCTCACGAAGAAAAACCACACTGGCGTCACCATGACGATGATCGACGTCGTTATCAGGATGATGAACATCGGTATCGGGAAGAGAGTTACCACAAAAAACGTCGCGGCGGTTTCCTCGGCGATCTGTTTGACTTTGATTGAGCTGGCAAACCAAAGGAATTATCTATGCCTCAGATCGTAACTCTGACCTTAACACCGTCGCTGGATAGCGCCACCAGCACAGCCAAAATTTACCCGGAAGGAAAACTGCGCTGCCAAACGCCCGTATTTGAACCCGGTGGTGGCGGGATCAATGTCGCGCGGGCTATCACCCACTTGGGTGGGCAAGCCACAGCGCTATTACCATCTGGCGGTCCAACAGGCGCACATCTGGTGGAACTGTTGCAACAGGAAGGAGTGATCGTTGACGCATTGCCAACGCATGACTGGACACGCCAAAACCTGCACGTGGTGTCGGAAGCGACCGGTGAGCAATTCCGCTTTGTGATGCCGGGCGCGGCCTTATACGATAACGAATGGCAGCAATTATTGGCGAAAATCGCCCAACTTCCTGCCGATAGCTTGTTGATTTTAAGTGGCAGTCTGCCACCGAATATGACCACGCAAGCCGTCACAGAATTGCTGCAATGTGCCAAAGATCATCATTTGCGTTGTGTGGTCGACAGTTCTGGCGAGGCACTGAAAGCCGCCGTTGCGTTTGGCGGATTAGAGCTGCTGAAACCCAACCAATCAGAGCTGGCTGAGCTAAGTGGTCAGACACTGGATCAACCCGATCAAGTCGTCACCGCCGCGCGCTCGCTGATCAGTCAGGGGGCGGCAAAACGGATCGTGGTCTCACTAGGCCCACAAGGTGCATTAGGTGTGGATGCCGAACAGTGTGTGCAAGTGGTGCCCCCGCCGGTCACTAAACGCAGCACTGTGGGTGCTGGCGACAGTATGGTCGGCGCCATGGTCATGAAACTGGCTGACAATGCCTCGTTAGTCGATATGGTACGATTTGGCGTCGCGGCTGGTACTGCCGCCACGATGAATCAAGGCACTAAGCTGTGTAGTAAAGAAGATACTACCAAGCTGTACGAGTATCTGAGCCAACCCCAATAACTGTTCCAATAATGTATTCTGCACAGGCCGGACATTCCATCCGGCCTGTTGTTATTTATTCCGCCAAAGCCTGTCGTAATAACGTTGCTAAATGTAATGTCGATCGTTGAGCCGTTACTTTGATTTGATGGGCACAACCAAAACCGTTCGAGACCACCAATGCATTCGGCGCCGCCTGCAACGCTGGCACCAACGACTGCTGCGCCATCTGGTGCGAGTAGTCAACGTGTTCTGCCTCCAACCCAAACGTGCCCGCCATGCCGCAGCATGATGACTCAATGAAACTAAACTCTAATTCCGGCACGGCTTTCAGCACCCGCCGTACCGACTTCATGGCACCAATCGCTTTTTGATGACAATGCCCGTGGATCAACACCGGTTGTGCGATTTTTCCGGCCTGAAACGGTAATTGAAAACCACCGCGCGTCAGTTCGGCAGCCATAAACTCTTCAAACAACAACGCCTGTTTTGCCAGTGCGATGGCGGGTTGCCCTAGCCCCAGCGTTTTGTATTCATCACGTAACATCAGCAGGCTGGAGGGTTCTAGCCCCACAATCGACAAGCCAGCAGCCACATGCGGCGACAATACCGCGAGCAATTGTTTCGCCAGCTGGCGGGTTTCATCGACCAAACCAAACGTCAGCAATGAACGGCCACTATCCAATACCACTCCCGGTTGTAAATTGGGGTGCACCACATGCACAGTGAGACCGGCCAATCGCAGCAAATAAAGTGCATCTTCCGCTTGTTGCGGCGCAAACAGGGTGGAAAAACTATCCAGCCATAACACCACCGCCCGTGCCTCGCCGGACGGGTGTGGCACCAGGGGTGGGAAACTCTGTTGCTGAGGCGAGAAAGGTTTATGAGTTGCTTCTGGCAATGGCACTTTCGCCGCAATACCCAGTAGTTTTTCACCCAGTTTCGCCAGTACCGCTGACTTATTCCGCCAGCGAATTAACGTTCCCAAAATCGGATATTGATTAAGCCAGAGAGGGGAATAAGCGAATAGTCGACTGCGCCATGATAGCGGTTGTGTTTTAAGCTGCTGCGCCAGATATTCAATCTTGATCTGTGCCATATCGACACTGTTTTCGCATTCCCGTTTACAGCCTTTGCAGGCCACGCACAGATCCATCGTTTCCGCCAACTCAGTGTCAGCGGTCAGAGCTGTTTCATCGCTATTAAGTGCGCGTTTTAGCAACTGCACCCTTCCACCCGGTGAGAGTAATTGCTTGTCAGTGACACGGAAACTGGGACACATCACCCCGCGCCCATGCTGCTCGCAAACACCACTGCGAATACATACCGCAACCGCTTTAGCAAAATCGCCACCTTGCTTGGGAATATCCGCATATGCATCGCCCATGCCGCGATCTTGATATTCCGACCAATCTAATTCTGTACGCATACATCATCCTGCGATCTGTTTTGTAAGACCCTATCAAGAACAATGCCTATGCTGCGTGTAGGAATAACAATGGGTTAACTATTATTTAGGCGTTACAAAACCGACAAAATGACAACAAAAGCATGAATTTGCTATCAGTATGAGATATGTTCAGTGCAGAGAAAAAAGGAGCCTTATTATGTTCAGTAAATTATTCAAATCGCTGTTTTCAGGTTCATCCACACCCACCCCGCAAGCTGAGCCGGTCGAGTATAAAGGCTATATGATCTATGCCGAACCGATGGATGATGGTAGTCAATATCGTTTGGCTGGCCGGATCTGCAAAGAGATCGACGGGGAATTAAAGACACATACCTTTATCCGTTCTGATCTGTTTCCCAGCAAAGAAGATGCGGCACAGTGGATGGTGCGTAAAGCCGAGATCTTTATCGATCAAAGCGGCGATAGCATGTTTCAGTAGATCATGATTGGCAGATCATGTTATCTGCCAATTAGAGCCCGTCTTATTTTCCTCCGTACACAGCCTTAAGTTAACTAACTAGGCGTTGCTCACAAATCAAAGTCTGAGTTTCATCTAGTTTTCGTATTGATAGCTATAGTCAGTAGTAAATAACTGTCGAGAAGGAACAGATATGAAGATCAGAACAAAAATCCTGTTATTAGCCATTTTGCCTTTGGTGCTGGCGATTTTTGCCATCAATGCCATCGTCTATCTCATTAATCAATCTCAGATTGCGACGCAACAAAGCGAGTTGCGCGACGAACTGATGGCGGATAAAAAATCAGAGCTCAGCACTTATCTGCAAATCGCACAAACGGCGATTGCCGATGTCTACGCGCAACCCGACAGTGCTGAAAACCGTGAACAAGTGAAAAAAATCCTGCGTCAGTTACGTTACGGTAAAGATGGTTATTTCTTCGTTTATAACTATGACGGTGTGAATCAGGTATTAGGCCCGAAACCGGAAACAGAAGGTAAAAATTTATTTAATGCCAAAGATGCCGGCGGTAAATTTTTCATTCAGGACATTCTGAATGCCGCACGCAATGGCGATAGTTATGCTGAATATTTGTGGAATAAACCGTCTATTGGCCGCGATGTATCTAAGCTGTCATACACCCAAACATTAGATAAATATCAATGGGTTTTAGGTACCGGTTTTTACATCGACGATATTGAAAGCATTCTGGCGGAACAACGTCAACAACAGGAAGCCAATACACGTAGCAGCATGGTACGTGTCTCTTTAATTTCCTTATTCGTCATGGCATTAACGACATTAATCACCTTGTTCATCGGCAATAAAATCACCACACCGCTACGTCATGTTGTGGCCGCGTTAAATGACATTGCTAACGGTGAAGGCGATCTGACACAACGATTGACAATAGAAAGTCAGGATGAAGTAGGTGATGTCAGCAAAGCCTTTAATCATTTTGTGGAACGTATTCAGGAGCTGGTCGCCCAAGTGGGAAATGTCAGCCAGCGGATTTTTACGGAAACGGAATCACTAACGCGGATCTCGGGGCAATACACCCGTCAGATGCTGGAACACAGTAAAGAAACTGAACAGGTCGCCAGCGCCGTCAATGAAATGAGTGCCACAGCACAGTCGGTTGCCAGCAGTGCATCGAATGCCGCCAATGCGACCAGTGAAGCAGCTCAAAATTCGGAAGAGGCCAGCAATGTGGTCAACACCGCCATTGGTAGTATCAATAGTCTGGTCAAAGAGGTCGATTCCGCCTCCTCGGTGATCACCATGCTGGCGCAGGAAACCGCCAAAATTGGCTCAGTGGTCGATGTGATCCGCGGTATTGCCGAACAAACCAACCTGCTGGCACTCAATGCGGCGATTGAAGCGGCACGCGCCGGTGATCAAGGTCGAGGCTTTGCTGTCGTCGCGGATGAAGTTCGCGCATTAGCTGGCAGAACGCAACAAAGCACACAGCAAATTAACAGTATGCTGCAAACCCTGCAACAGGGTGTGCGTCAGGCGGTAGATGCAATGGATGGCAGTCAGCAACACAGTCAGGAAACGGTTGCGGAAACCGCACGGATCGAGCAATCACTCAGCACCGTAAATCATGCAGTGGCGATGATTAATGATATGAATTTGCAGATCGCCACTGCCGCAGAAGAACAACATGCCGTGACAGAGGAAATCAGCCGGAATCTGGAGAATATCCAGCATATCGTGCAGGAGCTTTCCAGCGCCGCCGTGAAATCCGAACAGGCCACTGAAGAAATGGCTTCGTCCGGTAAAGCCTTACAGGATCTGGTTAAGCAATTTCGTTACTAAGTAAAAAACAGCTTAGTTTAGCTGATCAGGCAGTCCAAAAACTGCCTGATTTTTTATGTGGTTACATCTGCGGATATCAGTGGCTGTTTGCGTTTAGGCCGGAACAATAATTCCAGCAACAATGATGCAAAGACTACCGCAACCCCAATCCATTGCTGGCGACTTAATGCCTCGTGCATCAAAAAACTACCCGCCAGCACTGCGGTCATCGGGTTTAACAACGTCAGTAAACCTAAGCGGTTTAACGGCAAATGCGCCATGCCCCACAGCCATAAGACATAGGCTAATGCTGAATTCAGCACTATCAACCATAACAAACCAAACCAGTCATCCCCGGCTGGCATTGGCATCGCACCATTTTGCCAATATGCCAGTGGTAGGATCATCAGCCCCCCCAACAGTAATTGCCAACCGGTAAAACTGATCAATTCCCCCTGCCAGGGCCGTTGTTGCAGCAACAAACTACACAGCCCAATCAGCAGCACGGACAACAGTGAAGCGGTTACCCCGACCCAATCTAAACTAGCACCCGGCCCCAGCAACAGCGCGATGCCTCCCAGCCCTAGTAAAGAACAGCATAACGATTGCCGGGTCGGCACTTTACGTAAAAACAGCCATTGCAACCCTAACAATAGTAGCGGCAAAGTGGCCGATAACGTACCGGCTACTGACCCTGGTAAATGCAGTGCCGCGACAAACAGTAAGGGAAAAAATGCACCGATATACAAAAAACTAATCAGTAACAGATAAGGCACTTGCCGCCACGGCACTCGTGCGGGGCGAATAGCCAGTAACAGCAATCCTGGTGGAATCGCGCGCATCACTGACAGCCACAATGCAGGCCAGTCTGACAGGTATTTACCAGTGATCAGATAGGTTGTTCCCCAGAGAATTGGGGTTAAAGCCACAAGAAACGGAGGCATATATCTTTTAATAAAGAATCTTAACGTAAAGATAGTTTGATTTGTTTTTGCACCTCTCGTCAACTATATTTACGCCGTCAACTATCTTCATATGAAGATAAAAAGGAGGTAGCTCATGCAAACGGATCATGTCGATCGCATTCTGCAACAATGGCAACACGAACGCCCGGAACTCGACCCACTAGCGATGAGTATTTTTGGTCGGTTGTGGCGTTTGAATGCCATTGCCAGCAAAGCAGTGGAGCAAGTTCATCTGCAATTTGGCCTGACACAACCAGAATTCGATGTGCTGGCAACCCTGCGCCGTAGTGGTGAACCCTACACATTAAGCCCTACCGCACTGTATACCTCATTGATGCTCTCTTCTGGCGCCATGACCAACCGATTAGACAAACTGGAAGCGCGCGGATTAATTTATCGTGAACCCTCTCCGGAAGATCGCCGCAGTATGCTGGTCGCACTGAGTAAAGCGGGTCTGGCATTGATCAATGAAACCATGACTGCACATGTAGCCAATGAACAACGGTTACTGCATTCGTTGGATCACACGCAACAGCAAGAACTCACTGATCTATTGCGCACATTATTGCTGGCGATTGGTAAAGACCAAACGAACCCCATGCAGCCATAAGAATCATGGCAAAAATATTGTATCCATATGAACAACCCTTGCGACAGAATTACTCATTACCGCCAACATAAAAAATACCCCCCGGCACAATACACGGGGGGTATTTTTTACTTCATATCATCAAACTGATTTTTTAATTTTATGGTTCCCAGAACGATTTATTCAGCTCTTCTTGTCGTTGTGCTTCGCTAAGGCCGATATCACGTAGATCTTCGGCACTCAGTTGTGCCAACTGACGACGGGTAAGCCAGTTTTGTTTCCATAAAAGCAACAGATGTTTGATATGAGATAACGTTGATTCGTCACGTTGTGGACGTTGTGCATACTGCGGGATCTTTGCATGCATCATAGGGTGCTTAGTCATAGGATACCTCCGCGACTCGTAGCGTAATGCGAGTGGAATGCGCTGTATTCACCAGCAGCATATGCTAATAATTTTAGAACATTGCAGAGAAAGATATGGGAGCTTTACCGCAAATTCTGCAGAAAAATCGGTTTTTTTAGCAAAGAACAAGTTGCCGGTATTTTTTTGATCTGCTTGCATGACCTGCGCAGCAGTAACGCGCTAGAATGCATCAACTATTATCACCATATGTTAATGTTATTAATATTTGAGGTGGCTATGATTGCAATACTGGAGGCGCAGAGAGCTGGGTTATTTCGCGCCAAAAACTGGCTGCCAAATCTGGTGGCCGGCATCATTGTTGGCGTGGTCGCGCTGCCTTTAGCCATGGCGTTTGCCATCGCCTCCGGCGCCAAACCAGAACAAGGTTTATATACGGCACTGGTTGCCGGTGTGGTGGTATCTCTGTTTGGCGGCAGCCGTTTACAAATTGCCGGCCCAACAGGGGCATTTATCGTCATTTTAGCCGGTATCACCGCCAAATACGGCATTAGCGGGCTGCAACTGGCCACACTGATGGCCGGTGTCATCTTAATGCTGATGGGGTTTAGCCGGCTTGGCAGCATCATCAAATATATTCCCGCACCGGTGATCGTCGGTTTCACGACCGGCATAGGTGTAATCATTTGGATCGGACAGTGGAAAGATTTCTTCGGGCTGCCCAGCGTTAGCGGTGAACATTTCCATGAAAAGCTCTGGCATCTGTTGCTACAGCTGCCGCATGCCAATCTGACGACCAGCGCATTGGCACTCACGAGTCTGGCACTGGTGATCCTGACCTCGCGCATTCCTTACCTGCGTAAAGTACCCGGCCCGTTAGTCGCGATGGTCTTTGCGACATTAATCGTGAGCATATTCCACCCTACTGGCATTGCGACCATTGGCAGTGTATTTGGTGGCATTCCGCAAGAATTACCGAGTTTTACTCTACCAGAGTTCAGTTTCAGTCATATGGTGCAGTTAATTGGCCCTGCCTTCACCATTGCCATGCTGGGCGCTATCGAATCATTGTTATCGGCGGTGGTCGCTGATGGCATGGCCGGCACCCGGCATGACTCCAATCAAGAGCTGATCGGGCAAGGGTTGGCCAATATTATTGCCCCGTTACTGGGTGGATTTGCCGCTACCGGCGCCATTGCCCGCACAGCGACCAATATCCGCAATGGCGGTAACAGCCCGCTGGCCGGTATTATTCATTCCGTAGTTCTGCTGCTGATCCTGCTGTTTCTGGCCCCTCTCGCCAACAATATTCCACTGTGTGCACTGGCAGCGATCTTGTTTGTCGTTGCCTGGAACATGAGCGAACTACCGCATTTCATTAGCATGGTAAAGAAAGCACCGAAAACCGATACCGCAATTTTGCTGATCACGTTTCTGCTGACGGTATTCACCGATCTGGTAGTGGCAGTCAATATCGGGGTGGTATTAGCCTCACTGACATTTATGCAACGCATGGCGGGCTCGGTAGAAATTCAGCAACACACCACCGACGATCTTAACCTTGAGTTGAAACAATTAGGCCGCGCTCATTTGCCGCCGAAGGTGTTGGTCTACAGCATCGCTGGCCCGCTGTTTTTCGGGGCGGCAGAGAATTTTCAACGCGCACTGGCACAAACACACACTGAGCCCAAAGCGCTGATCTTACGGCTGATGCATGTGCCTTTTATGGATATGACCGCGTTGCAATCGCTAGAAAATGTCATCAACACCTTGTCGAAACACAACATCACGATCTTATTATCAGAAGCCAATGGCGCGGTGCAGCAAAAGCTAACGCGAGCCGGCCTGATTGAGCAGCTCGGTCAAGGGCATTGCTTTACCACATTTGAAGAAGCGTTGAATTTCTGTGAGATGTTTTTTGCAGATAACAGCAAAAAAACAGTGGTCAACAACCACTAACCGACAACGTGAAAGCAGACCGCGCCTAAGGCGCGGTATCTTCTTTGATCTTTACGCCAATCTTGCTTTTGGTAGCATAGGTCACGCCATGTTCATCCAGATAATCACGGATCATCTGGCGAACCACCTGCGACGGTGTCAGATCCTGCGCGGTACAGAGATCTTCGAAGGCCTGTTTCTTTACCGGGTCAATCAGCAAAGTTAACCGGGCGGTCTTTTTTTCCATCATCACGCGCTCTGTATGTTAATGCGATTAACATACATTATAACGAGGTCAGCCGGCAGGCTCCAACAACTACAACGCCAGATCCGCCAAATTACCCTTACTTTCTAACCATTCACGACGATCGCCAGAACGTTTCTTTGCCAGCAGCATATCCATTAGCTGCGTGGTTTCGTCGGTGTCATCATCTAATGTCAGTTGCACTAAACGACGGGTATTCGGATCCATGGTGGTTTCACGCAACTGTTTCGGGTTCATTTCACCCAGCCCTTTAAAGCGGGTGACTTGTGGTGTGCCGCGTTTTTTCTCGGCTTTCAGCCGCTCCAGCACGCCCTGTTTTTCATCTTCATCCAGCGCGTAATAAACTTCTTTGCCGAGATCGATACGGAACAGCGGTGGCATCGCGACATAGACATGCCCTTTTTCCACCAGTGGACGGAAATGTTTCACAAACAATGCACACAGCAAGGTGGCAATGTGCAGACCGTCGGAATCCGCATCGGCGAGGATACAGATCTTGCCATAACGCAGGCCGCTCAGATCATCGGAATCCGGATCCATACCAATCGCTACCGAGATGTGATGTACTTCCTGCGACGCCAACACCTCCGAGGCATCCACTTCCCACGTGTTCAGGATCTTACCGCGCAGTGGCATGATGGCTTGAAATTCACGTTCCCGTGCCTGTTTCGCACTACCGCCCGCAGAGTCTCCTTCCACCAGAAACAGTTCACCCTGCATCGGATCGGAGCAGTTGCAGTCGGTCAGTTTACCCGGCAAGGCAGGGCCAGAGGTCACTTTCTTGCGCACCACGGTTTTCGCGGCACGCAGACGGCGCTGGGCGCTGTTAATGCAATGCTCGGCTAACTGTTCGGCCAGTTCGATATTCGAGTTCAGCCAGAGGCTAAACGCATCTTTGACAATACC
>CALMKU010000323.1 GCA_937866945.1 uncultured Tolumonas sp.
CACAATTTATGGCGACCATCAAAGATGTTGCCCGTCTGGCGGGCGTGTCGGTGGCGACCGTTTCCCGCGTACTGAATAGCTCACCGAAAACGAGCCCAGAGTCACGGGAAGCAGTGAAAAAAGCCATGGATGAGCTGAAATATCATCCCAATGCGAATGCACGTGCGCTCTCTCATCAGGGTAATGAAACGCTGGGGATTGTGGTGGGCGATGTGTCAACGCCTTTTTTTGGCATTATGGTCAAAGCCGTCGATCAGGTTGCGTATGCCACCGGTAATTTTTTGCTGGTGGGGAACAGTTATCATGACGCCAAGCGGGAACGGAAAGCCATTGAACAATTGTTGCGACATCAGTGTGCCGGTATCGTCGTGCATGCCATGATGTTGTCAGATGAAGAATTACAGCATTTTATGGCGCATGTGCCGGGCATGGTAATGATCAACCGGACGGTGCCAGGTTATGAGTCGCGCTGTATTAACTTAGATAATCGTTTTGGTGCGGAATTGGCAACAAATCACCTTATTCAACAAGGGCATAGGTCAATTGCTTATCTGTCATCATCCTATCAAATTGCCGATGCATTTGAGCGCCAGCAAGGCTATATCGATGCGTTAACACAGCATGGCATACCGGTCGATGAGCGATTGATTATTCAGGGAACACCCGATGAAATTGGTGGTGAGCGGGCTGTAGTTGAGCTGTTAAATCAAGGCCGTAAAGTGACGGGAATTGTCTGTTATAACGACCCGATGGCAGCGGGGGCATTGTCGGCATTGTCTGATAATGGCATTCAGGTACCGACACAGATCTCCGTTATTGGCTTTGATGATGTGCTTATTACTAACTATTTACAGCCGCATTTAACCACCATTCGCTATCCGGTGATTGAAATGGCAACTCAAGCAGCCCGTTTAGCGATTGCTTTAGCGCACGGTGAACCCGCGCCTGATGTGACTAATTTGTTTATTCCAACATTGGTGCGTCGTTATTCGGTGATACCGGTGGTTCCTGTCTAAACATTACCTATCATTACACTATGCAATTAGTTTGATTTGGAAACGATGCCATATAGAAATAAGACTATTTTCTATATGGTTATCGCTGGCTTTTTAGTTTTTAAATACCCAACATTCAAATTTAATTCATATTAATCAATGGGTTATTTTTTCTATTCCTTCCCAGTAAAGCAAAATCTTCAAATTCCTGCTTATTTTGATGTTCATCACGTTTGCTGATTTGTTTTACCTCCGAATTTGATGATTATCACGTTTCGAATCAACGCGGATATCGATCCAGTTCTATACCTCGCTATGATTGGGTAATCGTTTACACGGAAGTGGTGTAAACAGGTTCGGCGGCCATCTCTGTGGAATTTTGTTGGCGCGGTGTCGGCGTCGCTGAGTGACTTTAAGTATCTGTTGAGTTTGCTTCACTTCTGAAGCGTTCATGGAGAATATCATTATGCGTTTTGAAAAAAACAATCTCGTTCGTAACCTGACTCTGGGTGTCGTTGTGGCAAGCTGTAGTATGTCAGCCATAGCCAAGAAAAATGAGCTGACTATCTGGGCGTGGGATCCAAATTTCAATATTGCCATTATGGAACAGGCCAAGGCGGCCTATCAGAAAGCACATCCTGAAGTAACAATCAAAGTGACCGATTTTGCGAAAGCCGATCTCGAGCAGAAGATGCATACCATGCTGGCTTCCGGCATGACGAAATCGCTGCCGGATATTGTGCTGGTGGAAGATTACAACGCACCGAAATTCCTGAGTTCCTATCCCGGCGCATTTGCCGAGATGACCGGCAAGGTCGATTACAGCCAGTTCGCACCTTACAAAGTTGATCTGATGACCATGAATGGCAAAACCTACGGTATGCCGTTTGATTCTGGTGTGACGGGGATGTATTACCGGACAGATCTGCTGGCACAGGCTGGTTTCAAGCCGGAAGACATGCAAGACATCACTTGGGATCGTTTTATTGAAATCGGGAAAGTTGTCAAAGCAAAAACCGGCAAGGCCATGCTGGGAACTGACCCGAACGATCTTGGTCTGATGCGTGTCATGATGCAGTCTGCCGGCAGCTGGTATTTTGATGATAAAGGTGCAGTAAACATCAAGAACAATGAGGCGCTGAAAGAAGCCTTACGCATTCACAAAGGCTTGATGGATGCGGGTATCGTTCGTCCAACCATGGGTTGGTCTGAATGGGTTGGAACGATCAACCACGGCGATGTCGCGACCGTCACTACCGGTGTATGGATCACGCCATCTGTGAAATCAGCTGCTGATCAGGCGGGTAAATGGGCGATTGCACCAATACCTCGGCTGAATATTAAAGGTGGGACTAACTACTCCAACCTGGGCGGTTCAAGCTGGTATGTGATTTCGACTTCCGATAATACGGAACAGGCAATCGATTTCCTTAACAGCACCTACGGAAAAGACAGCGAGTTCTACCAGCAGATCCTGACAGAACGTGGCGCGGTAGGCTCTTATCTGCCAGCGCGTACCGGAACGGCTTATCAGCAACCGGATGCTTTCTTCGGTGGTCAGGCAATCTACAGCGATTTTGCAAACTGGCTGGGCAAAATACCGAAAGTGAATTACGGCTATTACACCTATGAAGCTGATGCGGCGATAGCTTCACAGTTACCGGCTTACTATCAGGGTATGCCACTGGAACAGGTTCTGGAACAGATCGACAGTCAACTGTCAGCTCAAATTCAATAGTAAAACACTGAGAGTCGGTAAATGTGATGCACCGGCTCTCCTATTGAGGTTTCTATCATGTCTCATTCAGGTGTTATGCCCATGACTCAGGCTCGTAGTCGCAATTTTCACCGTTTTTACGATATCAATGGGTGGTGTTTTGTTCTGGCCTCATTGACGCTGGTGCTGTTATTCATGATTTACCCGATCCTGAATTCGCTCTGGTTATCATTGCATTCCGGGAAAGGGGTCATCGTTCAATTTGTTGGTTTCGGAAATATTACCCGTCTGATGAATGATCAGGTATTTATTACCGCATTAACCAATACTCTGATTTTCCTGATCGTGCAGGTTCCGCTGATGATCCTGCTTTCTCTGGCAACAGCTTCCTGCCTGAATTCGCCAAACGTCCGGTTCCGCAGTTTCTTCCGCATGGCTATTTTCCTGCCCTGTGTGACCTCTCTGGTAGCGTATTCCATTCTTTTCAAAAGCATGTTCGGCTATGACGGTATTGTGAATTCAGCGCTGATGACGATCGGGCTGATTGAACATCCTATCGCCTGGCTGACGGATCCGTTCTGGTCAAAAGTGACCATTATTCTGGCAATCACCTGGCGCTGGACTGGCTACAACATGATTTTTTATCTGGCAGCCATGCAAAACATCGACAAGTCGATCTATGAAGCCGCCAAGCTGGAAGGGGTGTCGCCAGTTCAAACGTTCTTCCATATTACGGTGCCATTACTCAAGCCAGTGATCCTGTTCACTTCCGTCATGTCGACCATCGGTACGCTGCAACTGTTTGATGAAGTCATGAACATCACCAATGGTGGTCCGGCGAACGCCACGCTGACGTTGTCGATGTATATCTACAACTTGTCGTTCAAATTTGTACCGAATTTCGGTTATGCCGCCACAGTCTCTTACGTGATTGTGTTCTTTGCTGCCGTACTGGCCTTGGTGCAGTTTAAATTTGTACAGGACAAAAAATAATGACGACATCTAATTTCTCCAGACAAAAAATCTACCAGGGCATGATGTACCTGTTTCTGGTGGTGGCGGCTTTCATTTCCCTGTTCCCGTTTTTCTGGATGGTAGTCAGTAGTACCAACACCACGGCGGATATCAACCAGGGGAAAATGTCGTTCGGTACGGCGCTGATTGATAACTTTACCAAGCTGAATCAGTTGGTTGATCTACCGCAGATTTTCTGGAACACCGCGAAAGTCTCGCTGCTGGGCACCTTCCTGACACTGGTCATTGCCTCGCTGGCTGGTTATGGCTTTGAGATTTATCAGTCAAAACTGCGTGATAAGGTTTATAACCTGCTGCTGCTGACAATGATGATCCCATTCGCGGCACTGATGATTCCTTTGTTTTCTATGATGGCAAAGGCCAACCTGCTGGATACCCACTGGGCGGTGGTATTGCCTTCTATCGCATCGGTTTACATCATTTTCTACTTCCGCCAGTGCACGAAAGCGTTCCCGAAAGAACTGCTTGATGCAGCCCGTGTTGATGGAGTGAAAGAATGGCAGATTTTTGTTTACGTGTTCTTTCCAGTCATGCGCTCGACCTATGCGGCCGCATTCATCATTACCTTCATGGCGAACTGGAATAACTTCCTCTGGCCGCTGATCGTGTTGCAAACCCCGGATATGAAAACCATCAATCTGGTGTTGTCGTCATTATCTTCGGCCTATATTCCTGACTTTGGGGTAGTCATGATCGGTACGGTGGGGGCGACATTGCCAACAGTCGCGGTGTTCTTTGCAATGCAGAAGCAATTTGTCCAGGGAATGGTAGGGTCAGTGAAATGATGAATCTATGTGAACGCTTTGATAAGCAGTGGCATTTCATTCCGGGTGAATTTGCGTCATTCACCGAGGCGGCGCTGGCGTCAGCTGAACAGGTTGATTTGCCTCATACCGCGGTAGAGCTGGAGTATAACTACTTTGATGAAAC
>CALMKU010000324.1 GCA_937866945.1 uncultured Tolumonas sp.
ACGATTTCGTAGTGACGCATGAGTTGCTCCTTACGGGTTATAGCCTTCGTGATGGATCAGTCAAACCGTCGAAGGCAAGGAACTAAAAAAAAGTGACTGATTTTTGAAGGGTCGTATTCTATGCAGCGTATACTTTAATAGCAATCAGATTTTGCTGTTTCTATGATGAATTAACGCAGAGGTCAGGCTATGCATACACGAACCCGAATGGTGGCGCCGGTTGAAGCATTACCGGGCCGTCAAATACCAATGGAACTGGAACCATTACATTATGTGAAAAAGGTCAGCATGTTACCGCCTTACCCCGCCGGTCTGGAGGTCGCTTATTTCGCGATGGGCTGTTTCTGGGGCGTGGAGCGATTATTCTGGGAACAACCGGGCGTCTATGTGACTGCAGTCGGTTATCAGGCCGGGTTTACACCGAATCCGACGTATGAAGAGGTTTGTTCCGGTTATACCGGTCATGCAGAAAGTGTGCGTGTGGTGTTTGATCCGAAAGTCATCAGTTATGCAACATTGTTAAAATTGTTCTGGGAGCATCATGACCCGGCACAGGGGGCTCGTCAGGGCAACGATATCGGTACGCAATACCGTTCGATGATACTGACCAACAACGAACATCAACAACAAGAGGCGATCCAAAGCCGTGATCATTATCAGTCTGCCATGTGGGCGTATAATGATTCCCGCACTATCACGACCGAAATTGCTGTTGCACACGAATTTTATTTCGCCGAACAACACCATCAACAATATCTGGCTAAAAACCCAGACGGTTATTGTGGTCTGGCTGGTATTGGAATTTGTCTGCCGTCTAAATAATGCGGAAACAAACAAAGGACGCATCAGCGTCCTTTGTTTTAATTAGAATTTTTATGCGCTAGTAAATTAGCGCGAACCAATCTGGACCAGTTGCCCGTCACCACTAACAGCAAAACTCACCGCTGCGGCAGGCACAAAACAGGACTCCCCAGCTGATAAGATCAGCGTATCCGCACCGGCATGGATCGTCGCCGTACCACTCAGACAGAACAGGATCAGCGCCGTGCTGGTTTCGCTGGCAATCGCTTCTGCATTCAGATTGACTAAGGTAAACGAGAAATCCGCCACTGGGATCGGATAATCACTGATTGGCCCCAGCACCATCGGGCGCATCAACAATTCCGTTGCTGGCTTAGCGACAAAATCCACATTCGCCAGCAGAGCATCAATGTCCATATGTTTTGGCGTTAAACCCGCACGTAAGACATTATCGGAGCTGGCCATCGCTTCCAACCCAACACCTTGCAGATAAGCATGTGGGGTTTTGGCATACAGGAACATCGCCTCGCCTGGCTGCAAGGTAATGACATTCAACAGCAATGGCGCGAACAAGCCCATGTCTTCCGGATAAAACGCAGCTAAACGCAACACTTCCGCGAACGCTTCTTCATCCTGACGATGCTGTGCCGTCGCCAGCAAGCGAGTCACCGTTTCACGACGCGCATCGCCTTGTAAACGCAATGAAGCGGCAAACAACGCTTTTAGCGTCGCATCCGTTGGCTGCTGACAAAAGGCATCGATTTCTGCTTGCAGTGCCGGTAGCGATAGTCCCTGCAGCAGTGAAACGATTTCCGCAAACTCACGGAAACCGTTCATTGCCCGATATGGCGTCAGCGCATAGACCAATTCTGGCTTATGGTTGGGATCTTTAAAGTTACGCTGCGCGGCAGTGAGTGGCACGCCTGCTGCGTTTTCTGCCGCAAAACCAGCTTCAGAACTGGCTTTATCTGGATGTACCTGGATCGATAATGGCTCCGCAGCTGCCAGCACTTTAAACAGATAAGGCAGTTCACCAAAATTCGCCCAAGCATCGCCCAAAATAGCGGCTGCATCCTGTTGAATGAAGGCATCTAAACGCAGGGTTTCACCGTGTTCGTTGATTAAAGTTGAACAGCCGTTGGGATGCGCCCCCATCCAGATCTCAGCCTGAGGCTGGTGCTCCGGGTTAGCAACACCATACATCTGCTGGAAAGCATCTTTACTGCCCCAGGCATAATTTTGAATGGGATTTTGCATCCGATAAATACAGTTGGAGGAAAAACTCATTATGTGTACCTTCTACAGTGTTTGTTAACTACAACACGGGCGATAAACCCGAATGTCATTTCAACCTCAATGTGTCGGTCACATTCCATGAGTGCCCCCCACTACACAGAACTTGACGCCAACTTTACTTTTTGTACCGTTTAACTGCTGTACAGTTCGGCTGAATCATTGATTAAAACACAACTCAACAGCCGACTTTTTGCGATGGATTAATTCAGACGGTAAACCTTAATATTATTAAAGCCCTGCTCTTTCAAATACAACGCCTGCAGTTTGCTCATCACGCCACGCTCACAATACAACAGGTAGGTTTTGCTCTGATCCAAATCACCAAACTGTGTAGCCAGTTTATAAAATGGTAAATGCAGAACGGTCATACCTTCCGGCGTAAACGGTTTTTCTTCATGTTCATCCGGTGCGCGGATATCCAGAATTACTTCGTTTTCCGTCAAGGAAGAAGTCGTTTCCACTTCCTGCACTTGTGCGGCCGTTTCATTGGCAATGTCACGAATATCCATCACTTTGGCATTCGCGATCACATTATCTAAGATCTCAAAATTGAATTTTTCTTCATTAGCCAGCACGTCGTCATAACGCGCTTTGACTGTTGGTTTATTGGAAATGACGCCGCAATATTCCGGCATGGTTTCCGCAAATTCCTGTGTACCAATCGCTCGTGCCTGATCGATGATGTCTTGCTTATCGCTGACGATCAGCGGGCGCAGGATCAGCGTTTCGGTCACGCGATCAATGACTGAGAGATTGGTTACTGTCTGGCTGGAAACCTGACCGACACTTTCCCCCGTTACCAACGCTTCCACGCCCATACGCTCCGCTACACGAGAGGCTGCGCGCATCATCATGCGTTTCAATACTACGCCCATCAGGCCGTTATCAATTTTTTCCAGAATCTCACCAACAACTGGCTCAAAAGGCACGGCCACAAATTTCACTTTATGCGACTGGCTGTATTTGCTCCACAGGTAATACGCGACTTGTTTTACGCCAATTTCATGTGCCGCACCGCCCAGATTAAAGAAGCAGTAATGCACACGGCTGCCACGTTTGATGAACAGGTAAGAAGCAACCCCCGAATCAAATCCGCCAGACATCAGGCTTAAGACATCTTCCTGTGTGGACAGCGGATAGCCACCCAGACCTTTATGGATCGCCGTTACGAGGTACAGCAGTTCGTTTTCAATCTGCAGATTGATTTGCAGATCAGGATTCGATAACCGAACGCCCTTTGACGGAAAATTCTGATTCAGACCACCACCGACATAACGTTCAATTTCGATGGAAGAAAATTCATGTTTCCCTTTGCGTTTTACCCGCACACAGAACGTTTTATCGGCGATGCTGGAACCATAAACTGCGGCAGTGTGTTCATAAATGCTGTGCAAATCAGTAAACGGCATCTGCGTAACTTCTAAAAATGCCTGAATACCAGGAATGCAGCTTAGGCGTTCCACCAGCTTATCGCGGTTATCAGGTGCATCATTTTTACTGGACACCATGAGCTTGTCCCAGTCGTTACGCACAGTGATGGTTTCATCCACTTTTTGCAGGACGTTACGGATGTTACCTTGCAAAATTTTCACCATGCGCTGGCGAACGGATTTACTTTTAATGGTGATTTCTGGAAACAGTTTAATGATGAACTTCATGTCAACGCTCGGTTAGCTGGCGAAAAGTGGCGCATTATAATCCAGCCGGCGCCAGAAACTAAGCCTTGTAGGGCGAGATCACAGAGTTTCTACGCCTGCACGATAGACTAATGGTAAGATAGGTAAATTATTTACTTTGATAATCAGAACCCGTCATGGCCGCGAAAAAGACCGAATCATTAAGTTTTGATGCCGCACTCGGCGAGCTGGAACAAATTGTTCAGCAGCTTGAACAAGGCGACCTCCCACTGGAAACAGCACTGAAACAATTTGAACGCGGCATTCAGCTGGCCCGGGTCAGTAAACAAAAATTAGAACAGGCAGAGCAGCAAGTGCAGATCTTGTTACAACAGGGTGAGCAGGAAAAACTGGCTCCTTTTACTGTTGAACAAACCACTCGCTCGAGCGCAGAGGACGAATAAGTGTCATTGCAGACCTTTTCCCAGCACTATCGACAACGCATTGATAGCCTGCTGTTACAGCATATTGAAGCCTTACCCGATCTGTCCCCCAACTTAAAAGCCGCCATGCGACATGGGCTGGTGTTAGGCGGTAAACGGGTACGACCATTTCTGGTGTATGCCACCGGTTTAATGCTGGATGTTGAAGAAGCCTTATTGGACGGCCCAGCAGCTGCTATCGAATGCATTCATGCTTATTCGTTGATCCATGACGACCTGCCAGCGATGGATGACGATGACCTGCGTCGTGGTCATCCAACCGTACATAAAGCGTTTGATGAAGCGACTGCAGTGCTGGCGGGTGATGCGTTACAAACACTGGCTTTCTCTATTCTGGCCGATCACCCCTTCCCTGAACGTTTACGCGCACAACAGGTCAAAATGCTGAGCACTTTAGCGCAGGCATCGGGCTATGCCGGTATGTGTGGTGGTCAGGCACTCGATCTGGCCGCTGAAGGCCAGCATGTTGGCTTGCAGGCACTGGAACAAATTCACCGCCATAAAACCGGGGCGCTGATTGAGTGTGCCGTGCAATTAGGGGCGTTGTGTCAGCAGAATGTGACGGCTGAAACGCTGTCGACGCTGAAAACATATGCTGCCGCAATTGGTCTGGCGTTTCAGGTGCAGGATGACATCTTAGATGTCGTTGGTGATACCGAAACGTTGGGCAAACCGCAGGGTTCAGATCAGGCTTTAGATAAAAGCACCTACCCTGCCCTGTTAGGTTTAGATGCCGCCCGAGAACTAGCGTGTGATTTACACCAGCAAGCACTCGCGGCACTGCAACCTCTACCTTACAACACTGAAATATTGTCTGCGTTCGCCGATTACATCATTGAGCGCGCATATTAATGCCGGATAATAACAGACACATGACGATTGATATGACCGAATATCCAACGCTGGCATTAGTGAATTCACCAGCGGATCTGCGGCAATTCCCCGAAGAGCGTTTGACCCAGCTATGTCAGGAGTTACGCACTTTTTTACTGCACTCCGTCAGCCGTAGCAGCGGCCATCTGGCATCTGGGCTCGGCGTAGTGGAACTGACGGTAGCATTGCATTATGTCTATCAGACGCCGATTGATAAACTGGTGTGGGATGTTGGTCATCAGGCCTATCCGCATAAAATTCTGACCGGTCGCCGTGATCAAATGGAAACGATCCGCCAAAAAGGTGGGATCCATCCCTTCCCTTGGCGCGAAGAAAGTGAATATGACCCATTGAGTGTTGGTCACTCCAGTACCTCAATTGGTGCTGCGTTAGGTATGGCGGTAGCCGCTAAACGTCAAGAGCTAGATCACAAGGTTGTAGCCGTAATTGGTGATGGCGCTCTGACGGCCGGTATGGCATTTGAAGCTCTGAATCATGCCGGAGACCTGCATGAAGACATGCTGGTTATCTTAAATGATAACGAGATGTCGATTTCGGAAAATGTCGGTGCACTGAATAACCATCTGGCAAAATGGTTATCTGGTTCGCTTTACACTACTTTGCGTGAAGGCGGCAAAAAAGTCTTATCCGGTATGCCGCCTGTGAAGGAGCTGGCACGCCGTGCCGAAGAACACATTAAAGGCATGGTGATCCCAGGAACTCTGTTTGAAGAGCTGGGTTTTAACTACATCGGCCCGATTGATGGTCACGATATCAAAGCGTTAGTCAAAACGCTGAAAAACAT
The DNA here is from genome assembly GCA_937866945.1 of uncultured Tolumonas sp. Lineage (GTDB taxonomy): Bacteria > Pseudomonadota > Gammaproteobacteria > Enterobacterales > Aeromonadaceae > Tolumonas. Next base: position 5,895 of record CALMKU010000324.1, read on the forward strand.
GCGTCAGCTGAAAGGCCCGCAACTGCTGCATGTGATGACCAAAAAAGGCAAAGGGTATGACCCGGCTGAAAAAGACCCTATCGGTTATCACGGTGTGCCGAAATTTAACCCCGAAGATGATTGTTTACCGAAAAGCAAAAGCAGCAAACCGACCTTCTCAAACATTTTTGGGCAATGGTTATGCGATACCGCGGCAGTAGATAAAAAACTAGTAGGTATCACACCAGCGATGCGTGAAGGCTCTGGCATGGTCGAGTTTTCTCAGCAACATCCTGATCGTTATTTTGATGTCGCGATTGCCGAACAACACGCCGTTACGTTTGCGGCGGGGCTTGCCATTGAAGGTATGAAGCCTGTAGTGGCGATGTATTCCAGCTTTACGCAGCGCGCTTACGACCAGATCATCCATGATGTGGCGATTCAGAATCTGCCCGTGTTGTTTGCGATTGATCGTGCCGGTTTAGTCGGTGCTGATGGCCCGACGCATCAGGGTGCTTTTGATATCAGTTTCCTGCGTACCGTGCCCAACATGGTGATCATGACGCCTTCTGATGAAAATGAATGTCGCTTGATGCTCACCACCGGTTATCAGCTTAATCAACCGGCAGTAGTACGTTACCCACGCGGTAGTGGCTGCGGTGCCGCTATCAGTACTGAGCTTGATACCTTACCAATTGGCAAGGGTCGTATTGTGCGCCAAGGTCAAGGCATTGCTCTGCTTTGCTTTGGCTCGCTGTTACATCAGGCCAAAGTGGTGGCAGAAAAGCTGGATGCCACGCTGGTCGATATGCGATTTGTGAAACCGCTGGATATTGAGTTGTTGAAAACCATTACCGCACAGCACGACATTCTGGTGACCGTGGAAGAAAATGCAATTCAGGGCGGCGCCGGCTCGGCGGTAAATGAATGGATGATGAAGCAGCGCTTGTTAAAACCGGTATTGAATATCGGTCTGCCGGATCGCTTTATCGAGCAAGGCACTCAGGAAGAGATCTATCACGATCTGAAACTGGACAGTGCTGGCATTGAACAGCAGATCAAAGATTTTATGGCGTAAATAATTACGCTTTTCCGATAAAAATAAAGGCGCCTAGTGTCATAACCGGCGCCTTTATTTATAAATATCAAAGTAAGCGTTTACCTTCCGCATCCACCACTTTTTCACCATCTTCTTTGGTGAACGCACCTTGTTGTGCTTGCGGCAGAATATCCAACACCTCTTCAGAAGGACGACACAGCTTAGTGCCTAACTCAGTCACGACAATCGGGCGATTGATCAGGATCGGGTGCTGCATCATGAAATCGATCAACTGTTCATCTGACCATTTTGCATCATCCAAACCCAGCTCAACGTAAGGATCACACTTCTTCCGCAACACGTCACGCACGCTGATGCCCATATCGGCGATCAGTTTAACCAAGGTCTCGCGAGTTGGTGGTGTTTCCAGATACAGGATCACATTGGGTTCAATACCCGCATTACGGATCATTTCCAGCGTGTTACGTGATGTGCCGCATTTCGGATTGTGGTAAATAGTCACTTCAGACATGGTCAGTTCCTTTCATGTACTTCCGATATAAGTTATCCCGAAAGCATAACACAAAGTGGTGTCGTGACAGCAGCCAGCACCGTCGAGAGTAGCAAACTAGTTGCCATGACACCTTCCATCGTTTTGAATTGGCGCGCCATCAAATAGACATTCACACCTGTTGCAATAGAGGCCAGCAGCACAATAGCTTGCGTCTCCATGCTCGGTAAACCAATCAAACGGGCAATGCCCCAGGCCGCCAGCGGATGCCCGATCAGTTTCAACAAGCAGACACTGATCGATTGCCCCCAATTACCACCAATGCCATATTCTGCTAACCCCATCCCTAGCGATAACAACGCCATTGGTGCGGCAGCACTGCTGATCATGCCAACGGTATTATCAATCAGTAAGGGCAGCTTCCAACCTGTCAGCCCCCAGGCCGTACCCGTCAGAATGCCGAAGACGATCGGATTTTTCAGTACACTTTTAACGGTATGGAAAAAACCACGAAACGAGAAACTACCATGTTTGGCGAGCTCTACCGAAATGGTGACCAGCGTCCATAAGATCAGCGAGTTAAACACTAACACCAACGCAACCGACGGTAATGCCGCATCACCCAGCATCATTTTCGCCAGCGGTAGTCCCAACATCGAATTGTTGGAAAAAATGCCCCCTAACGCGAATACTGACTGCGACACGCCATCCAGCTTAAATAACTTCCAGGCCATAAAACGACCCAAGATAAAAACAATAAAGCAACCGCCAAAAAAAGCGATCAGCAAACGGGCATCCACCGGAGGCAACTTGGAAAAGTCGCTCATCAGATGGAACAGCATGGCTGGCAATGCGAGTGAAAAAACGAACCGGGATAATGACTCAGACATCACCTTGGGCCAATGCGCCCAACGCATCACGCCATAACCGATAAACACCAGAATAAACAAAGGTGTTGAGAGATAAATTTGATGTAATAAAGCGGACATGGCACCACCACCAAACAACGGGAGGCAAAGTCTAGCATGACGTATATCACAAATATTGCGCCACATTAACTTTCAAACGGAATCTCACGAATATCCAAACACGGAGTCATGCCTGATTTCTGCCCGACAAACTGGTATGCTAGATAAAACATATAAACTCATTTGAAACACAGGAGTTTCGGCTCATGCGCAACTTCACATGGTGGCAGGCTTTCTGGCTATCATTTTTTTCCCGCCAGCTGTATCAATCCGTCGCCCGCCAATGGCGTGGTATCGGCTCTTTATATCTGTTGATCCTTTCGGCGCTCGTAGTGATGCCGGTAACGCTGGAGATCCGCAATGGCTTTCAGTCATTTATCGAACAAGATCTGCCGCTGTATCTGGATGAGCTACCCGCATTGACGATCCAGGATGGTTATGCCTCTACACCGGAAGATCGTCCTTATATTATTAATGAAAAAGGAACCACAGAACCTTTCATTGTGATCGATACCAGCGGCGAATTTACCAGTCTGGAGCAAACCTCAGCGCCTGTGCTGATCACGAATGATCGTTTATATATCCGTAAAAGTGACATTGAGACCCGCTCATTTGATTTTTCCACCTTTACCGATATGACCATTGATCGTGAATTGATCGACTCGTTTCTGAGCACCACCAGCAAGTTTGTCATGCCATTAACCTATGTGATCCTGGTGCTATTCGCCTGGTCATGGCGTATTACACAAGCCATGCTTTATGCTCTGCTGGCTGGCTGGCTGGCGAAAAGACAAGGCTTAACTCTACGCTACCCTTCCTTTGTGCGGATCAGTGCGGTTGCGCTGACGCCTGCGATGATCATCGATATGCTGCTGGGTATTACTGGTTTACCACTCCCATTTGCTAGCGTGCTGTTTGTTGTGCTGGAAGTCATGTACCTGCGCTTTGCCATTCAAAGTGTTTGCCAGTTGCCCAGAGATAAACGTGATGATGAAGGTTCCATCATTGCGTAATGACTCGAATATCAAGCAAGAAAAAGGGAAGCTCATTGCTTCCCTTTTTTATTGACTGAACGTGTCTGATTAATCTTTGTAAATCTTTGGATTAAACAAGTCACGTAACCAGTCGCCCAGCAGATTAATGACCAGTACCAACAGCACCAGACAGATACCAGGGAAAGCGGTGATCCACCATGAACCGGAGAAGATATAGTTAAAGCCGATGCTGATCAGCGAACCAAGCGATGGCTTATCTACTGGCATCCCCAAGCCTAAGAATGACAGTGCCGCTTCCGCCATAATGGCATTGGCGACTTGCACGGTGGAAATAACCAAGATCGGTGATAAGCAGTTCGGCAGAATATGGCGGAACATAATGCGTGGCGCTTTAAAGCCCATGACACGTGCCGCTTCGACATACTCTTTCTTCTTCTCCGCCAGCACAGACGCACGCACAGTTCGTGCATATTGTGGCCATTCCGAAATACCAATGATCAATACCAGCATCAGAATGGCATATTGCGAGTAGAAATCACCGCCCAGCGTTGCCTGAAAAATAGCCGAGACGATGATCGCTACCATCATGGTTGAGAATGACAACTGGATGTCAGCCAGACGCATCAGCAGGTTATCAACCCGGCCACCCACATAACCAGCAACCAGCCCGACTACGACACCAATCAAGAGCTGCAATGCGACCGCAAACAGACCGATGATCAGTGAAATACGGGAACCATACAGAATGGTACTCAGAATATCGCGACCTTGGTTATCTGTACCGAGCATGAAGTTAGCATCACCGCCTTCCAGCCATGATGGCGGCATTTCGGCATCCATAATGTCATAGGTAGACGGATCATACGGGTTATGCGGCGCCAGCCACGGTGCTAATGTCGCCAGCACTACGTAGCAGACAAACACCAGAAAACAGAAAATGGCGACTTTGTCTTTCAGAAAATAGTAAATCAGATCGGACTGACGGAAACGCTGCCAGCGACTCATCGTTGCTTGTTGTGACATCTTAGCCCCCCTTGGACGTCAGTTTGACCGTTGGGTTGATCAAGCCATACAGCAGATCGACCAAGGTATTCGTGACCACAAACACCAAGCCCACGAAGATAACGTAAGCGGTGATCAGTGGTGTATCGACGCGTGTAATCGCCTCCAGAAACAGAAAGCCAGTGCCCGGCCACTGGAATACGGTTTCCGTCAAAATGGTGTAAGCCACCATCGAACCGATTTGCACGCCGCCCACAGTGATGAGTGGCAGCATGGTGTTTTTCAGCGCATGGCGGAACCAGACTTTGTTTTTATCTAAGCCCTTCGCCCACGCGAATTTAACGTATTCGGCACTCAGTGCTTCCAACATTTCTGAGCGCACCAAACGGATAAACAGCGGCAGCATGATGGAGGAAAGCGCAATCGACGGCAGCAGCAGGTGCTTCAGACCATCCAGCGTAAACAAACCGGATTGCCAGCCCAATACATTCACCGTTTCACCGCGACCATACGATGGCAGCCAGCCCAGTTCAATGGAGAAGACATACATCAGCAAAATAGCGGTCAGAAACACCGGTACCGAAATACCGATGGTGCTGATGCCCATGATGAGCTTACTGCCTATCCCTCGCGGACGAATGGCGCAATAAACGCCCAGCGGGATCGACAACAAGATGATCCAGCAAGTTGCAGCGAACACCAATTCCAGTGTCGCCACCAGCTTACTCAGAATGATATCCAGTGCTGGTTTCTTGAAAATAAATGAGGTTCCCCAATCGCCGTGCATGGCATTGGTCAGGAAACGGGAATACTTAATCATGAAGGGATCATTCAGACCCAACTGATTTCGCAATACTTCACGCTGCGCTTCAGACACACCTTGTCCGACCATTTCGCGCAACGGATCGCCTAAATTATCCTGAATAGCAAACGCTACCAGACTGATCACAAACATTACTACGATGGCTTGCGCCAATCGTTTAAACAAAAAAGTCAGCATGCACGAAGATCCTGCATCTTAATAAAAAACGGATCGAGGGCCGCACCAGCGATGCAGCCCTTTAATCACAATTACTCTTTAACTTTCAGATCGCCGTAGTATGGGAAATCCAGACCATTAACGATTGGTTTGATGTCCAGCTTGGTTTTGGCAGCCCAAGACAGGTTCTGCCATTCCAGAGGCAGGTAAGCTGCATCTTTCATTAACAGTTTTTCAATCTGTTGCAGCATAGCGGTACGTTTCGCAACATCCACTTCCGCATTCGATTGTGCAATCAGCTTATCCACTTCAGCGTTAGAGTAACCGCCGCAGTTGTACTGACCTTTACCGGTTTTATCGTTGCGTGTCTCAACCAGATATTCATAGTAGTTACCAGAATCCTGAGTATCTGACTGCCAGCCGATCAACTGCATACCAGCAGCGCATTTATCATATTCTGGCCAGTATTGTGCTTTCGGCATGGTCTTCAGCGAGACTTTGATGTTGATCTTAGACAGCATGTTAGCCACGGCTTCTGCGATCTTAGCATCGTTGATATAACGGTTGTTGGTCGCGATCATAGTGATCTCGAAGCCTTTTTCCTGACCTGCCGCTTTCATCAGTTCTTTGGCTTTTTTCAGATCATACTGTGGCGTCAGTTCAGGTACGTGACCCAAATAACCTTCCGGGCTCATCTGACCAGCTGGGGTCGCAAAACCCTTCATGATCTTATCCACGATACCTTTCTGGTTAACCGCCAGATTCACCGCTTCACGCACGCGCTGATCTTTGAATGCAGGCACCACATTCTGGTTCAGTTCGAACATGACGATACGGTTGCTGGTTTCAGTGGCCATCTGCAGGTTGCTGTCAGACAGAACACGTTTCTGATCGTTCGGGGCTACCGGTGCGATCATATCAACGTCACCAGACAATAATGCAGCAACGCGAGTTGCATCTTCTTTGATTGGAACAACAGTCAGTTTTTCAACATTACCAGGTGATTTTTTGTCCCAATAATCAGCATTACGGGTCAGTTCAAGTTTCACACCCTGTTCACGAGAAACCAGTTTGAATGGGCCGGTGCCGGATACATGGTTAGCTGCATAGGTATTGGCGGCTTTAACAATTTCGTCTTTGTCTTTACCGTCTTCCGTCTTACCGGTATAGAACTTAGAGTCCATGACGAACAGGTAAGTGGCATTCTGCAGCACCAATGGATATGGCACTTTAGCAACCAGATCGACGGTATAATCGTCTACTTTTTTCATGCCTTCATAGACAGTGAACAA
>CALMKU010000325.1 GCA_937866945.1 uncultured Tolumonas sp.
TCGTTGTCTGAACTCAATCGGGTGTTGCTGGAAGATCGCTTATCGTTGGCTATTCGTCAGGCTGAGCGTCAGCAGCAAGTTGTCGCAGTGTTGTATATCAATCTACGTCGCTTCCGCATGGTGAATGATCGCTTCGGTTATGCCATGGGTGACTGGGTGCTGATGGCGCAATTACAACGATTGCGGAATCTGGTTGGCAATAAGGGGTTGGTTTGTCGTCTGTTCGCGAATAATTATGTGGTTGTGATGTCAGCGCTGAGCGATCTGGCGCCAGTACAACTGCTGGCAGAACAGATCGTCGAGCAACTGTCACAACCATTATTTTATGACAATAAAGAAATCGTCAGCCAGCCGGTAATCGGGATCTGCGATTATCCACAACACGGGCAAACCGCGGTGGAATTGATCCATAATGCCGATACAGCGATGGATTGATGTCGTCGTGAGGGTACCTGCAATGTGCAGTTGTTCTCCAAGTATTTACATTCTGATTTGCAACAACGCTTGGATCTGGAGCGAGAATTACGACAAGCATTACAACAGAATGAATTCTTTCTTGAATATCAGCCACAGATCAATTTGCAGAGCGGTGATGTAAAGAGTGTGGAAGCATTGATCCGCTGGAATTCACCACGAGGCGTGCTGCAGCCTAAAAACTTCATCTCATTAGCTGAGGAGTGCGATCTGATCATTCCTATCAGCAACTGGGTTGTGCGTGAGGCCTGCCGGCAGGGTGCTGAATGGATAAAACAAGGTCTGGAGTTTACGATTGCCGTGAATCTTTCCGCATCACACTTTCAAAATGGCATGCTTGTCGAGCAAATCGCCAGCGCCATTCAGGATAGTGGTTTTCCGGTCCGCTTACTGGAGTTAGAAGTGACCGAAAGTTGCATCATGCAGGAAGTTGGCAGCACTATTTCGACATTGAATGCGCTGAAAAAACTTGGTGTATCTGTATCCGTCGATGATTTTGGCACAGGTTACTCGAGCCTGAGTTATCTCAAACTATTTCCACTGGATAAGCTCAAGATTGATCAATCGTTTGTTTGTGATTTATCCAGCAGCAACAGCGATGCCGTTATTGTCCGTGCCATTATTGCATTGGGTCATGCCATGGGCTTAACGGTGATTGCCGAAGGCGTTGAAACACGCGAGCAATACGCCTTGCTGCGCTCCTGGCATTGCGATGAAATGCAGGGCTTATTTGCTAAGCCCTGTTTGCCTGACGACCTGCCCACCATTGCCAACCAGCTTAATGTTCAGTCTGCTGAATTTTCTCAATCGCGCACGAAAGATAGTGGTCATGTTCTGTTACTGGTCGATGATGAACCGTCTATTCTGAATGCTCTACGCCGCACTTTGCGCAGCGGAGATTACCGCATCGTTATCGCTAATGGTGCCGAAGAAGCGCTTGATGCGTTGGCGCATTACGACGTCGGTGTCATTATTACCGATAATCGAATGCCCGGTGTTAGCGGTATTGAATTATTACGGCAGGTCAAACAGCGTTATCCACAAGTGACCCGGATCATGCTGAGTGGCTATTCAGACTTCACATCCCTTTCCTCTGCGATCAATTCAGGCGAAATATTCCGCTTCCTGAGCAAACCCTGGGAAGATGATCAGCTCAAAGCGGCAGTGAATGAAGGATTTATAAAATTTGATGATCAGCATTTACTGCATCAGATCTCACGTTAAAAGCAGCTGTTGCAGACGCATTGGCATAAAGGATCATAACCATGAGCACACCGTTTACCATTCTGCTGGTGGATGATGAAATCAACATATTAAAAGCATTGAACCGTTTGTTGCGGACAGATGGTTATCGGTTATTAATTGCAGAAAGCGGCGCTGAAGCGCTTAATTTGATGGCCCAGGAATCAGTTGATCTGGTTATTTCCGATATGCGCATGCCAGAAATGGATGG
>CALMKU010000326.1 GCA_937866945.1 uncultured Tolumonas sp.
GATGGTTTGGATAATGTCCACAACACCCCGAGGAAGGTGAACAGGGTGGCAATTTGTGACAAGAAGCCAATCGACAGTGACAGCGTGGAGCCAACAAACTCATTGATATCTTCGGCAATACGTTGGTCCGGGTTATCAGTTTGTCGGTCGGTCAGTTGCAGCCGGTAGAAGTTATTGTTTTCCAACCAGTGCGCGATCCGGTTTTGTGTCAGCCAGCGACGCCAGACGATCTGCAGCATCTGATTAAAGTAAGTGCGATGCACACCGACTAAGACCCAGATCGCTGCCAGCCAACTGAACGTTAGCAATAAGCTTTTAAATTCGGGGAAGTCATAACCCTGGATCGAGTTATAGAACTGGTTATGCCAGCTATTCAGCACTTTTTGCAGATAAACAGAACCGGCAGTTAATGCCAGCACAATGACTAATAACAGCAGGCCTTTCGCTTTACCCTCTTTCGATGCCCAGAATGGCTTTAACAGCATCCAGAAGTTGCGCCACAGGTGTTTGACCGGTGGGGTAGGTGTCATGATTTAACTCCCGTTATGACAGCATGTTGCGACTCATGTTGCCAGAGTGGGCAAGGAAATCAATCGGATGTCGTGTATCGGTGTGTAATGGCAGGAAAATCCCCGGATCTCTCCGGGGATTGGCATCAAAAGCGCATCGATGCAGTCAGGCGGAAATCACGACCGGCCTCCGGCACGCCGATAACCTGGCTGAAACGGCTGCTGTAGCCGAAGCTGGCCTGATCGACATATTGCTTATCAAACAGGTTGTTGACGGCAAATTTCAGGTCAAAATCGGTATTAGCCACCGGCTGCCAGCTGATATAAACATCATGCAGGGCGTATCCCGGTTTTTCTTCAGTGCCGGTTTTTACTTCGGTCAGACGTTCTATCACGCGGCCAGTCCAGCCCAAATCAACACGATTATCGATGAAATGATAATCAAGACCGGTTGTCCAGGTGCGGCCGGTCGCGGTACCCAGCGCCATATCACTGTCGCCTAGTGGTTCGCCATTCAGGCTCGGACGACTTAAGATCACACCGGCCCGGCTTTCCAGTTGCCCCCAGTGATAGCTGGTATCTGCCGAATATCCCCAAACTTTTGCCGTACCATCATTGCCACGACTACCGGTTTCTGTGGAGATGTAATCCTGAATGCGTTGAGTAAAGCCCTGAACTTTTGTATGCCAGTTGCCATTTTCGTATTCAGTACCAAATTCGGTGGTGTGGGCGCGTTCTGCTGCAATGTCGGCATTATTGATAGCGGCTGCTGAGCCGATAGCCATCAGATAAACTTCTTTTGTCCCCACTCCGCGCAATGCTCGTGAGTGACGCACAAACAGGTTCAGATTGTCAGTGACATACCACGTCAGACCGGCATTCGGGCTGACACCTTCGCTGCTGAAATTTTGCGCAATGTTATCGTTGTAATCGTAGTGGTCGAAGCGTGCTCCGGCTGACAACAGCCAGTCCGGGGCAAACCGGTAGTCATCCTGCAGGTAAACACCTAATACAGTCGCATCTTCATCATTTGCTGTAGAGGCGTCTGTCGCATAGGCGCGATCATGGCGATAATCGGTGCCAAAAGTGATGTCATGTAGATCCAGATCCATGCTATTGCGCAGATCACTGCCCCAGCTTTCAACACCGGCGCCATTTTTTACACCTGTCAGCGAGGTAATGCCCAACGCGGCATCCGAGTGATAGATGGTTGCTGCGGTATTAAATAAAGGATTACCGGATTTGTATTTGTGATTAAAGGTGGTGGTATCCCGGGTGTTTTCCTGCGCAGTCTCCGGATTCCAGCTACCGGCCACCATGTGCGCACGCAAATTCCGCTGGCCTTCATCAACTCGGTGTTCATGGCTCAGGCTGGCATAGTGTTTGTCATTGATGTTGCCACTGAATTTGGCAAACAAATCTTCCTGTTTGATATCGGTATTTTTAACTTTATCACCGTTACCATCTTTGAAACTGTCAGTATCCAGTTGTGAGCCACTGACCAGAATACCGCTGTCATCGCCCGTGCGACCAAATGCCGTACCTGTGTTTTTGAATCCTTTGCCGTTGCTATGGTAGGTGCTCTTCACCATCGCGCCTGCCTGCTCATCTTTACGTAGCAGATCGGTCGCATCTTTGGTTTCAAATTTCACGGAACCGGCTAGTGCGCCCGGCCCCGCAGTCGCGGCACCCGTGCCAGCTTCTGCTTCGACTGACTTGATAATATCCGGCTCAATACCAACTCGTCCCTGATGGTGGAACAGATAACCCGCTTGCTGTGCCCCATCAATAGTGACGTTCATCAGTGTATCTTCCAGACCACGAGCATAGAGTTTTTGTGCTGCCGGCAATGAACCACCACCCACATTAAACTCAGTTTGATCTTTAAAGATATCCTGCAGTGACGCTGCCTGTTTTTGTTCCAGTTGTTTTTCGGTGATCGCGTTTTCTTTATTTGCGGTGACTTCAACCTTACTCAGTTCGTTTACTTGTCCTTCCGCGAATGCGGTTTGCCCGAAGAAAGCCAAAGACAATGATGATGCAAGGAGAGTGCGGGTGAAGGTATGTTTTTGTTGCTGCTGCATTATTGAGTCTCTTCCAGTTGAGAGTTTACTTGCTATTGATAATTATTCTCAATAAATATTAAAGATAATAAGTCTTCTTCTCAAGTGTGAGATGAAAAAATCTGTAAAATTATGGTGATGATAGAGTGACGAGATATACCTAAAGTAATTGGCGTTGCAGCAAGGCGACCGCCGTCAACGACGCTGCAACTTCAAGTACGAAGGGCATAAAAAAGGGAAGCCATTCAGCTTCCCTTTGGGGTATGGTTTACGAAGTAATCAATTACAACCAGGCAGGCTGTTTCGCTTCATACGCATCAATCGCATCAGCGTGTTGCAGCGTCAGACCGATGTTATCCAGACCGTTCATGATGCAGTAACGGCGGAAATCATCGATTTCAAACTTGAAGCAGTAATCGGCGGCGCGCACCTCTTTCGCTTCCAGATCCACCGTAATGGTCTGTCCTTCGTTGGCTTCCACCAGCTTGAACAGCGCATCGACTTCGTCGTCTGTCAGACGCACGACCAGCAGACCATTGTTCAGCGAGTTACCGTAGAAAATGTCGGCAAAACTTGGCGCGATCACCGCTTTCAGACCGTAATCTGCCAGCGCCCATGGCGCATGTTCACGGCTGGAGCCGTTACCGAAGTTTTCACGCGCCAGCATGATTGAAGCACCCTTGTAGCGCGGGAGGTTCAGTACGAATTCCGGGTTTGGCTGCGTGCCAGCCTCATCCAGAAAACGCCAGTCATGAAACAGATTCTGGCCAAAACCCAGTTTGGATACGCGTTGTAAAAACTGCTTCGGAATGATCTGGTCAGTATCAACGTTGGCACTGTCGAGAGGTACAGCCAGACCGGTATGTTGTTTAAACTCTTGCATGGCGGTGCTCCTTACAGTTCACGAACGTCAACGAAATGACCAGCAATTGCCGCAGCGGCAGCCATAGCAGGGCTGACCAGATGAGTGCGACCACCACGGCCCTGACGGCCTTCGAAGTTACGGTTGCTGGTGGCAGCACAACGCTCGCCCGGTTCCAGACGGTCGTTGTTCATTGCCAGACACATAGAGCAACCCGGCAGACGCCATTCAAAACCTGCTTCGGTCAGGATCTTATCCAGACCTTCAGCTTCCGCTTGTGCTTTCACTTGCTGTGAACCAGGAACTACCAGTGCCTGCACGCCAGCTGCTACTTTACGGCCTTTTGCAACTGCAGCCGCAGCACGGATATCTTCGATACGGCCATTGGTGCAAGAACCGATAAAGGCTTTATCGATCTTCACGTCAGACAATTTTTGACCAGCGGTCAGCGCCATGTATTCCAGCGCTTTTTGTGCTGAACTACGGGCTACCGGATCTGCAAAATCTTCTGGTGCCGGGATCGGCGTATTGATGCTGATCACTTGGCCTGGGTTAGT
>CALMKU010000327.1 GCA_937866945.1 uncultured Tolumonas sp.
ACAAATTACAACTTCAATCACATCACCTGCAGCAACGCCTTTCATATTTAACTTCAGACATACATACCGAATCCTCATGAGTCAATTAAACGGTCTTATTTAGTTATTGATACAAACCATCGAATAAAACGAAAGCTGACTTCATCATTTCGCTGTCAAGTTGATGTATTAATAGGTTCGAAGCTGGAACATAGGTGATAGATCGCAGCTCATCGGCTGCGACTTTTATCTTACAGGGTGTCTAGCCTCATACGCAGTTGCGAAGCATGCTCACGTAATGCATCCAGCTGCGGGCCTTCCATTTTTTGTAACTGTCGATAGGTCATGCCCAGACGGAAATTGCCGCCCAATGTGGCTTGGTTGCGAGCAAAAAAATCCCAATATAACGCGTTATAAGGGCATGCCTTTTCGCCCAATTTCTGCTTTTTATCGTAATGACAACCTTTACAATAATCACTCATACGATCGATGTAAGCGGCACTGCTGACATACGGTTTAGTGGCTAATAATCCACCATCCGCAAACTGACTCATGCCAACGGTATTGGGCAACTCCACCCATTCAAATGCATCGATGTAAACCCCCAGATACCAGCGATGCAACTCCGCCGGAGCTAACCCCGCCAACAGTGCAAAATTACCGATCACCATCAAGCGCTGAATATGGTGAGCATAAGCCTCGTCTAACGATTGCCCTATCGCATGGTGCAGGCAACGCATGCGTGTTTTACCCGTCCAAAACCACGATGGCAGCGGCATTTCATGCGCTAATGTATTTTGTTGCTCATACCCCGGCATGTGCGCCCAATAGATACCGCGCACATATTCTCGCCAACCCACAATTTGTCGAATAAACCCTTCCACTGCGGCCAACGGTGCCTCACCGGCGCGATAGGCCGCTTCCGCTCGCAGCACTACTTCATGCGGCGTTAGCATTTTCACGTTCAATGCAAATGAGAGTTGTGAATGAAAGAGACGTGTACTTTGGGTGCTCATCGCATCTTCATAATCACCAAAATGAACTAACGTGGTCGCAATGAAGAGCTCAAGCCCCGCAAGGGCTCCCGCTCGATTTAATGGCCAGCGAAATTGTGCCGATTGCGGGTTGCCAAAACTGGGCACACCGGCTGCCGTAATAGCATGCCACAACGCTTGATGATCATGCTCTGGTCGCCGATCTAATGGCGTTGTAGGCGTACCCGGCCAAGGCTTGCGGTTATCATGGTCAAAATTCCACTGCCCGCCTTCCGGCTCAGCAATGCCCGCCATCAAAATATGATGACGCTGGCGCATATGACGATAGAAATGTTCCATCAACCACTGTTTGCGCCCCTGAAATAGGTTGGCGACATCATCACGCGAAGTGTAGAAATGCTCGCTCGACACCACATCGCAAGCAAATGATTGTAAGGCCGACCACTCACGGAGTTGGCTATCGACTCGCCACTCATCAGGATGCTGATATTGCAGATGCTGAGCGCCATAATGTGTCATTAAGGCAGCAAGATTGTCAGTGATCGAGTGACGGTTACTGGCATCATCAATCGCCAAATAGCGCACCCGATGCCCCGCTTCCCGCAACTGGCGAGCTAAATCACGCATAGCGGCAAAAATGGCCAGAATCTTTTGCGCATGGTGCAACACATAATCCGTCTCTTGGCGCACCTCCATCAGCACATAAACCACGCCATGGTCGTGCTGGCTAAACCAGCTATGCTGCGGATTTAACTGATCGCCTAAAATCAGGCGCAGTGTATGAGCACCTTGTTGCACTCTGCTCATAATTGAACTCTGATCATGATTAACTCCTGAATCGCTTGAATAAAGCGTCACAAACTTCATAAGTGTAACGTCTATTCATTAACAGACATCAAGCGTTGAAAAAAGCCTGCCAGCGCGTTTTCGCTTTCCCAATTTACTGTTCAGAAACCCCTGCTATGGCAAAAACTAAAAATTGTTTACCATTTACCTCTAACGGGCGTTTCAGATACTAGATGCGCTTGGCTGTTTTGTTCTCATCCTGCACATCGACCATCTCTTGCTCTGTCGGAATGCTAAGTGCCTGACCATCAAGTGGGCCACCAATAAAGATATAAAGTGTCGTGCTTGCATAGGGCACAAAAAAGGCTAGCACTTGCGTGCTAGCCTTTTTAAATCGGAAATATTTACGTTGTTAAGCCAGCCACTGCTCTTTAGCTAACACATCAACCGCCAATTTTATCTGTCTTTCAGTAAATTGACGCTTATGCTGATTCCATGAGTGTGTGGCTTTAACTACATCGTCTGTGGTTCTTGCCTGTTCATATTTAGTCAGCCAGTGCACGGTAGAAAGAAGCTCCAACCCTGTAGAAGATTCAAACCCAGAAACAAGTTGAGAGACCCGATCAAAACGGCCTTTTGTTTGCGGGTGTTGTAATAAAAATGCTCTGGCATCTTCAATGGCTCCCGGCACCAGATTCAGCGGTTTATCAGGCGCATCGCCACCATCGGCATAACCAGAGACAAAATGCCCTTCGATAGCATTAAGAACATGGCGAAGATTCTCAGCATAAGGGCCGTAGTGAGCTTTCTTGTATTTCAAACGAAGTGGTTCACCGGCTTCTTGCATGAAATAAAGTAGTTTATGAACTTCCAGCAACGAAATTGACGGGTCGAGTAACCCACTTAAGTAACGCTGCATCAATTCAATTAATACTGCCCGCCCTGCGGTCATCTGCGGCGCTTTTTTAGTCTGTACCATTTTATCGTTTTCAGGCGCACCTTGCGGCTCGTAAATATAAACCGTGACATTAGGCAGTACCTGCATTGCAGTTTCAATTCGAGTTCGAACTTGCTGCCACTCCAAGCCACCTAATCCACTGCCAAGAGCCGGTATCGCAATCGACTTAATATCATATTCTCGAATGGTATCGACCAGTGCGTGCAACCCTGATTCGATATCTTCCATGCGGCTAGCACCACGCCAATGGCGTTTTGTCGGAAAATTAATGATGTATTGAGGATTAGTTAGTTGGTTCGTTGGAAAGACAAACATTCTTCCCGGCTGAACAATCGCTGCTTTGCAGGCGTTAGCATAGGCATGGAAGTTTTCAGGCCACGCATTTTTAAACTGTAATGCGATACCTCGACCCATCACACCAACACAGTTAACAGTATTCACAATGGCTTCTGCATCAGCGCGCAAAATGTTTCCATGTACAAATTCAATCATGTTGACGGCCTCCTCAGTAATACCATTCTGGTTTAATTGTAACAGGTAGACGCTGACCCGTTACTTGTAAAATGTTCATGACTTGTTGGTACGTTTGCTGTGAACGAACACCGATAGATTCAATCAAGTGCCAAGGAAAACTATGTTCCATTAAAAATTCAGCCTGTTTACCTTCTTTGCATCCAGACCACTGTTCAGCCTGAATGGCGGGCCAATTTAACTCATGGAGATCTGCCAAGCTACAGCGATCTTCAAAAAATCTGGAACCCGCATTAGATAGCGTAAATGCCCATCGGCGGATTGGCGTTTGCTGCTGAGCCCACACTGTGCAGTGTTGCAAATCAGCCTGCAAATGAATAATAGGCCCTTGGCCACCACGATAAGTTAATTCGGAATGATTAGCCTGATAGATGAGATACAGCATGATAGAACGAGGACAGAAATAAAAAGGAACACAATCACCCACATGCAAATCAGGATAACTGGTGAGACTCAACTCATTCAATCGACGTTGTTTAATATTACTCATGCCGATTGTCGTGCCAACCGTGTTATTTGCCACGACCTGCGCATCACACAGCAACCCACCAGAGCTGATAATAGATTGAAGCCTATCAACATGCACAATGTGATAAATTTTAGGCTGAACTGGTGCCGTCATTGAGTCTCCAATCAGTTGTTCCAGATAGCATCTACACTAGTTCTGCACTCTACTTCAGATAAGATGACTAAATCTTGGTTTATATCTGATTCTTCTTAAAATTCTCTGCCTGCTCTAG
>CALMKU010000328.1 GCA_937866945.1 uncultured Tolumonas sp.
TCAAGCCCCCAGGCTGTGAACATATCCACTAAAGCAATCAACGGCAATCCAATCAAGGTATTTGGATCGCGGCCTTCCAGTTGCTGAAATAAGCAGATCCCTAACCCTTCGGATTTAAAGCTGCCAGCACAATCAAAAGGCTTTTCTGCGCTGACATACCGTTCAATTTGTGACAATGATAAGGTGCGAAAATGCACATGGAATGGTTCCGCTAATAGCTGGTAACGATCTAAGGCTGCATCAAACAAACATAAGCCGGTATAAAAGCTGATCTTCTGACCTGATGCGGCTTGTAATTGTGCGATAGCGGCTGAGGCGGAGCCGGGTTTGCCAACGATTTCGCCGTTAATGGTGCAAACCTGATCACTGCCAATAATCCAACTAGTGGTATTTGCTTTTGCTACGGCTTGGGCCTTTTCTAATGCCAGACGCTGTACGAGTTGTATTGCCTCTTCCCCAGTTTGTGGCGTTTCATCTATATGTGGTGCGACACAACGGAAGGGTAGGGCTAATTTCTCTAATAGTACCCGACGGTAAACCGAGGTCGATGCCAGTATTAAATCAGGTGTTGTCATAAAATCATCAAAATATGAGAAGATGTTATTAGCATATCATGTTGCACATCAGTAACCGTCTTTCTTCATCAGCGAATAGACGGTATCGAATGGTTTTTCCTTTGACTATCGAGAGCTGTATCTATATCATGCCCGCCTTATGCAAAAGGTAAAACTGCCCATAAAGATCGACCCCGTACGTTGTGCCGCTAAACGCCTTGATTATCAAGGTATTGTTGAAGCCAAGCACATGACGCGACTGGTCGAATCCTCGAACGGAATTGTTGGTGATATTGAAGCTGATCTGAGCTTTTTCACTGATCCTCAAGGCTTAGTTGTCATGCAGGGAACTGCATCGGTTACTTTGATCGTAGAGTGTCAGCGTTGTTCAGGTGAATTTGAATACCACTGCAAGTCTGAATTTTCGTATACTCCTCTTTTGAGGAACACGATAGAGGATGAACTGCCAGAATCTTACGAGTTGATTCAACTTGATGAAAATGGCGAGTTTGATCTTAACGAGTTGATTGAGGATGAATTAATTCTTAGTCTGCCGATCGTGGCTATGCACCCATTGGAGGAATGTCCAATGGCAGGCGCGCAAATGACGTGGGGTGAGATCGACCCTGCTGATGAGCGTCCAAACCCATTTGCTGTTCTAACTAGTTTGAAACGCAAGTAAGTTAATTAGGAGTAAGGTCAATGGCCGTACAACAGAACCGTAAAACCCGTTCACGTCGTGGCATGCGTCGTTCTCACGATGCACTGTCAGCAGTGCAGTTGAGCGTTGATGCAACTAGCGGTGAAACTCATCGTCGTCACCATGTGACCGCTGATGGTTACTATCGTGGTAAAAAGGTAATCTAAGTTCTGTAAACGCAGATCTGCCTTTTGTCAGTTCTAACGGTTGCGTTAGATGCCATGGGGGGGGATTTC
>CALMKU010000329.1 GCA_937866945.1 uncultured Tolumonas sp.
CCATGTTGAATCGTTAACCAGCCATCGCGCGCCAGTCGCTGTAAGACTTCACGTAACGTGGTTCTGGTTACGCCGATCAATTCAGATAACTCTCGTTCCGCAGGCAAAATAGTGCCCGGCGCATAGCGATGATTCCAAATGGATTTGATGATGTACTCTTCAGCGAGCCCGGCAGGACTCTGAGCCTTAAACACGGTGTGTGGCCTTATTTAGTTAACACTTGGAAATCATAGCAAAGGCAGCTAGTAGTGACTATGAAATCGGCCACTATTTATGAATTAAATCAACGGGAGCTAATTTGCAGCTCCCGTTTCTAGGTATTATTCCGCTGCAGCTTGCTGTTTGGCGTGAGCAGCTTTCAATAATGGTTGTAATTCACCCTGCTGGAACATTTCCAACATAATGTCGCAGCCACCAATCAACTCACCATCAACCCACAATTGTGGAAAAGTTGGCCAATTGGCATATTTAGGCAACTCTGCACGGATATCTGGGTTTTGCAGAATATCGACATAGGCAAAAGGAACGCCACAAGCCATCAACGCTTGTGATGCCTGCGATGAGAAGCCACAGCTTGGCAACTTTGGCGAGCCCTTCATATATAACAGGATTGGGTTTTCTGCGATTTGTTGCTTGATCTTCTCAATAGTTTCCATGATTGCCCCTCTTAAACTGAAATCGAACTGATTTTACTCTATCACTACGGCTTAACAACGTTACCTTTTATAAGGTTATAGCCTAGCTATGGTCTGACAATGCCACTATCTTTTAACTGACGTAAGTAAAATGTTAAATTTTTTACAACAATATGTAGTATATAAGAGTTAAAATTTGCTATAAATCAATTTAGCAAGAAGGTCTGACCTATAGAGACCGTTAATCAAAGAGGAGAGTTTGCAATGGCTTTTGAATTACCGGCACTGCCTTACGAAAAAAATGCTCTGGCACCGCACATTTCTCAAGAAACACTGGAATACCACTACGGTAAACACCATAACACTTATGTTGTTAATCTGAATAACCTGATCCCAGGTACTGAATTTGAAAACAAAACTCTGGAAGAGATCATCAAGACCTCCAGCGGTGGTATTTTCAATAACGCAGCTCAAGTGTGGAACCACACCTTTTATTGGCATTCATTGTCACCAAATGGCGGTGGCGAACCAACAGGCGCATTAGCAGATGCGATCAATGCTGCTTTTGGTTCTTTCGAAAAATTCAAAGAAGATTTCACTAAATCAGCAGTTACTAACTTCGGTTCTGGCTGGACTTGGCTGGTGAAAAAAGCAGATGGTACTCTGGCTATCCAGAACACCTCAAATGCAGGTTGCCCGATCACTGATGGCGTAACGCCAGTCCTGACAGTAGACGTGTGGGAACATGCTTACTACATCGACTTCCGTAATCTGCGTCCAAAATATCTGGAAACCTTCTGGGCTCTGGCAAACTGGGACTTTGCTGCGAAAAACTTCGCTGCATAACACCATAAACAGCAATAAAAAAGGCTCTGTAAAAAGAGCCTTTTTTGTATTTATGCAAAACTGAATTTATTTCCAGCCGGTCACTTCACGTAAGCCAGCAGCAATATCCGCCAGAGAACGTACGGTTTTCACGCCCGCTTCTTCTAACGCCGCAAACTTCTCCGCTGCCGTGCCTTTAC
Source organism: uncultured Tolumonas sp. (assembly GCA_937866945.1). Classification (GTDB taxonomy): domain Bacteria; phylum Pseudomonadota; class Gammaproteobacteria; order Enterobacterales; family Aeromonadaceae; genus Tolumonas. The sequence goes on from CALMKU010000329.1 coordinate 1,661, forward strand.
CACCGGCAATGATAGCACCAGCATGGCCCATACGTTTGCCAGCCGGAGCCGTCACACCCGCGATGTATGAAACCACTGGTTTGGTCACGTTGGCTTTAATATAGGCCGCCGCTTCTTCTTCTGCAGTACCACCAATTTCACCAATCATCACGATCGCTTCAGTTTGTGGATCATTCTGGAACAATTCCAGGATGTCGATGAAGTTAGAGCCAGGGATCGGATCACCACCAATACCTACGCAAGTAGACTGACCAAAGCCCGCATCGGTGGTCTGTTTCACCGCTTCATAGGTCAGTGTGCCAGAGCGGGAGACGATACCGACTTTGCCCGGCAGATGAATGTGCCCCGGCATGATACCGATCTTGCATTCACCCGGTGTAATGACGCCCGGACAGTTTGGTCCGATCATACGTACACCTGTTTCATCCAGACGACATTTCACCTGCAGCATATCGAGTGTTGGAATGCCTTCGGTGATACAGACAATCAGTTCGATACCCGCATCAATGGCTTCTAAAATCGCATCTTTGCAAAATGGTGCGGGCACATAAATCACGGATGCCGTCGCACCGGTTGCTTCCACCGCATCACGCACGGTATTAAACACAGGCAAACCTAAATGCGTTGTGCCGCCTTTACCCGGCGAAGTACCACCAACCATTTGCGTGCCGTAGGCAATCGCTTGTTCAGAGTGAAAGGTGCCTTGTGAACCGGTAAAACCCTGGCAGATAACTTTAGTATCTTTGTTGATCAGAACGCTCATGCCACGGCCTCCGCTGCTTTAACGACTTGCACCGCAGCATCGGTCAGACTGGTTGCTGCAATAATGTTTAATCCACTTTCCGCCAGTTTCTGCGAACCCAGCTCGGCGTTGTTACCTTCCAGACGCACCACCACAGGCACTTTAACGCCGACTTCGGCTACAGCACCGATGATGCCTTCTGCGATCAGATCACAACGCACAATCCCACCGAAGATGTTCACCAGCACCGCTTTGACTTTGCTGTCAGACAGGATCAGTTTGAAAGCTTCCGTTACGCGCTCTTTGGTCGCGCCGCCGCCGACATCGAGGAAGTTAGCAGGGAAACCACCGTGGTGTTTGATGATGTCCATCGTACCCATCGCCAAGCCCGCGCCGTTGACCATGCAACCAATACTGCCATCAAGTGCGACGTAGTTCAGCTCCCAGCGTGCCGCTTCGACTTCACGCGGGTCGTCTTGTGATTCATCGTTCCACGCTTTCAGTTTTGGCTGGCGATACAGCGCATTGCTGTCGATATTGATTTTGCCATCCAGACACAGCAGGTTGCCTTCGCCGGTGATCACCAGTGGGTTGATTTCCAGCAAGGCCAGATCGCAGGCCACAAACATTTTGCCCAGACCTAAGAAGATCTTGGTGAACTGTTTCAGCTGTTCGGCATTTAAACCCAGTTTGAAGCCCAGCTCACGCGCTTGATAGGCTTGCGGGCCAGTCAGCGGATCGAGTGTGGCTTTGTGAATGAGTTCAGGGGTGTTGTGGGCAACGGTTTCGATGTCCATGCCGCCTTCAGTGGAGGCCATAAACACTACGCGACGCGTGCTGCGATCAACCACGGCGCCCAAATACAGCTCTTTGGCGATATTGCCGCAGGTTTCCACTAGAATGGTATTGACTGGCTGACCACTAGCGTCAGTTTGGTAAGTCACCAGACGTTTGCCTAACCAATGCTCAGCAAACTCACGGACATCCTGCTCGCTGGAAGCGACTTTCACGCCACCCGCTTTACCACGACCACCAGCATGAACCTGACACTTCACAACCCACTTATCACCACCCAACTTTTTGGTGGCAGCAACAGCCTCATCAGCAGAAGAACAGGGAATGCCTGAAGGCACAGGCAGGCCGTAGTCAGCAAATAATTGCTTGGCCTGATATTCATGCAAATTCATGATAATAGTCCGTTATTCAGGGAGTGGCACAATGCCACTCTCGTTATATTAGATATCCAATAACAACCGAGTAGGGTCTTCCAGTAATGATTTGACATATACCAGAAAGCCAACCGATTCCCGGCCGTCGATGATACGGTGATCATAAGACAGAGCCAAGTACATCATTGGAAGAATTACCACCTGTCCATCCACAGCCATCGGGCGATCCTGGATTTTGTGCATCCCCAGAATTGCACTTTGTGGTGGATTGATGATGGGGGTCGACATCAGCGAGCCAAAGACACCGCCGTTGGTGATGGTAAACGTACCGCCGGTTAAATCTGCTACCGAAAGTTTGCCATCGCGGGCTTTATCCGCCAGTGATTTGATACCTTTTTCAATTTCAGCTAACGACAGATCATCACAGTTACGCAGCACTGGCGTCACCAGACCACGCTCTGTTGATACCGCGATGCTGATATCGAAATAGTTGTGATACAGCACATCATTACCATCAATAGAAGCGTTCACTTCGGGGTAACGCTTTAACGCCTCACTGACTGCTTTGACATAAAACGACATGAAACCCAATTTAATACCATGGCGTTTTTCGAACTGTTCCTGATATTTACTGCGGATCTGCATGATCGGCTGCATGTTGACTTCATTGAAAGTCGTCAGCATCGCCGTGGTGTTTTTTGCTTCCAGCAACCGCTCTGCAATACGCTTACGTAAACGAGTCATTGGCACCCGTTTTTCTTCACGACCATTCGATGAAATATCAACCGCTTCAACGTTGGCTATTTCCACCGGAACCGGCATTGGCTGATGACTTTGACTCTGAATGTGCTGAACAACATCCTGACGGGTAATACGGCCACCACGACCGGAACCATGTAAATTCGCTGGATCGACCTCTTCCTCGGCCAGAATGCGGCGGACAGAAGGCGTTAATATATCGCTCGCCCCGGCTTCAGCGACGACTGGTTTCGCCGTCGTTTCTTCGCCACTAGCTGGTAATGGCTCTAACTCAGCTAAGAGCTGATGCCCTTGCACTGTACTACCGGTTTCAAAGAATTGCTGACTAATGACACCATCCTGCGGTGCCGGCACTTCCAGCACAACTTTGTCAGTCTCGAGATCAACCAACAATTCACCGGCCTTGATGCTTTCGCCAATTTTCTTATGCCAGGTACCCACTGTCGCGTCAGAAACGGATTCCGGGAGATCAGGCACCATTATTTGCAAAGTCATGGGTGTATCCTTTTATTTTATTGTCAGTGCTTCTTCGACTAATGTTTTCTGCTGCTGCAGATGCAGCGACATATACCCGACTGCGGGCGCCGCTGATGCCGGACGACCTACATAATTCAGATAAACTGAAGATGGGATCACCCTTCTCATTCTATGCTGGCAGTTATACCAGGCGCCCTGATTTTTAGGCTCTTCCTGGCACCAGACAAAATCTTGCACGTGTTCATAAGGTTGCAGGATCTCCCGCAGTTCCTCTTCCGGGAACGGATAGAGCTGCTCAATACGGATAATGGCAACCGCTTTGTTATCCGATTTCCGACGTGCTTCCAATAAATCGTAATAGACCTTACCGGAACAAAGCACAACACGTTGCACCCCTTCTGGCGGAATAACATCGACTTCCGCAATCGCATTTTGGAAACGACCTTCCGCCAACTCTTGTAACGATGAAACGGCTAACGGATGCCGCAACAGCGATTTTGGTGTAAAGACCACCAGCGGGCGACGCATCGGACGTAACATTTGCCGACGCAATAAATGATAGATCTGCGCAGGTGTCGTCGGCATACAGACTTGCATATTGTGTTGTGCACACATCTGCAGATAACGCTCTGGGCGACCAGATGAGTGTTCCGCCCCCTGCCCTTCGTAACCATGCGGTAACAGCAAGACCAACCCACACAAACGGCCCCATTTCTGTTCACCCGAAGAGAGGAACTGGTCAATCACCACTTGAGCACCATTGGCAAAATCACCAAACTGCGCTTCCCAAAGCGTCAGGCCATCCGGTGTTGCGGTGGCATAACCGTATTCAAAAGCCAGCACCGCTTCTTCCGACAAGACGGAATCGTAAACACGGAATGGTGCTTGTGCCGGATCAATGTTCATCAGTGGCGTGTAGGTAGAGCCATCAGTCTGATTATGTAGCACTGCATGACGATGAAAGAAGGTGCCACGACCCGAATCTTGTCCGGTTAACCGCACCGGATTTCCATTCATCAGTAAAGTGGCATAAGCCAGATTTTCGGCAAAACCCCAATCAGCCATTTTTTCTGTTTTACTCATCAGCAGACGATCTTCATACACCTTCTGCACACGAGATTGCAAAACATGGGTGTCAGGATAACGACACAATTTGGCAGCCAGATCGCTTAATTTATCCAGCGGATAGGTTGAGTCATACGATTCCTGCCAGTCATGACCCAGAAACGGCGTCCAGTTCTGATGCATCGCAGACATTGGGCGCCACTCTTTGACCACACATTCGCCACGGTCCAGCGCCTGTCGGTAATCGGTCACCATCTGGTTACCGGCATTTTCGTCAATGATCCCTTCTTTCACTAATTGCTCAGCGTAGAGTTGGCGCGTCGTAGGATGTTGACGAATTTTTTGATACATCAA
>CALMKU010000330.1 GCA_937866945.1 uncultured Tolumonas sp.
TCACCGAATGGCGACGCACCAGAGTCGGGCTGAACATATTGGTGGTCTCGGGGAGCTCGTCCCCATGGGAGAGGGCGACCGCCAATTCAGCCGCTTGCGTCGCCATAGCAGCCACCGGATAGCGCACCGTGGTCAGGCGCGGCCGTAAATAACGAGCGATCAGCACATCATCAAAGCCGATGAGCGAGATATCCTGCGGCACCTCGATGCCATTATCACTCAGCACCGACAGGGCACCGGCAGCCATGGAGTCGTTGTAGCAGACCACAGCCGTCATGTTGCGTCCCCGGCCCAGCAGTTCGGTCATCGCCTCTTCGCCACCGACCTCATTCGGAGAACCGCGAGAGATCAGCCGCTCATCGATGGCAATTCCATGTTCTTGCAACGCATCGAGATAACCCTGCAAGCGATCCTGAGAGTCAGAAATCATGTGGTTGGAACAGAGAAAGCCAATCTTCTGGTGCCCTTCCTGGATCAGGTGACGAGTCGCCAACCAGGCGCCATGGTGATCATCTAGGGCAATGCAGCGGGATTCATAACCGGGCAAGGTGCGGTTGATCAGCACCATACCAGGCACATGGCTCATCAACAGAGCCAGATCCTCATCCGGCAGCGCCTTGGCGTGAACCACGAGGCCCGCGCAACGGTGACGGATCAACTGCTCAATCGCCTGCTTCTCCTGCTTGGCATCGTGATAGCCGTTGCCAATCAACAGGAAGTTGCCGGTCGCCTGAGCCACCTGCTCGACCGCCTTGACCATGGTGCCAAAGAAGGGATCGGAAACATCCGCGACGACCAGCCCCAGAGTTTCGGCACTTTGATGCGCCAAAGCACGAGCATTGGCATTGGGGTGGTATTTGAGCTCAGCCATGGCCTTGAATACCGCATCGCGAGATGCCTGGCTGGCCTTGGGAGAATCATTGATTACACGAGAAACGGTAGCGACCGAAACTCCCGACAAACGAGCTACATCCTTGATTGTTGCCATTTTTATTACCCGTTGAATGCTCAATACCATCAAATCCAGTGGAACGATAGTAACGACGTTTTCGTTTGATTACACAGCCTTTTATCAAAAAAGCATGAAACAGATGCTTTATTCCGCAAAACAACCACTGCGTTTCACTAAAGTTACACTCGCACATCACAATTTCTGCATCAAACAGCCAATCACGTGAGCCAGATCACACCATTTCACCGAAAAACACTTCCAAACAGACCCAGAACGGGATTAAATTTAGGGTAATCGATTACACAAGCTGGAGTGCCTGATTTGACGCCACTCCGGAGCCTAAGTAGGGAGTAAATGATGCTACGAGTTCTCGTCACAGGTGGAACAGGTTACATCGGCAGCCACACCTGTCTGCAACTGATTGCCGCCGGTATGACCCCGGTATTGCTGGATAACTTTTGCAACAGCAAACCCAGCGTCATGGATCGTATCGAACAGTTAAGCGGCCAGCGCCCAACCCTCTATCGCGGCGACATCCGCGATGCAGATCTGCTGGATCGCATCTTTGCCGAACAGCCCATCGATGCCGTGATCCACTTCGCCGGCCTCAAGGCTGTCGGCGAATCGATGCAGAAGCCGCTGGAATATTATGAAAACAACGTCAGTGGCACCCTGGTGTTGCTGCAGGCGATGCGTCGCGCCAACGTCAAAAACTTCCTCTTCAGCTCATCAGCCACCGTCTACGGCGATCCGCAACAGGTGCCGATCACTGAATCCTCACCGACACTGCAAGCCACCAACCCCTACGGCCAGAGCAAGCTGACCGTCGAGCTGATGGTC
>CALMKU010000331.1 GCA_937866945.1 uncultured Tolumonas sp.
ACTGGCAGCAGGTGCTGGTATTTATGCGTACCAAACATGGTGCCAATAAACTGGTAACGCAGCTGGAAACCGCCGGTATTCAGGCTGCTGCGATCCACGGTAACAAGAGTCAGGGCGCGCGGACTCGTGCGTTGTCTGGTTTTAAAGATGGCTCGGTGCGTGTGCTGGTGGCTACCGATATCGCCGCGCGTGGTATCGACATCGCACAACTGCCGCAAGTGGTGAACTACGAGCTGCCGAATATCGCGGAAGATTACGTGCACCGTATCGGTCGTACTGGCCGTGCCGGTATGGAAGGCCATGCGATCTCACTGGTCAGCGCCGATGAACAGCCACTGCTGGTTGACGTGGAAAAACTGATCCAACAAATTCTGCCGCGTGAAGAGTTTGATGGCTTCAAGCCACAAAACCCAGTCGCCATGACCACCGAAGCGCAGCTGACACGCCCAGTGAAAAAGCCGAAAAAACCAAAAATGTTTGATGATGGTCGCAGTGACGAACCACGCCAGCCACGCTCACCGCGTTCATCACAAGGTGAACAACGCAAAGCCAACAACCCACACATGGGTCAGCCACGCGCTCATCAAGCCCGCCAGTCGGAAGGTGCCGCAAAACCAACCTCACCGACTCGTTCCGGCACGCAGCGCGCAGGTCAGCCGGCACGTTCGGCGCATGCTCCTGCTGGTCGTCCGCAAGGCAACCGCTCGGCGGCAGGCGGACAGCGCAACAGCAAACCGCAACACTAAGTTATATCTGAATTGCGGAGCCATTCTCATTGGCTCCGCAATCGTCATCTCACAATTCTTCTCTCCTGCTTAACCCTCACCTGCCATACCATCTACACTCATCTTATCTACCGTTAGCATCCATACAGGCCACCAGATAAGCTGCGAATGAAAAGTAATACGAAAGATAAGCACGCCCCCATTTTGACCTGGTTAATCATCACTCTTTTGGCGGTGGGGTTAGGTGTCGGTCTGCAAAAGCATCTGCTGGAAAAAGAGCAGAATGAAATACAGGCCAAGCAGGTACATCAGCTCATGTTGGATATTCAAACTATCAGCAGTCGCAGCCCGGTAATGGGCGCTTGTGTGTTGATGGGGCTAGTTTCCGATAGCATCAAACAACGACTCGATGGTCTGATCCCGGCTAACGACCCGCGGCTGCAGCAGGAATTTGTCAGTGTATTGCAGGAATATCATGCTGATATTGCTGTAGTTGAAGATACCACTGGTCTGGTAGTCGGCTATTTAAATAACAATTCCGCCTACAGTTCGCTCGGAGTCAATGTCAGCTATCGCCCTTACTGGCAACAAGCCATTAAAGGTATCGCTAACGTTTATCCCGCCATTGGTGTCGCCGATGAACTGCGTGGGTTGTATATCGCCGCGCCGGTGCGTCGCACCATGTCGAATCAATCCCCGGTGATCGGTGTGTATACCGTACGTGTCAGCGCCACGTTACTGGATGAAAAACTCAAGACACAAACCAGCCCTGTCTTACTAGTATCGCCTGATGGTGTAGTGTTCGCTTCTAACCGACCGGAGTGGATCTTAAAACTGGCCGCCCCCATTACTGAGCAACAGCGACAACAGCTGATTGCTGGAAAACAGTTTAAAAATCTATTCCGCGACAGTGTGCCGGCCTTATTGCCGTTTACCCTCAACAAAAAAAGTATCACCTTTGAGGGGAAACAATATGCCATTAGCTCCGCCGAACTCGACTGGGCAGATAAAGGTGGTCAATGGCAGGTCGTGTTACTACAAGATATGTCGGGCTGGTTGCCACTCTGGCAAGCCGCCTTGTTAGCCGCGCTAATCATCGCCGCGATGTCGATCTTGCGTTGGGTCTGGTTATTACAACGGCAAATGGAAGCAGAAGCTGTGGCGGCGGCAGAAGCGAAACAAACAATTCAACAACGCGCTCGCCAACATCTGCAAGACCTTTCCGATGCCCTGCCGCTGGCGATTTTTCAGTTACGCATGGGGGCCGATGAAAAGCACAGTCGTTTTACCTATGCCAGCGCCAAAACCCAAGAAATATTGGGATTGAGCGCCTACGAGTTATTGACGGATAAGCAGGCACTGGAGCGCATTTTGTTACCGGAAGAACGCAGTATGGTGATTCTAACCATCACGCAAGCGATACAAGATCACACCGATTTTAATATTGAACACCGCATTCTGCGCAACGACAAAGTCCATTGGGTTCGGGTCAAAGCACTCTGCAACCGGCAGGAAGAGCATGACTGGATCTGGAACGGTTACTGGATGGACATCACCGCCCGCCATCAGCAGACCGAGCAATTACGTCAGGCCAAAGAAGCCGCCGAATCGGCCACCCGTACCAAATCGATGTTTTTAGCCAACATGAGCCATGAAATCCGTACGCCGATGAATGCGGTGATCGGGCTGGCGTATCTGGCGCTGAAAACGGAACTTTCCGCAAAACAGCGCGACTATCTGAATAAAATTCATCAGGCCGGCACGTCGTTACTAGGCATCATCAATGACATTCTGGATGTCTCCAAAATTGAAGCCAATCAGCTGAAACTGGAACATATTGCCTTTAATCTCGACGATGTATTAGCCAATCTGTCAGTCATGTCATCACAACGGGCGAATGAAAAAGGGCTGGAGCTGCTGTTTGATATCGCGCCGGATATTCCACGCAGTCTGCTTGGTGATCCGTTACGGCTGGGCCAGATCTTAATCAATCTGGTCAGTAACGCGGTGAAATTTACCGAACAGGGTTATGTGCATTTGCAGGTGCGCCAGCAAGCGCGTGATGACGATCAGCTGACGCTACAATTTACTATCCGCGATACCGGTATTGGCATGACGCCGGAACAAACCAGCCGCCTGTTTCAGGCCTTTACACAAGCCGATGGTTCGACTACCCGCCGCTTTGGTGGCACCGGCCTGGGCCTGACCATTGCCCGCCATTTAGTCGAGCAAATGGGTGGAACCATTCAGGTCAAAAGTGAACCTGATGTCGGCAGTGAATTTTCGTTTGCCATCCAACTTACGGCCAATCAGATCATGAACGAAAAACGCCGGCTGATCCCCGGTGCAATCACCGGACTGCGGGTTTTGGTGGTCGATGACAATGCGGTAGCCTGTGATATTTTGCTTGCGGCATTACAACAATTACCCCTGCACGCCGAAGCGGTAACCAGCGCTGACCAAGCATGGCAACGCTTGCAGCAAGCCAATCAGGAAGATACACCATTTCACCTGCTGATGACCGATTGGCAGATGCCGGAAATGAATGGCATTGAGCTAGCACAACACGCACGGGAATTACCGTTACCGCCCCGCATGGTGCTGGTTACGGCGTTTAGTTATGACGATATTCAGCAGGAAGCCAAAGCCGTCGGCTTTGAAGGTTTCCTAACTAAACCCATCAGCCAGTCGCAGGTGGTTGATTGTCTGATGCGGCTGTTTGCCCCACCACAAGGTGAAACCATGGCCGTATTCGAGCATCTGGTCTTACCGCAATTCCGGCAGGCCAACGTGCTGTTGGCAGAAGATAACCCGATCAATCAGCAAATTGCCGTCGAAATGATGCTCGCCAGCGGTATTCGCACCGACGTAGCCGCCAATGGCCATGAAGCAATATCGTTGCTGTTTTCTCATGAGCCAACGCATTACGATCTGGTATTTATGGATCTGCAGATGCCGGGCTTAGATGGCCATGAAACCACACTGGCGATCCGCGCCGATGCCCGTTTTCACCAACTCCCAATCATCGCCATGACCGCGCACGCACTACAGGACGAACGCGAGCGTTGTCTGGCCGAAGGCATGAACGACCATATTGCAAAACCGATTGATCCACAGTTGTTCTATAAACTGCTGAGCCACTATCTGGTTCACAAACTCAGCGGCAGTCGGCAAAACGCTTCCAGTAATTCACACCTGCAGCTACAACTGGATGGGCTGGATAGCCAAACCGCATTACAGCGGGTTAATGGCAACCAAACCCTTTACCTGCAGTTATTACAGCAATTTTGCCATGAACAAGGTGGCATTCCTGCCCGTATCCGCGATTTACTGGCACAACAACAACCGACCATTGGCACACAGTCTGAAAGGGGTGGCCGCCAATATTGGCGCCATCGCGGTATCAGATCTGGCCGCACAGCTGGAAAAAGCGCTGAGTCATTCCTCTGACATCGCAGGTTTACTGGTGATGACCAATCAGCTGGATAGCGCACTGCAGCAACTCTGCCGCCAGATCAACACGCAAATCATTCCACATGATCTGCAGTTGGCTACTACCACCCAGCATTTACAGTGCGTCACTGACGAAGCATTGGCAACACTGCGGAAACTGATTGGCGATAACGATTGCGGCGCATTAGATCTGTACGCCCAGCTGGAGCCGGGTTTACAAGCCCTGATCCCGCTGGCGGAATTACAGCAGATCAATCATCATCTGCAGGTGTTTGATTTTGATCTGGCTCTGGCTCGATTAGAATGCTTTACGCTGGCTGCGGCACCGGCAAATCCAGACGTTCAATCACCCGATTGAGCGCGGCAAAACAGTCGGCATCAATCGCGGTGCCCACCGTTTCCGCCATGATATCGAGGGTTTTCGGAATGGGGATAGCGCCACGATACGGTCGGGCCGCGGTGATCGCATCAAAGATATCCGCCGTAGTAATGATGCGAGTTTCCAGCGCGATCTGCTCGGCTTTCAGCCCTTTCGGATAACCTTTGCCATCCAGCCGTTCATGATGAGCGCCCGCCACCAGCGCCAACTCCGCAAAGGCAGAAATCCGGCTTAAAATATTTTCGGTAAATACCGCATGCCGCTGTACTGCGGCCCATTCCTCGTCATCCAGCTTGCCGGGTTTATCTAAAATCGTGTTACTCACACCCAGCTTACCCACATCGTGCAGCAAGGCACCGCGTTTCAGCCAACGCCGCCGCTCCAGCGATAAACCCAGCTCCTGCGCCAGCATATCGGTATACAGCGCCACCCGACCGCTATGACCGGCGGTGTATGGGCTTTTCGAGTCAACCACCTGCCCAAAAGCGGCGGCGATCTCATCCAGATAATCTTCATCTAACGGCCGCTCGCCCTCACCGGCTAACAATGCAAACACCTGCTGCTCTATGGTCGGTGACGCCAGCGTTTGCCAGAAAGTGTCATTGTTAGAAACTTGCTCAAACAGGTGCACCAAGGTGGGATCAAACCATTTTTTCGCACGCTGCCGGACCTCTTTGCGCGCCGCTACCGGCCCACTGGCGGAATGAAACACATCGACGATCTGCGCTAGCAACGCAATCCGTGCATACAGCGGGATCCGCTCACCCGCCAGCCCAGCCGGTTTACCGCCACCATCCCAATGTTCATCCAGCGATAAGATGCCTTGTGCGACCGGTTCACTAAACCGCAACTGACGGGCAATTTCCGCCCCGCGCTGACAGCGGGTTTGGATCAGTTCCGTCGCGATCTGCTCACCGTTACGAAAAATGGTAAACAGACTACTGAAACGTTCAGTTAAGCCGGCCTGCAAGCCGGTATGTTTTAATACGAACGTCACCACGTTGGCGATGCTGCTATCGACTTGCGAAAAATCGTGTTTAAAACGCAGATCATCGGTCAGATATAACTCGCAGATCCGCGCGGCATTACTGCTACAGCCCAGATCTTTCAGCAGCAACATGTAATACAGTTCATGTAATTGCTGTGCCGGTAAACCGAGCCGCTCACCCAGTTGCATGCCGATCCAGCAACAGCGCACGCAGTGCCCTTCCGGCTGCCCTTCGGTGATATCCAACGCATGACTGAGCGAACCGATCAACTCCGACAGACGTAACCCATTACTGGTGCTAAATCGCTGCATGTCGCTGATCTCCAAAGGCGGGTATCAAAAAGCATAGAGGAAAAAAGTGATACGCGCAAAAACAAAAAAGGCGCAATACGGGTGGTATCGTGCCTCTTTTTTTGTGAGCTGAGTTTTGTGAACTGGAAGAAATTTGTTCAGGACCGTTAATTCAGTCGTCGCTGACTGCCGTTGGCGGATTGTGGCCGTGACTCAGCAGATGTTCAAATTTGGTGTCGGCCAATTTTTGCATAATCGCGCGCCACTGTTGTTCGGCTTCGCTACCAGCGTCGCTAAACACCTGCGTCATCAGCTCGCGCTGGCTTTGCGATAAGCGGTTTTCCAGCACTTGCCCTGATGCGGTGAGTGTTAAGCGCTTGATGCGTTTATCAAATTCATCGGCATTCGCCGCAATCAAATCGAGCTCTTTTAACGCGCGTAACGGGCCATTCAGCGCCTGTTTACTGACGCCGAGAATTTTCAGCAGCGCATTTACGCTGATCGCCGGGTTCCGTCCGACAAAATAGAGAATGCGATGATGCACCCGTGCTAACCCCTGTTCCGCCAATATCGTATCAGGGCCGGAAGTGAACGCACGGAAAGCAAAATGAAACAGCTCTAATGCTGCGTTGAGCGAATTTTGATTATTTTGGTCAACCATATTGACTTAACTGTGTGTACTGGCAAGATAGGTCAACTTCACTGACGTACCTACCGATAATTTCCTAGAATTTATCGTCCTGCATCAGAAATAGCAATGAAACAAACTCATGCACGCATAACCGGAGGCCGCATGTTTGCCGAGCGTATCCAACATCTCACACCCTCAGTCATCAGAGAAATCTTAGCCAGCGCGCAAAAACCGGATGTCATATCGTTTGCCGGAGGCCTGCCTGCGGAAGGGAGTTTTCCCGATATTGACTGGTCAGTGCTACCCAACAAGGTTAGACAATATGGCATGAGTGAGGGTGAACCCGAGCTGCGCGAAGCAATTGCCGCCGAAGCGCGCCAGAAAGGCATCGACTGTGATGCCAATCAGGTGCTGATTTTGTCGGGCTCACAGCAAGGGTTGGATTTAGTCTCGAAACTGTTCATCGACCCGAACAGCAAGGTGCTGGTTGAATCACCGACATATCTGGCGGCATTGCAGTGTTTTAATCTGTTTCAGGCGCAATGCCAAGGTATCAAGCTGGGCAATAAAGGGCCAGATATCAGTAATTTTGAACATCAGATCCGCGACCACAAACCGCGTTTTTCTTACCTGATCCCGAGTTTCCAAAATCCGTCTGGCACTTGTTATGACGTGGCCTCGCGTCAGGCGGTGGCGGCGTTACTCGATCAATACAACCTGCCATTGATTGAAGATGAGCCGTATTGCGAACTCGATTACGACAATCTGGCGAAACCACCGATCTGCTCGTTTATGAAAACTGCACCGTGGATCTATTTTGGTTCGTTTTCCAAAGTGCTGATCCCCGGTTTACGTGTTGGTTACCTGATTGCGCACCCGGACTTGATCACCCATCTGGTGCGTCTGAAACAAGCGGCTGACCTGCACACCAACCGTCCAGGACAATGGCTGGCGCTGGAGTACATGAACTCTGCCGATAAACCACAACGTCTGGCGCGTCTGCGTGAATTCTACCGTGTCCGTCGCGATGCGTTTGCCGCGGCACTGGAGAGTGAATTTGCCGATCTGGCGGAATGGCAGATCCCCTCCGGCGGGCTGTTTTTCTGGTTAAAACTGAAAAACACCGTGGATACCCGCCCGCTGTTAAAAATTGCGCTGGAAGCCGGGGTGGCCTTTATGCCGGGTGAAGCGTTTTTTGCGGAGAGCAACCCGCCACATGGCTATATTCGTTTGAACTTCAGCCATACCGAACCGGAGAAAATGGTGGAAGGCTTGCGTCGCTTACGCAAAGTGTTGTTGGACGCGAACATAGGTTAACAGCCGAAATGGCATGAAAAAAGGCGCGATACAGCAATGTATGGCGCCTTTTTATATTCCGACTGATTACGCTTTCGGGCGCACACCCAAGGTATGACAGATGGCGTAAGTCAGCTCCGAGCGGTTCAGCGTATAGAAGTGGAAATCTTTTACCCCTTCACGTGACAGCACGCGCGCCATGTCGATGGCGATGCTGGCACCGACCATGTTACGGGTCATCTGGTCATCATCGGCGATGCCTTCAAAACGCTGATGCAGCCACTGCGGGATCTTCACGTTGGTGAAACCGGCAAATTTCAGCAGATTTTTGTAGTTCGATATCGGCAGAATGCCCGGCACGATTTCCGCTTCAATACCAATCGCGGCACAACGATCGCGGAAACGCAGGTAGCTTTCCACATCAAAGAAGAACTGCGTGATCGCACGGTTGGCACCGGCATCAATTTTGCGTTTCAGGTGCAGCAGATCAGCCTGTGCGCTTTTCGCTTCAGGGTGCACTTCTGGGTAAGCAGCCACAGAGATATCAAAATCAGCTACCTCTTTCAGCAGTGCCACCAGATCATCGGCGTACATTTCTGGTTTACTCGCACCGGCTGGCAAGTCACCCCGCAGCGCCACGATGTTGCGAATGCCGTTATCCCAGTAATCTTTGGCAATAGCACGCAGCTCGTCACGGGTGGCATCCACACAGGTCAGGTGCGGCGCGGCAATCAGACCGGTACGTTCTTTGATGTCTTTGATAATGCTGTGCGTGCGGTCGCGGGTACCGGAGTTAGCGCCATAGGTTACTGATACAAATTTCGGTTTCAGTTTGCTCAGGCGTTCAATCGAGTTCCACAGCGTCAGTTCCATGCTTTCAGTGGCTGGCGGGAAAAACTCAAACGAAACATTAATATCGCCATTCAATTCGGCCAGATTCTGGTTCAGGGCTTCTACCTGACGTGCGCTGTCAAAACTCATGTTTACTCCTTGCCTGCCTTACGGCCTGTGGGACGGAAGGCTCCGCTTCCTGCATCGACCAAACAAAACAGATGTTTGGACGTCTAAATGTCTATACATCTTATTTGAACTGTTCAGAATGTCAACATCTCACATTAAGCATATCTGACATTCTGTTTTCCATCTAAATCTGACCCTTTATTTCCATTTTTCATACGGAATGGGTTTTGCCAGAATATCGGCAAATTTCTTATGATATTCTTCGGTTTGTTCTCTGAGTTGATATGGTTTTGTTCCTGTTATGCTTTCCACCATTTTCCAACCTTTGAATTTACCCACCAGTATCTCTTTATCCCCACAGCCGCCTTTTCCCCAAACTTTGACATAGCCTCCCGGCGCTAGCCCAATTACTATTTGGTTATGATAGAGCGTTCGTTTTTTTGTCCAGCAGTTAGAAACATAGGGCGTCATCATCTGTTTTTTAATGTCGGGGCTGAAATGGATATTGGCAGCATAAAACTGTTTTTCGGCATACGAAAACCAGCTCACCACCATGCTATCTGGCAGCTCAGTGTAGCGGTGTTGATCCATTGATGGTGTATAACCAATAGAAAACTCATTCCCTGAACCATTATCAGGCCTTCCCCCTCCCACAACACCTCCAGCCATCAAGTCCATAATATGACCATCCGGCATACTGGCCTGTAAATATTCCGTATTGATCTGAAAATAAGGGGGAACGGTAATACTATAACTCCAGTAACGATACTCATCCGCGACTTCAGCTCTTGAACTGCACCCAGTCAGACATAAAATCAGGAGCAAGTATCGGTAAATTATTTTCATGATGAGCTCTCAGTGCAGGGGTAAACGTGGCGTTGGTTATTATCAGTGGGGGCATTTTGGTGGATGCTATAGGCCAGACTGAGCCCGAAAAAAAGCGGCATCGAGTGCCGCCCTACAATCAACGCTGAACGTTATTGCCATTTTTCATAGGGAAAAGGGATCGCCCACTCCTTTTTGAAATCTTCCCGTGATTGTTTAACGTGATCTTTATACACGTCATAGGTAT
>CALMKU010000332.1 GCA_937866945.1 uncultured Tolumonas sp.
ATGAAGTGCTGGTTCGGGTGGAATCGGGTGGTGGTGTTGTGCACGGTTATGGCTTGGGTGCTTCGCAGTTACAACGCATCCGCGATCGCGGGTTATTTTTAACCGTAGCAATCGACAAAGTGGCTGCCAGTGGTGGTTATATGATGGCCTGTGTAGCACAAAAAATTATCGCAGCCCCTTTTGCAATTGTCGGCTCTATCGGCGTTGTTGCACAGATGCCAAACTTTAACCGCTTGTTGAAAAAACACGATGTGGATATTGAATTACACACCGCAGGCCAGTTCAAACGCACCTTAACCATCTTTGGTGAAAACGACGACAAGGCACGCGAAAAATTCCGTGAAGAGCTGGAAACTGTCCATCAGCAATTTAAACAGTTTGTCAGCGAACATCGCCCGCGCATGGATATCGATCAAATCGCGACCGGTGAACATTGGCTGGCAGCAGAAGCGAAAAAGTTAGGTGTGGTGGATGAATTGCGTACCAGTGACGATTACTTGCTGTCTCAGTTTGAGCAAAAGCAGGTGATTAAAGTGACGTATCATGCAAAAAAAGGTCTGGCGGATCGTTTCTCGAACGCAGCTTCATTGGCTGTCGAAAAAGCCGTTTATCGTATCATTGAGACCTGTAAGATTCCTTTCTAATGCTCAAGAATGAGAATTTTGCTGTTTAAATGTAAATAAAAGTTGATTATCACTGAAGCTCCAACCATTTTATAAAAAGAAGAGACTTCGCCTGTTTCAGGCGAAGCTATAAACATTGCTTAATTTTTGCGTGCTAATAAGGAAACCGTCGGTCATATGGGCAAAGCACTGGTCATTGTAGAGTCCCCGGCAAAAGCCAAAACTATCAACAAATATCTGGGTAAAGACTTCGTCGTCAAATCCAGTGTTGGTCATGTGCGCGATTTGCCAACAAGTGGCAGCGCATCAACTGCAGCTGATAAAAAGGAAGGCGCAAAAAAAGGCGTTCGTCTTGATGCCGCGGATAAAGCGAAAAAAGAGTACTCATCGCTGGTTTCCCGCATGGGGATCGATCCTGAACATGGCTGGAAAGCTCGTTACGAAATACTGCCCGGCAAAGAAAAAGTCGTTGCTGAACTTCGCGCATTAGCGGCACAAGCTGACACCATCTATCTCGCAACCGACTTGGATAGAGAAGGGGAAGCGATTGCCTGGCATCTGCGTGAGCTGATCGGTGGTGATGAGTCACGCTTTAAGCGCGTGGTGTTTAACGAAATTACCAAAACCGCGATCCAGGAAGCCTTTTCTCATCCTGGCTTGTTGAATATCGAACGCGTTAATGCGCAACAAGCACGTCGATTCCTTGACCGCGTTGTGGGTTATATGGTTTCCCCATTGTTATGGAAGAAAATTGCTCGTGGCCTTTCTGCTGGCCGTGTTCAATCGGTCGCATTGCGTTTGATTGTTGAAAAAGAGCGTGAAATTAAAGCCTTTGTGCCGGAAGAGTACTGGGATATCCACGCGGATACACAAACTCCGACTCGTGAAGCGCTGCGTCTGCAGGTTACCTCGCAGCAGGGCAAAACGTTCGATCCAAAGAACGAACAGCAAGCCATGGCTGCTGTGCAGACATTAAAAAATGCTGCCTATACAGTGCGCGATCGCGAAGATAAACCGACCAGTAGTAAACCTTCTGCACCATTCATTACTTCCACCTTACAGCAAGCTGCCAGCACACGACTGAGTTTTGGTGTGAAGAAGACCATGATGATGGCGCAGCGTTTGTACGAAGCGGGTCACATTACCTACATGCGTACTGACTCTACCAACTTGAGTCAGGAAGCGGTTGTCGCGGTTCGTGACTATATTGAACAGCAATTCGGTAAAAAATATTTACCTAAAGATCCGCTGACTTATGGCTCTAAAGCCAATGCACAGGAAGCGCACGAAGCGATCCGTCCATCCAATGTTGAAGTGAAAGCTGATGCGTTAAAAGATATGGAAGCGGATGCCGTTCGTTTGTACGACCTGATCTGGCGCCAGTTTGTCGCATGTCAGATGACGCCAGCTCAATATGACACCAGCACATTGACCGTTACTGCCGCTGATTTTGAGCTGAAAGCCAAAGGCCGTATTTTACGTTTCGCCGGTTGGACTAAAGCATTACCACCAATGGGCCGTAAAGGTGACGATATTGAGTTACCTGCGGTTAACGCTGGCGATGTATTACAACTTGTTAAACTCGACCCTAAACAACATTTCACGAAGCCGCCAGCACGTTTCACGGAAGCTGCGTTAGTTAAAGAGCTGGAAAAACGTGGCATCGGCCGTCCATCAACCTACGCATCGATTATTTCCACGATCCAAGACCGTGGTTATGTGAAGGTCGAAGCCCGTCGTTTTTATGCTGAAAAAATGGGTGAAATTGTCACCGATCGGTTAGTGGAAAGTTTCACTGATCTGATGAGTTATGACTTCACGGCGCAAATGGAAAGCTCGCTGGATAATATTGCCCAGGGCAATTTAGACTGGCATAAACAGCTGGATAGTTTCTATTCCGAATTTAAAGCCGATCTGCAAAAAGCCGAAGGCGATATCGGTGGAATGCGGAGCAATCAGGTTGTACTGACGGATATCGATTGCCCGACCTGTGGTCGCAAAATGGGTATTCGTACTGCTTCTACCGGTGTATTCCTGGGTTGTTCTGGTTATGCCTTACCGCCCAAAGAGCGGTGCAAACAAACCATCAATCTGGTGCCTGGTGATGAATTTATCGCCGCAGACTCCGAAGATGGTGAAGTAAACGCACTGCGTGCCATGCACCGTTGCAAAAAATGCGGTACAGCGATGGATTCTTATGTGCTGGATGGCACACGTAAAATCCATATTTGCGGCAATAACCCGGATTGTGATGGTTATGAGATCGAAGTCGGTCAGTTCCGTCTGAAAGGCTATGAAGGCCCAGTAGTGGAATGTGATCGTTGTGGTTCAGACATGCAGCTGAAAACCGGCCGTTTTGGTAAGTTTATGGCCTGTACCAATGCAGAATGTAAGAACACACGTAAGATCCTGAAAAATGGCGATGTGGCACCGCCGAAAGAAGATCCGGTGTTCCTGCCTGAGCTGAAGTGCAGTAAATCCGATGCGCATTTTGTGTTACGTGATGGGGCGGCAGGTCTGTTTATGGCAGCCAGCACATTCCCTAAATCACGCGAAACACGAGCGCCATTGGTTGCTGAATTACTTCGCTTTAAAGATCGTTTGGCACCAAAACATCAGTATCTGGCGGAAGCACCAGTTGCTGATCCAGATGGTAATCCAACGATTGTGCGTTTCAGCCGTAAAACGAAAGAGCAATATGTTGCTTCTGAAGTAGACGGTAAAGCAACTGGTTGGGCGGCCTACTATGTTGGCGGTCGTTGGCAGGCTGCAGCAGGGAAAACGAAGTAAAAAGCTTAAGTAATCAGCAATAAAGAGTGAAGTGCGGAAATATCAGACAGTCAGCATCCACTGGCGCAAAAAGTATTTTGCCTTCACTCTGCCTCTGCGTATAATGCGCGCCGTTGCTAAGGCAACATCTCATTGAAGCGGGAATAGCTCAGTTGGTAGAGCATAACCTTGCCAAGGTTAGGGTCGCGAGTTCGAGTCTCGTTTCCCGCTCCAATTTAAGGCGTGTTAACAAAGCGGTTATGTAGCGGATTGCAAATCCGTCTAGCCCGGTTCGACTCCGGGACACGCCTCCAATAATCTCTTAATATCCATTGAAACATCATCCTCTAAAGCAGATTGCTTCATCCAAACTGTTTTGCCAGCTGGTAAAGAATTCTCGCCGTCGCACCCCAGATAAACCAACCATCAACCGTTAGTCCGATGATTTTATGTGTCGTGCCGTTTCGTGTGGTGATCAGCGGTTGATAAGTATTGAGATCAAGTAACGTTTCCAGCGGCAATTCAAATACTGCAGACACTTCATCTTTGGCGGGTGTGATCTTAAATGGCGGTTGTATTAACGCGAGATAGGGGTGGATCTGATACCCCGTGAAGGTGTGCCCAGAGGATAATTGCCCCAGTACTCTGATCTGTTTTTCGGTGATACCGAGCTCTTCTTCCATCTCGCGAATAGCGGTCATCTGCAAAGAGCTATCTGTGTTATCTTTTCTGCCACCCGGAAAACAGACTTGACCGGGATGGTGACGCAGCTGCCAGCTTCGTTGCGTGAACAATACCGACCAGCCATCATCGCGCAGAATAATCGGTATTAATACCGCCGCATCGTGTGTTCCCGGATGAATATCAACCGGCGTCAACGGCGCATTCTGTAATAAGAAACGATTCAGAAAGTGTTCAGTTCGGCTCATGATATAACTGTTCCAAGATCGGCAATATCTTCGCTAATTTATCAAAGGTTTCCTGATATTCAGCGTTTGCCTCAGAATCAGCAACAATACCGCCACCCGCCCAGACATAAAGTTGTTGTTGCCATGCGATCAGGGTGCGAATGGTGATACTGGAATCCATGCGTCCATGTCGGCTGATATAAAACATGCTGCCACAATAGGCGGAGCGGCGGTGTGGTTCGAGCTCTTCAATAATTGCCATCGCCCGGACTTTGGGGGCACCAGTAATTGAGCCACCAGGAAAACATGCTTCCAGCAGTTCAACGGCACTGTATTGTTCGGCTAACGTTCCCGTCACGGTCGAAACCAGATGGTGTACGGCCTTGAATGATTCAATATCGAACAGCTTGGGCACCCGTACTGTGCCCGGTTTAGATACCCGCCCTATATCGTTACGTAACAGGTCAACAATCATCAGATTTTCTGCCCGATCTTTCGGCGAATTTTGTAGTTCAGCAACGCTGGCCTGATCCGCTTGTGGATCAATAAAACGAGGGCGCGTTCCTTTAATCGGTTTGGTTTCAATTTCTCGGTTATTGAGTGCCAGAAAGCGTTCTGGCGATAAGCTGAGAATGGCTGCTTCAGGCAGACGCATAAACGCCGAAAATGGTGCCTGATTCACTTGTGCTAACTGGCAATAGGCTTGCCATTCATCGC
>CALMKU010000333.1 GCA_937866945.1 uncultured Tolumonas sp.
TTAAGTGAAGACATTATGTGGAATATAAACAGGTGAACAGACAAGCAGCATTAAGCCGAACATTTAGCCGGGAATTGAGTACGCACTTTTCCGCGTTAGCATCAAAAGCCAGTAAGGCCTTAGTGCGAATGACTGATGATGGTGATAGCGAAGCGCTGCATGATCTACGGGTCAACTTACGCAGTTTGCGGGTGTTACAAGGGTTGTATCCTCGCTGCCATATCATGCAGGAACAAAAGAAACAGTTAGGAATCGCGGCAGCGTTGACGGGGCAAGATCGGGATCGGGAGGTCAGGTTGGCGCTGGCTGAATCGCTATATGCTAAAACAGGTTATGGGGCGGAGATTGTCTCTTTGCTAGCAGATAACTTGCTGGCATTACGACAGCATTTATTGCCTGAATTGCATGCCACCGCTTTAGCAGAAACGTTATCGCAAGTGAGTTCGATCTGGGATAGAAAAATGCGGCATAAGCGTAAAAGTGTTTTGCAATTAGCAGCCCGACAGAAATCACGTCAATTGGAGAAACGCTTTTTGAAAGCCGCGGCGGATTTAAAATTAAGCTCCCCAATTGCTGATTGGCACTCGTTACGCTTACAGGTAAAACAGCTGCGTTACTGGGGACAAGGATTTGCTGCTGTATTAACCAAACGGCAGAATCGTCGGTTATCAGTATTAATTAAGTTACAGCAAAGCTTAGGGCTGCTGCATGACATTGCTTTGTTTGAAGCACAATGGCCGCAAGAACTGGTATTACCAAAGCGGTGGCAAAAACGGTTAAATAAGCAGCAACAACATGCGCTGAATGATGCTGCAGACGTGCTACAGCAGCTGAAAAAAATTTGGTAAGGAGAATAAAAAGCCCTGACGAAGATCAGGGCGATATGTATTAATTAAAAGCCAGAAAATCAAACCACTCTGGTTTTAATGTGCCTACTAAAGTAACCACACCGAGCACAGCAAAAATGGCAGCTGCAATACTGTGTACCAGCTTAACCGGCATCTTTTGCGCTATTTGTTTGCCAACAAATACGGCTGGCACATTGGCGATCATCATGCCAAGCGTGGTTCCAGCCACGACAGGGATCAACGCCTGATATTTAGCTGCCAGCGCGACAGTCGCCACTTGAGTTTTGTCACCCATCTCGGCCAGAAAGAAGGCCACTAGCGTGGTGCCAAAAATGCCCATATGCGCCAGTTTGGCATCAGCTTCATCAAATTTATCGGGGATCAACGTCCACAACGCCATAGCAATAAAAGATACGCCCAGGATCAGCCCCATCGTTTGTGGTGTTGCCAATGATGTCAGCCATTCACCAATCGCACCTGCAAGGCCATGATTAACCAGCGTAGCAACCAAAATTCCCAGAATAATGGGAATAGGTTTCTTGAACTTTGCAGCAAGAATGAACGCTAAGAGTTGAGTTTTATCCCCGATTTCAGCCAGAGCGACAATACCGGTGGAAATGACAAAAGCAGACACGTGATACTCCTTGGCCGGAAAACATTCCAATGACCACACACCTGTCCGGCCTGCACAGGGTATGGTCAAAGGTCTTGCCAGGTGTATCCGTCGTTGATGACGAATCACTGCTTGCACCATGACCATGAGGGTCAAGTTTGTTGATGCAAGCCCTTTACGAAAAACAGGAGGCTACTCCCCAATGACCCGCGCAGTATAACGATTTTGCCGTTAGAGTCAAAATTTAGTATCATCAAACAACTGTATATAAATACATTATTTAAGTTGTAATCAATATGATGGCAAAGACGCATCAGGCGTTTGCAGTATTCAGTTTGCTGATGGTCGAAAGTCATGTACCTGAGTTTGCTGGAAGAATCGATGTTGCTTGTTTACTGGTCATGTTAGGGGCGTTATTACCTGACATTGATTCACCAGAAAGCTCGTTTGGCCGTTTAATGCCTGTGGTCAGTAAACCCCTGCATTCTTTGCTTGGGCATCGCACTGTCACGCATAGTTTACTGGCTATCGTTTTGCTCTATTGTTGCCTTGTCGCATCGCCCATGTGGCATCTGTACGCCAAAACAATCAGCCTTGGTTTTATCAGTCACATTGTTGGTGACATGTTGATTGGCACCAATGGCGTTGCTTTATTCTGGCCTTTTAAACAAAAAGTCAGCCTTAATCCGCTTGGTATGAAGGTGGGTGGGGCAGGGGAGTATGTGGTTTTTAATATATTGCTGGTGGCTATCGTGATCCAGGCGCTGCAACGCTTTAATCCAGCGGCTTATCAGGTCTTGGAAAACAATATCAGTTTTGTGTGGCGTTGAGTTTTCATCGAGAGGTGTTTGACTGGCCCAGAAACGACAAAGCCCCGCATAAATGCGAGGCTTCAGAATCATGGTGCCCAGACGCGGAATCGAACCACGGACACGCGGATTTTCAATCCGCTGCT
>CALMKU010000334.1 GCA_937866945.1 uncultured Tolumonas sp.
GGTGAAAAAGCCAAAATTATCCAATTGGAAGGGATCGCCGGTACCTCTGCTGCTCGTGATCGTGGCGCCGGATTCAAACTGGCGGCGGATGCGCACAGCTTCCAGATGCTAGCCAGCCAACCTGCTGATTTCGATCGCACTAAGGGCCTGAATGTCATGGAAAACCTGCTGTCCGGGCATGGTGATGTGCAAGGCGTCTTTGCACAAAACGATGAAATGGCCTTAGGTGCCGTGCGTGCACTGCAAGCCGCTGGCAAAGATAACGTGCTGGTTGTTGGTTTTGACGGCACCGATGATGGTGTTAAAGCAGTAGAAAAAGGCAAAATGGCGGCGACTATCGCGCAACAGCCTGATCAAATCGGTGCGATTGGCGTAGAAATCGCGGATAAAGTGCTGAAAGGTGAAACCGTGCCAGCCAATATTCCAGTACCACTGAAAGTGGTATCAAAATAATATCAGCCAGTACCCGCCTTTGTGCGGGTACTTTTTTATTGAGGCTGAGGGTTATTGAAACTGGCGTTTATGGCGGCTGAAGTTGATTGGAGCTGAAGATGAGTAAAAAACTGGTCGTTCTCGGCAGTGTGAATGCCGATCACGTATTATCTGTACCTCGCTTTCCTAAACCCGGTGAAACGCTGGTTGGCAGCGGCTATCACATTGCCTATGGCGGCAAGGGGGCGAATCAGGCTGTTGCTGCAGGCAGAACCGGTGCTGACATTGCGTTTATTGCTTGTGTGGGCAGCGATGATATTGGCGCCCGCATGAAAGAACAGTTCGTCATTGATGGCATTGATACACAGGCAGTGATGGCCATTGATGGCACAACCACCGGTGTTGCGATGATCTGGGTCTCGGCGGACGGTGAAAATTGTATCGGAATTTCTGCGGGGGCGAACGCAGAGCTGACCCCGGCACGTTTGCAGCCACATTTGCCATTAATTAGCGATGCGGATGTATTGCTGATGCAGCTGGAAAGCCCGTTGAATACGGTTGAAACAGCAGCTCAGGTTGCCAGGGATGCTGGTACCAAAGTGATCCTGAACCCGGCACCTGCGCAGGCGCTGCCCGAGTCGTTGCTCTGTCTGGTTGACGTGATCACCCCTAATGAAACGGAAGCGCAAGCGCTGACCGGTGTGGCAGTGAATACCGAAGACGATGCACAAAAAGCGGCAAATATCCTTCACGGATATGGCATTGCTACGGTATTAATTACCTTAGGAGCCAAAGGTGTTTGGCTGAGTGAACAGGGTAAAGGCGAATTGATCCCAGGTTTTCGTGTGCAGGCACTCGACACGACAGCCGCGGGTGATACCTTTAATGGCGCGTTCGTGACCGCCGAGTTGGAAGGTTTATCCCGTCGTGACGCCATTCGTTTTGCGCATGCGGCGGCGGCAATTTCCGTCACCCGTTCTGGCGCTCAACCGTCGATTCCGCTTCGGTCTGAGGTAGATGCGTTTTTAGCTGCAAGGAGTTAGCAGGTTTGGCCACCATGAAAGATGTCGCCCGCTTAGCGGGTGTTTCAACCTCCACGGTTTCGCACGTGGTGAATAATAGCCGTTTTGTCAGTGACGAAATTCGTGAGCGCATTTTGAAAGCGGTGGCTGATCTTAATTATTCTCCTTCCGCCTTAGCTCGTAGCTTGAAAATCAATCAGACTCGCACGCTGGGCATGATCGTTACCACCTCGAATAACCCGTTTTTTGCCGAAGTAGTGGCCGGTGTAGAGCGGATCTGTTATCAGCGTGGCTATACCCTGGTGTTATGTAATACCGAAGGCGATCCGGCACGGCTGAGCCATAGTCTGGAAGTGTTACTGCAAAAGCGGATCGATGGTTTGTTACTGATGTGTACCGAAGCCCGTTCGGCCTCTGCCGAAGTGTTTGGTCGCCATCCGGCTGTGCCGATAGTGGTCATGGATTGGGGGCCACTCAACAGCAAAGCTGATCGCATTCAGGATAACTCGGCACTCGGTGGTTATCTGGCAACCCGTCATCTGATTGAACAGGGGCATCGGAAAATAGGCCTGATCACTGGGCCATTAGACAAATTACCGGCGCAGTCACGGCAACACGGTTATCGGCAAGCCTTAGA
>CALMKU010000335.1 GCA_937866945.1 uncultured Tolumonas sp.
GACGTATTCAACCTAGCCTCGGCTTAGTCAAGCCGGGGCTGGTGAACGGTTACTGTAAAACAGCGTCAACCTGACGACTTAATTTCTCGTCGATTGCAGCAATCATCTTATCCACTAACGCCTTTTTGACTGGTTCCGAGGAAGCATTACTCTTTAGTAATTCTTCGATAAATGCACTCACACCGCGCTTGGCGATGTCATAAGCCTCGTCTTGCGGCGTCAGTTTTGTTTCTGCGATGATGCGATCCAGAATATTGTCAGACGCCAACGACATCGCTGATTGTTCTTGTAAACCCGTGTTCATGTCCCGTGTCCTTGCTTGTTATTTTGCGTTCATGCCCAATTCCGCCAGCACTTTGTCTCTGGACTCCTGATTGGTTAGCACCTCTTCTATCGCTTTACGGAAAGAGGGCACATTGCCTAGCGGCCCTTTCAATGCCACCAACGCATCTCGTAACTCCATCAATGCTTTCATCTCTGGCACTTGCTGCACTAAACTGGCAGGGTCAAAATCTTTCATCGATTGAAACTGTAATTTAATGGCTAACTCTTCGTCGGTTGTTTCATCGGTTAAGCGATTAGGAACCTGCAATTCGAGATTTAAATTGTGCTTCTCTAACACTTCATTGAAATTATTCTTATTAATATTGATGGCTTTGCGGTCTTCAATTTTTCGATCGTCAACTTTTAACGTGTAATCGCCCATCATCATTAATTTGAGAGGCAATTCAAGCTCATCTAAACCTTCACCATTAGACGGTTTAAAGGTAACGTTAATTCGCTCTTTAGGTGCAACAGAGCTCTCTTTTCCCGACATTTAAGACTCCTAATTAAAACGCCATAGATATATCCAAGCGATAGAGATTATTTTTTATTTCATTGATTTTATCTGGATACTGCTTTGAGTTTATTTTTTCCAGACTACACTGCCATAGCTGTAATATTTCTTTAAGCAGGTGTGGTTCCCACTCTTTAATCTGAAAATGAGAAACAAGCTGGTAGATATCTTCTAAAATAAGCGTAGCTAAGTCGTGACGCTGATATTGTTGCGCCAACTTAACTAACGCTAATTGCCAACACACCTTTTCTCGCGTACTACCTGCGGTATTTGCCAGTATTTGTAAACCGAGCATCTCTTGTTTTAATAATTTGCTATTTTGCCTGACATTTTCTTGCGCTGTTTTTAAAGCACTATTCCAAGGATGTTCGGACGAGTACTCATTTATATCATCTGGTTTATCGACCATCGATTGTTGTTCTGTGGTTGACGCAAACAGCCAGACTTCAGTTTCAGCATCCATAAACGGCGAGCCATCATCAAAGCGTAGTGCCACCAGTTCGGGAAACTTCGACAGGAATGAACTCAAATAATGCCGCACATATTCTGCCATCGCACTATGCCCTAGTGCTTGTAGCGCCTGAGCACACCAGTAATGACCATTAAACCAAAATGGTGCTTTAGAGAGACTCATTTCCAGATCAGGAATTAATGTTGTAAACTCTTTTGCCACCAATCGTTGTTGATATTCCTGTAATTTATTCGCTGTTAACGGCTTTAGCTGGGTGATTTTTTGCTTATTCGCCGTCGGTGCAGCTGATATCTGCAACCAGGCACAGCTGCGGGTAAGCAAATATGCGCGCGGATCAGCGAGGTCCTTCTGCAATAAATAGGGGATCAGCAGCCGCGATTGCTCCTGCAGATAACGGGCGATTCGCACACTGTCGCTATCCTCAGTAATAGCGCTGACAGCGGGTGCAACCGCCGATACGTTGGCCGTAGATTCAGATGGAATTATGGCTAATGCCAACTCAGATAGCTTATCTTGTTGTTGACGTCGCTGAATATCACGCAGTTGTTGTATTTTAGGCGGCAATAACGGTGCTTCTTCACCAAACTGCTTTTTCAACTCCGCATCACAAACTATCAACGCGTTAATTAACAATTCAATCGCGTCATGGCTCTGTTTCTCAACAAAGCTATCTGCGTTAAAATCAATTCGATCAAACAGCCAATTCAGTGCTGCTAGTCTGGCTCTTGATTTTAAAGGAAAACAACAATGCCCATAGAGAGTAAATAATCCACTTACCAATTCATAAATGTTACCCAGCCGAACGTAACCTTCAACTTTCAATAATGCTGCAGCATACCAACAAACCAAACGTATATCTTTGCTCCGATTAATTAACAATTGATAACTTAACTCCTGAACCAATTTCCAATCTGTCTGCTGGTCTTTATGAAGACTGGTTAGTTTAGCTATCTCTGTCTCTACCTTTTCAAAATCAGGATCGTAGCGTATATCTTCACCTTGCGGCAAAACATGGCCTATAACCGGTTCCATGATTGCTTTTATACTGCCGGAAATTGATTGCGTCATTTTTTATTTATATGGTTTACCGTGTGCAAAAAATGGTATGTAAAAAATAAATCTTGCGCAATATGGGTTGTTAGTTTTATGGTCAGACATATGGCAAACCTGTCAGATATCTGGGCATTGATAATTAATTTAATACTGAAAATTTAATTTATTTAAAATTAATACCTGTATTTAATGGCAGTGAATTATTTCAAATATATTGATGGTTTGAGATCGCATTATGTTTCTACCATCTATGCAGAAGCGTGTTGCTCTGTGCTATGCTTTCTGCGTTTATCTACAAGGAAGCATTGAATCATGTTGCAAGTTAATGAATATTTTTCCGGTAACGTAAAATCAATCGGTTTTGATAACGCTGACCAGCGCGCGACTGTCGGTGTTATGGCACCGGGTGAATATGAATTTGGCACTGGTGCGCCAGAGCTGATGGTGGTGATCCGTGGTGCGTTGACCGTGTTGCTGCCAAGTGAAACTGAGTGGCAGACTTTCGCTGATGGCCAGCAGTTCAACGTACCCGGTAACAGCAAATTCCAGCTGAAAGTCGCGGTAGACACGGCTTATCTGTGCGAATTTAAATAAAAAACCCATTTTTGATCTATAGGCGCTGCACGGTCTGTGCGACGCCTATCCTGCACTCTCATTCTGATTTCTTTATGTTTATTCCCCCCGTTCACGCTGGAAAATAAAACTTGCCTTTAAAATACATCTAACGATAATCATTCTCATCTTGCTTATGATAATGATTATTATTCGAGGTTTTGGCATGTTTTTCGTCCCATTCCTGATCATGTTCCGTGAAGGGCTGGAAGCGGCTCTGATTGTCAGTCTGATTGCCAGTTATCTGAAACGCACTAATCGCAGTCAGTGGATGCGCTCGGTCTGGGCCGGCGTCATCATCGCCTGTTTACTGTGTCTGGGCTTAGGTTGGTTTATCAATGAAACCACCGGTGAATTTCCGCAAAAAGAGCAGGAATTATTTGAAGGGCTCGTCGCAGCAATAGCGGTCGTGGTGCTGACGTGGATGGTGTTCTGGATGCGCAAAGCATCGCATTCCATCAAAGCTCAATTACATAACGCTGTCGATAGCGCGCTGAATTCTGGATCAAGCCAAGGCTGGGCATTGGTGCTGATGGTGTTTTTTGCTGTCGCACGGGAAGGGCTAGAGTCAGTGTTTTTCCTGCTGGCGGCCTTTCAGCAAGATGTTGGCGCGGAAGCGCCGTTGGGCGCATTAACTGGCTTGTTAACCGCTATTTTGGCCGGTATCGCCATCTACTGGGGTGGTGTAAAACTGCCGCTACAACCATTTTTCCGCTGGACGGCGCTGTTCATTTTGTTTGTGGCCGCAGGTTTGGCTGCTGGCACCGTGCGCGCCTTCCACGAAGCGGGAGTTTGGAATTACTTCCAAGATGTCGCTTTTGATTTAAGCGGTGTGTTATCCACTCATAGCTTCACCGGCACCCTGCTGGAAAGCCTGTTCGGCTATCAGGAAGCACCATCGGTCAGTGAGGTGGGTGCCTATCTGCTCTATTTGATCCCGGTGTTGTGTCTGTTTTTTATCAAACCGAAAGCATCAACTCATGCCATAACGGCTGCCAGTTCAGCCAAATAACCATCTCTCAGCGAAACATAGCCATACAGGAAAGAACGTAATGAAATTCAAACATACTGCTCTGGTTGCC
>CALMKU010000336.1 GCA_937866945.1 uncultured Tolumonas sp.
AACCACGGACACGCGGATTTTCAATCCGCTGCTCTACCGACTGAGCTATCTGGGCAACGGGGCGCATTAAACAAAATAAGCGGTTTTAAGTCAACGCTTTTTTCCGAAACCCCTCAATTTTCAGTTCGTTTGCTGCTTTGCTGAACAAAACCAGAAAATGACTGGTTTATTCCTAGACAAACGGTTATTTAGCGCTCGGCGGTACATAACCTTCAATTTGCACTTCGCCGTCTTCAAAGAGATATTTTTCCATCTCAGCTTGCAGTAAGGCGCGATGTTCTGTGTTCATCATGTTCAGTTTCTTTTCATTGATCAGCATGGTCTGCTTTTTTTGCCATTCCGCCCAAGCTTCCTGAGAGATGTTGTCAAAAATCCGCTTACCCAATTCACCGGGAACCAGTTGAAAAGCCATACCTGGGGCTTCTTTTTTCAGTCGCTGACAAAAAACAATTCGGGACATAGTTATTTTCTCTATTGTTGCAGTTCAGGATAAGTCAGTAGTTTCAGTGTCACCGCAGACAGGCCAACACTGGATGGTTGATTGAGGTTATACCAAAGTTCGTTGCTTTGCTCCATGATGCTGTGTGCAGGATGCGGCAAGCTGACCAGCAGGGGAGTGATATCCAGATGAAAGTGGCTGAAAGTGTGCCGGAAAGCACTCAGCGGTTGAATTGCCAGCTCTGTATAGCCTTGTTGCTGTAACCAGTGCTGCGCTTCGCTGATATCACTAAATTCTGGAAAGCTGAATAATCCGCCCCAGATGCCCTGTGCCGGGCGCTGTTGTAACCAGACACTCTGTGCATGACGCATGATCAATAAGCAGGTTTGTTTTACCGGGATCTGTTTCTTATTCGGTTTGGGCGTCGGGTAGGCGGTGGGTTTACCTTGCAGATAACCACCACAATCATCGTTCATCGGGCAAATGGTGCATTGCGGTTTGGTGCGACTGCAAAGGCTGGCACCCAGATCCATCATCGCTTGGTTATAGTGTTCCACGCGCTGTGCCGGGGTGAGTTTGTTCGCCCAATCCCAAAGTTCATTTTCAATCTGTTTTTGCCCCGACCAGCCTTCCAGTGCTAACCAGCGTGTGAGCACACGTTTGACGTTACCATCTAAAATCGCATGGTGTTGTTGTAACGACAGCGACAAAATGGCACCAGCCGTAGAGCGGCCAATGCCCGGTAGTTCGACGACATCATCGAAGGTTTCCGGAAACAATCCTTGATACTGATCGCGGATGACTTCAGCCGCTTTATGCAAGTTGCGGGCACGGGCGTAATAGCCGAGCCCTGTCCATAGGTGTAAGACCTCATCCAGCGGGGCATTGGCGAGGCTTAACACATCAGGAAATCGGGCCATAAAGCGTTCGTAATACGGGATCACGGTGCTGACTTGTGTTTGTTGCAGCATGATTTCCGACACCCAGACCCGATAGGGGGTTTTGTCCTGCTGCCAAGGCAATGTTTTACGCCCGGATATGTCATACCAAGTTAGTAAACGCTGGGAAAAAGTGGCTGGATTCAAACTAAAAACCTTCTGTCGATGAAGCCAGCATGCTGTCACAGCAACTCGGTGCTGTAAACGATACAAAAAGTAAGGTTTTGCTGGCGGAAAGAATGTGAAAATCGGCTTTCTGCTTGCACCTTCATATTATCTCTGGATAATGCCAACGCCCTGTTAACAGATAGAGAGACACCATGACCGAGCATGATGAAATGACCGTCGGTGAAGAACAAACCGAAGATGGTAAATTTATGCGCCGCATCCGCAGTTTTGTGCGTCGTGAAGGCCGTCTGACCCGAGGTCAGGATCGCGCATTACAAGAATTGTGGCCGGTAATGGGCGTCGAATTTCGTGATGAGATGTTAGATCTCGCCAAGCTGTTTGGTCGTGAAGCCCCAGCCGTGCTGGAAATCGGTTTTGGCATGGGTAAATCGCTGGTGGAAATGGCAGCGGCAGCGCCTGAGAAAAATTTCATCGGTATTGAAGTGCATCGCCCGGGTGTTGGTGCTTGCTTAACATCAGCGCAAGAGGCAGGCATTACTAATTTACGTCTGTTCTGTCACGATGCAGTGGAAGTGTTGGGTCAGATGATCCCAGATCAAAGTATTGATACCTTGCAGCTGTTCTTCCCTGATCCTTGGCATAAATCGCGTCACCATAAACGCCGGATCGTGCAGCCAGCCTTTGTGCAAATGCTGCGTCCGAAGTTGAAAGTTGGTGGTGTCTTCCATATGGCGACCGACTGGGAAAACTACGCGGAGCATATGGTGGAAGTAATGAATGCAGCGGAAGGGTTTGCTAACACGGTAACGGATGGTGTCTATGCACCACGTCCGGACTCCCGTCCACTGACTAAGTTTGAACAGCGCGGTCATCGCTTAGGTCACGGCGTGTGGGATCTGTTGTACGCTCGTAAAAGCTAATCGCGCAGATTAACAGCACGAATAAAAACGGCCTGTCATCGGATGATACAGGCCGTTATTGTTTCTGCGGTCAACACCGCTGCAATTTCAAGTGGGCTGGGTTTAAGTGGGCAGGCTTTACTCTTCCATCAGCATCGTCAGTAAGCTGTTCAGGTAGCGATGACCTAATTCGGTGACTTGCCATTCCGTTGCAGTTTGTTGCAGTAAGCCTTGCTCATAGGCTTTCGCAAACATCGTCTCAACAGACTCTGTTGTTAAACCAGTTCTGAACGTAAATTCCGCTTTGGGAACGGGTTGAAACAGGCGCATCCGGTTCATGAAATATTCAAACGGCCGATCTTCGTTTTCCACATTCCAGCTTTGATCTAAAAATGCCCGTTCTGGGTCGAGATAGCCTTTTGGGTGTTTTACTTTCGCTGTGCGAATGATCCGGTTTTCCTGCGGTAAGGTGATCTTGCCATGGGCGCCGCAACCGATGCCGAGATAGTCACCAAACTGCCAGTAATTCAGATTGTGCCGACATTCGAAACCGGGCTTGGCGTAAGCCGAGATCTCATATTGCTGATAGCCTGCGTCCAGCAATAATTGGTGGCCTTGTTCTTGGATATCCCACAGCGTTTCATCTTCAGGCAGCACGGGAGGGCGTGAGCCAAATGCGGTGTTGGGTTCGATCGTTAGCTGATACCAAGACAGATGCGGTGGGGCGATTTCAATGGCTTGTTGAAGATCGTAAAGTGCATCACTGATGCTTTGCTCTGGCAAACCATGCATCAGGTCGATATTAAAACTACGCAGGCCTGCTTGTTTTGCCTGCAACCCTGCCGCAACTGCTTGCTGTGGATCGTGGATCCGACCTAATTTCTGCAATTTTTCCGGCTGGAAACTTTGCACGCCGATACTGATACGGGTGACACCGGCTTGCTGATAGCCAGCAAACCGACCCGCTTCTACGGTGCCGGGATTCGCTTCCAAGGTGATTTCAATGTCATTGGCAAACGGAATGCGTGCCGCCACACCTTGAAGTAATGTTTTAATTGCGTCAGCGGAGAATAGACTCGGTGTGCCACCGCCAATAAAAATGCTTTGTAGTTGGCGGTTTTGCACATAAGCCAAGTCATTATCGAGATCGGCTAATAACGCCGCCACATAGTCTGTTTCCGGTACATTCTGTTTTAAAGCGTGCGAATTGAAATCACAATACGGACATTTCTGTACGCACCAGGGAATATGGATATACAGGCTCAGTGGCGGTAGTTGCAGCATAAATTACTCTTGTAGGGCTTTAGCGAGTTGCGCCAGCGCTTTACCGCGGTGGCTTAACCGGTTTTTGGTTGCTGGTTCCAGTTCGGCAGCGGTGCAGTCGAGATCGGGAACATTAAAAATCGGATCATAACCAAAACCATGTTCACCGCTTGGCTCGGTGGCGAGAGAGCCTTCCCAGCTGGCTTGGCAAATAATCGGGGTCGGATCATCGGCATGGCGCATATACACCAGTACACACCAGTAACGGGCAGTACGTAATACCGGTGGCACACCGTTCATCTCTTCCAGCAGCTTTTCCAGATTGTCTTGATCGGAGGCATCTTCGCCGGCATAACGGGCCGAATAGACGCCTGGGCGACCGAGCAGGGCATCAACTTCAATACCTGAATCATCAGCAATGGCTGGCAGGCCAGTAATGCGAGCGGCGTGGCGTGCTTTGATAATGGCATTTTCAACGAAAGTAGTGCCGGTTTCTGGAACACTTTCGACATTAAATTCACTTTGCGGAAC
Organism: uncultured Tolumonas sp.; assembly: GCA_937866945.1. Lineage (GTDB taxonomy): Bacteria > Pseudomonadota > Gammaproteobacteria > Enterobacterales > Aeromonadaceae > Tolumonas. The sequence goes on from CALMKU010000336.1 coordinate 4,200, forward strand.
GACTGCGTAATTCAGGTCGGCCAGTAATGCATTGAGTTCTTCAACTTTCTTTTTATTGCCGGTGGCAAGAACTACCTTTTCCATATTCAGACTCCGTAATCAAATCGGCGACATAATAACGTTGGATGTAGTTCTGTACCACTTGCGATTAACGGTATTCGAAGCAGGAAGAAAGAATCAACCAGTCGGCTGTTCTAAAATTGCGGGGAGTTGTTGTGGTGAAGTAATGCGAACTGTTTTGTGCCGCCCAAGTTCACCTTTATGGATCACTATCTGGCTTTTGGCCACTTTGAATTGTTTGGATAAAAACTTGATCAAGTGTGCATTCGCCTGACCATCAACGGGTGGAGCGGTGATCGCAATTTTCAGCTCTTCACCATGCCAGCCTTGAATTTGATCGCGGCTGGCTTTTGGCTGGATGTAAACATCCAGCCAAATTTCATCACCATCTTTTCGAAAACCAGCCATTACAGCTGGTTCCACAGTGGGCCGACTAAATCCAGCATCAGGAAGTTGATCCCTTGCAGAATAAAGAACAGCACCAATACCGATAGATCTAAACCACCGAGTGATGGCAGGAAACGACGGATTGGGCTGAGCAGTGGTTCGGTCAGTTGGTATAACACATATTCGACGGAACTACGGCCTTGGCTGATCCAACTTAAAATGGCGCGGGCAATCAAAATCCAGAACAGCAGGGAACCAGCTTGTTTTAACACCACCAGAAAGCTCAGTAACAGCAATCCGGTGACATTGATTTTCAGTAAGCCCATCCACATAAAGACAACAAATTTTAATACGGCAACAGCATAGGCCAGTAGCAAAGAGGCGAAATCAATGCCACGGAAACCCGGGATGATACGACGTAGCGGGCTTAATATCGGGTGCGTTAACTTTACCGCGACCTGACTCAATGGATTATAGAAATCCGCTTTGGCCCATTGCAGCCAAAACCGCAGTAATACCACCATCAAATAGAGGCTAAATGCCGTGTCTAGCAGAAAAAACAGTGTATTCATGAGAATCCTTAGAAAAGAGTTTCCATTTCTTCAGCGCGGTGTTGGGCTGCTTGCATGGCAACACTCACCAGATCGGCCAGTTTACCTTCCTCAAAAGCATTAATTGCTGCCGCTGTGGTGCCGCCTTTCGAAGTTACTTGTGCACGTAAGGTAGCCAGTTCTGTTTCCGGGTTTGCAATCACCATCTGGGCTGCACCCAAGGCGGTTTCTTGCACTAACTGACGTGCAGCTTCAGTGCTAAAGCCCATGCGCTGTGCTTCTTCCACCATATATTGCATGAACAGGAAGAAATAGGCTGGGCCGCTGCCAGATGCTGCGGTGACAACGTTGATATCCGCTTCGTCATTAACCCAAAGAGTTTTACCAACGGCTTGCAGCATATCTTGTGCAAATTGACGATCAGTTGCATTGACTACCGCTGGAGCAAACAGACCGGTCATGCCAATACCAATCAACGACGGCGTATTCGGCATACAACGGACGATATTCTGGTGCCCATTCAGCAAACCTTGCAAACGTGCAACGCTGACACCGGCTGCAATAGAAATGAATAGCTTATTACCAAAATCGCCAATAACTGGGGCGAGTTGCGCCAGCATTTCCGCCATAAATTGCGGTTTGACGGCCAAAACGATTACATCGGCATTTTTTACCGCAGCAACATTGTCATTACTGCCAGTGATACCAAATTCTTTACCCAGCTCTTGTGCTTTCAGGGCATCAATATCTGTGGCATGGATTTTACTGCCAGGAAAACCTGCAGTGATTAATCCGCTGATCAGGCTGCGGGCCATATTACCGGCACCAATAAACGCAATATTTCTTTGTTCCATGATTCCTACTTATATTCTCTGCTTCCGAAGATCGCTGTACCAATTCGCACCATGGTGCTGCCGCAATTGATTGCCAGTGGCATGTCATCGGTCATACCCATGGATAACGTATCTACAGATGGATATTGGGATTTTAATTGGTTAAATAGTTGTTGCATATGCAGAAAGTTATCACGAACTACGTTCATGTCATCGGTATTTTCAGCAATTGTCATTAACCCGCGTAGTTTTAAGCGTGGGAATTGGCTAATTATGCCAGCCAGGCCAAAAACTTCATCAGCATTAATACCCGATTTGGTCTGTTCTCCGCTAATATTAATCTGAAGGCAGACATTCAGTGCCGGGAGATGTGCGGGTCGTTGTTCATTCAGTCGTTGAGCTATTTTTTCGCGATCAACGCTATGTACCCAATCAAAATGTTCAGCGACAGGTTTCGTTTTATTAGATTGCAACGGGCCGATGAAATGCCATTCGATATCAGCATAATCAGGGTTCGTTTGTAATAGTTGGATTTTTGGGATCGCTTCCTGAACATAAGATTCACCAAATTGCCGTTGACCGGCTTGATAGGCGGCATATATCGCCTCTATCGGTTTGGTTTTACTCACAGCCAGCAACTGTACGTCATCCGGTGCGCGGCCGGCTTGACGGGTGAGTGAAGCGATCTGATCTTTTATGGCGAGCAAGCGCGATGCTATGTCATTCATTGGTTCAGTTTTTGTTGGGAGTGGGATAAATAATGGATATAACAGAATTATTGGCCTTTAGTGTAAAGCATAACGCATCAGATCTGCATCTTTCTGCAGGGCAACCGCCGATCATTCGTGTTGATGGTGATATCCGTCGTATTAATTTACCGCCACTGGAGCATCGTCAGGTGCACAGTCTGGTGTACGACATCATGAATGACCATCAGCGTAAGGTCTTTGAAGAAGATCTGGAAGTCGATTTCTCGTTTGAGATCCCGAATCTGGCTCGTTTCCGTGTGAATGCGTTTAATCAAAGCCGCGGTGTGGCAGCGGTGTTCCGTACCATTCCCAGTAAAGTTTTGACACTGAGTGATCTGGGTGCACCGCCAATATTCCAGACCATTGCAGAAAACCCAAGAGGTTTGGTGCTGGTTACCGGGCCAACCGGCTCGGGTAAATCAACCACCCTGGCGGCGATGGTCGATTATATTAACGAAACACATAACCACCACATCATTACCATTGAAGACCCTATCGAATTTGTTCATCAAAGTAAGTCATGTCTGGTGAACCAGCGTGAAGTATATCGTGATACCAAGAGTTTTAATGCTGCGTTACGTTCCGCCTTGCGTGAAGACCCGGACATTATTCTGGTCGGTGAAATGCGTGATTTGGAAACCATTCGTTTGGCGTTAACCGCGGCCGAAACCGGGCATTTGGTGTTTGGGACTTTGCATACGACCTCTGCCGCCAAAACCATCGACCGTATCATCGACGTTTTTCCGGGGGCTGAAAAAGACATGGTGCGTTCGATGTTGTCGGAATCGATGCGTGCGGTTATTTCTCAGACCCTGTTGAAGAAAAATGGCGGTGGCCGTATTGCGGCGCACGAGATCATGATCGGGATTCCTGCGATCCGTAACTTGATCCGTGAAGATAAAGTCGCGCAGATGTATTCCGTCATTCAGACGGGGATGGTGCATGGTATGCAAACTATGGATTATTGCTTAAAACAGTTGGTTTCCCGCGGTTTAATTTCTGTTCAGGACGCAAGAGCCAAAGCAGTTGATCCCAACTCAATAGTGTGAGGATAAAGCTATGGAATTGGCTAATTTGTTACGCACTTTAGTGGATGAAAAGGGTTCAGACTTATTTGTCTCTGTTGGCATCCAGCCAGCAATCAAAGTGAACGGTAAGCTGCGTCGCTTAGGCGATGTCGAGCTGGATGAACGCGAGGTTCTGAGTCTGGTTCGTCAAACCATGACGGAAGAGCGTTATCAGGTTTATGTGGATAGTAGGGAGGCCAACTTTGCGATCACTTGTCCGGGGATCGGACGGTTTCGTGTCAGTGCTTTCTGGCAACAAGATTTTCCCGGCTGCTCTATCCGTCGTATTGAGACGGTGATCCCAACCTGTGAAGAGTTATTTCTACCGTTGTCGATTAAAGAATTGGCAATGGCAAAACGTGGTTTGATTTTATTTGTCGGTGCAACCGGGGCGGGTAAATCAACGACACAGGCGGCGATGATAGGTTATCGGAACCGACATGCGAACGATCATATTCTGACTATCGAAGATCCGGTGGAATTTGTGCACCAGCATGATCGCTGTTTGATAACACAGCGTGAAGTCGGTTCAGATACACTCTCTTTTGACGAAGGTTTGAAAAGTGCGTTGCGTCAGGCGCCAGATGTAATACTTATCGGTGAAATTCGTTCAGAAGAAACCATGGAATTTGCCTTATCGTTTGCTGAAACCGGGCATCTTTGTATGGCCACATTGCATGCGAATAATGCGAATCAGGCCATCGAACGTATTTTGCACTTAGTGCCGCCATCAAAGCATCGTCTTTTGATGTACGATTTGGCGTTTAACTTAAAAGCGATTGTGGCACAACAGTTGGTACCCACGTTGGATGGTCAGGGGCGACGTGCTGCGTTTGAGGTGATGCTCAACTCACCATTGATTAGTGATATTTTGCGAAAGGGCGAAGTTCACCGTTTGAAAGAGACTATTTCGCGCTCCCGAGAATTGGGTATGTCGACGTTTGATCAGTCGCTATTTGAGTTGTATCAGCAAGGCGTAATTGGCTTCGACGAGGCTCTGGCGTTTGCTGATTCCAGTAATGAAATGCGAGTTCTCATAAAACTGGCTGCGGGTGGTAATTTCAGCTCTGGTATGATGGATAATGTAACGGTCTCATAAGGCTTTACCACCACAATAAGGGGATGAACGTGGTAACATGTTGATAACAAGTTACTACTTCATCCTTTTTTGTTGAGGTTTTTATGCTGGCCGTGCTTTCTCCTGCCAAATCGTTAGATTATGAATCTCTGCTCACTACCTCGCGTTTTTCTGAGCCTCAGTTAATGCATGAATCAGCACTGCTGATTGAGCAATTAAGGCAGTTTGCGCCAGCAGATATCGCGTCATTGATGAGCCTAAGTGACAAACTGGCGGGTTTAAATGTTGCTCGTTATGCGCAGTGGCAGCCAGTTGCGACCCCAGACAATGCACGTCCTGCACTGTTGGCATTTAATGGCGATGTCTATTCTGGTTTAGCGGCACAAGATTTTAATGACGTGGATTTAGATATAGCACAGCAGCATATTCGTATTCTTTCTGGTCTTTATGGTTTGCTGCGCCCGCTAGATTTATTGCAGCCTTATCGGCTGGAGATGGGCACGAAACTCACTAATTCTCGTGGTAAAGATCTGTATGCTTTTTGGGGCAATATTATTACCGATCATCTGAACCTAGCATTGCAGGAACAGGGTGATGATGTGCTGCTGAATCTGGCATCGGATGAGTATTTTAAATCGGTCAACGTAAAACAGCTGGCCGGACGGGTGATCACGCCAGTCTTTCAGGATGAGAAAAACGGTAAATACAAGATCATCAGTTTCTATGCGAAAAGAGCGCGTGGATTGATGGCGCGTTATTTAGTCAAAGAACGCATCACGAAACCCGAGCAGTTGTTGGATTTTACTGTTGCAGGGTATGGCTATTGTGCCGAGTTATCGACGGAAAACAAATGGGTGTTTCGTCGACCAGAAGGCGCTGTGGCGTAAATCAGGGCTGGTACTATTAGTTTTTTCCGCCTGCTGTCAGGCGCAGGCGGAAAATAGATTGGCAAATTATTTAGCAGGTGTTGCTTTTTTTTCAGCTTCGGCGGCTTTCTGAGCATGTTTCTTGGCCCAGTCTGGTTTGCCTTTGTTCTTTGTGACACGATGACGGATTTTCTCTTTCGGTTTCTTCTCGTCTTTCTTGTCGTCTTCTTTTTTATCTTTGCGCTTACCGGCTGGTTTGCTGACTTTGTGTTGCGGACGCAAGCTATCTACCACGCGGCGCATCATTTTTTCTTCGGTGTAACGTTCAACGCGCTCCATCATACCGACGTCATGTGCTTCAATCAGGTTGATGGCACAACCTTTCTTACCGGCACGACCGGTACGACCGATACGGTGAATGTAAGTGTCTGCAGAACGTGGCATGTCATAGTTGAAGACATGACTTACGTCGGGTAAGTCGATACCACGCGAGGCAACATCGGTCGCAACCAGAATTTTCACGCGATCAGAACGGAATTTATTGAGTGCTTCAATACGCTTCTCTTGTTCCATCTCACCACGTAACCACGCGCAATCAATGCCGCTAGCTTGTAACTGACTGACCAGTTCCGCCAGACGTTCGCGGGTTTTCACAAAAATAATGCTGCGAGTGACGTCTTCCTGTTGTAATAAGTGCTTCAGCAACTGGAATTTATGTTCTGCGGTATCGGCAAAATACACCAGTTGCTGGATTTTTTTGCGTTCACTGCGTGGTGGTTCGGCAAATAACTCTGCCGGATCTTTTAATAAATCTTCAGCAAATTTTCTCAGGCCCGCGCCTTCCAGTGTTGCTGAGAACAGCATGGTCTGTTTACGCCAGCGCGCTTCGGCTGCGATACGATCGACATCGCCGATAAAGCCCATGTCCAGCATGCGGTCTGCTTCATCCAGCACCAGAATTTCAATGTCACGGCTGTCGAAGCGTTCATCTTCAATATATTGCATCAGACGACCAGGCGTCGCGATGATGATATCGACGGTTTTTTCCAATGCGGGCAGTTGCTTCTCTTCGGCAACACCACCGATGATGCTGGCCACTTTCAGATGCGTATAAGCAGCTAATGCTTCGGCTTGTTCAGTAATTTGCAGTGCCAGTTCACGGGTCGGCGTTAAGATCAATGCACGCGCAGGGCCTGGGCGACGGCGCGGAAAGTCGATCATGTGCTGCATCATCGGCAGCAAGAAGGCAGCGGTTTTACCGGTACCGGTCGGAGCGGAAGCCATTACGTCCCGTCCTTCCATCGCCACTGGGATCACCTGTGTTTGAATGGTGGTCGGGCGTGTGAAACCCAACTCTTCTACGGCTTGTAGCAGAATGGGATCCAATTCTAAGGATTCAAAAGACATAAACGACTTCCTGACTTACAAATGAGGGCGCACATTATAGGCAAGTATGGCGTAAAATTCGCAGCTATTTTAGTGTTACTGAAAATTCAGAAGATGAAAGATTCCTATGGGCGGTCATAGCTTTACTTTTAAACAGTTTCATATTGAGCAAGATCGCTGTGCGATGAAGGTCGGGACTGACAGTATTGTGCTTGGCAGTTGGGTGCCCGTCATGGGTGCAAAGCGTATTCTGGATATTGGAACAGGAACCGGCATTCTCGCCTTGATGTTGGCGCAGCGGACGAACCAATTGGTGCAAATTGATGCGGTGGAATTAGATACCGATGCTGTGAAACAGGCCGAGGAGAACATTAACGGTTCTCCGTGGCGTGAGCGTATTCGTATTATCCGGCATGATATTCGTACTTTTCAGGCACCATATTACGATTTGATCATCAGCAACCCGCCCTATTTTGTGCATGGGCAGACACTGCCTGACGCCGCTCGGCAGCGGGCACGGCATACCGGTGAATTAGATCAAACAGCCTTACTACATAGTGCTGAACGTTTGCTGGCGCCATTGGGAAAACTGGCTTTGGTGTTGCCGGTGGAACAAGGGGAGCAGTTAATTACCTTGGCGGGTGAACTGGGCTGGTATTTGCAGCGACGCTGTTTGGTGGAAACCAAACGCGGCAAGACACCGAATCTGGTGTTATTGCTGTTAAGTCGCAAGGCAACTGAAACGATGGAAGAGCAACTTTGTCTGCGCGAGACCGATAATCGTTACTCTTCTGAATTTATTGCGTTGGCCGATGAATTTTATCTGCGCATGTCAGCTTAAAGCTCAGCTATTTCTTCTAATACTTGTGGCAGCCACTTTTGCAGGCGTTCGTCAGTTTGTTCATATTGCGTGATGTCATCCAGCGCCAGCCCGCAAAAATAGCTGCCATCGGCAACCAAGGCTTTCGATGCTTCAAATTCATAGCCTTCGTTTGGCCAGTAACCAACGATCTGACAGCCTTTGGCCAGCAGTTTGTCATGCAATAACCCCATTGCATCTAAAAACCACTCGCCATAGGTTCCCTGATCGCCCAGACCAAATAACGCCACGATTTTTCCGCTCAGATCGACGTCATCGATGACATCCCAGTTATTGGCCCAATCGGTTTGAATCTCACCAAAATCCCAGGTTGGAATGCCTAAAAATAGAATGCTGTAGTCGGCCATTTTGCTGACAGGCGTATCGGCAAGGTTATGGATCGTGATGAGATCAGCACCCAGAATAGATTGGATTTTTTCCGCTACAATTTCGGTGTAACAGGTGCTGGAGCCGTAAAACAGACCAATTTGCATAATGATTTCCAGACAACAAAATGGATTCCATGTTACAAAAGTGCAGCGCGGATCGCCAACAAAGGTAACAAATTAGTAATGAAACAAGATAATCCTCTGATTGAGCAGTTTTTGGATATGTTATGGCTGGAACGCGGGTTGAGCGATAACACCATCTCTTCCTACCGGACTGATCTCTATAAACTGAATGACTGGCTCGACAGTAAGGCATCTTCTTATCTGACGCTCGATACCTTGTTGCTGCATAACTATCTGGCATGGCGAATCGATCAGGGTTTTAAGGCAACTTCCACCGCGCGCTTACTCAGTGCGTTACGCCGTTTTTACCAATTTTTAATTCGTGAGCAGTTACGGGCCGATGACCCAACCGTGGCGTTAGATGCGCCGAAGTTGCCTCTGCGTTTACCGAAAGATATCAGTGAAGAGCAAGTCGATGCTCTGCTGGCAGAACCGCGTGTCCAAGATCCGATCGAGCTGCGTGATAAAGCGATGCTGGAATTGCTTTATGCGACAGGCTTGCGTGTCACTGAATTGGTGAGCCTGCAAATCCATCAATTGGCGTCTAACATGGCGTATGTACGTGTGACCGGCAAAGGTAATAAAGACCGTCTGGTGCCAACGGGTGAAGAGGCGCAATATTGGATCCAGCGTTTTATGCGCGAAGGGCGTATGACGCTGCTGCATGAGCAATCATCAGATGTGTTGTTTCCTTCTAACCGCGCGCAGCATATGACCCGGCAGACGTTCTGGCATCGGATTAAACTCTATGCGGTGCGGGCCAATATTAATTCTGATTTGTCACCGCATACGCTGCGACATGCTTTTGCCACACATTTATTGAATCATGGTGCCGATTTACGTGTCGTGCAGATGCTGCTCGGCCACTCGGATCTGTCGACGACGCAGATCTATACCCACGTGGCGCAGGCGCGTTTGCAGGAATTACATCAGGAACATCATCCGCGTGCATAGCACCGGATCAAGTACGGGAGAACATAATGTCGAATAAAACAATTAGAGCATTTTCATTAAGTTTGTTGGCGTTAATGGTGTCATCAGCGATGGCGGAACAAGTGGTGGAAAGTCAGATCGCTGCGGTGACGGTATATCCTTCCTCTGCCACGGTCACGCGAACGTTTACGGTGGAATTACCCGCTGGGCCGCAGACAGTTCTGGTCGCCGGCTTACCATCCACTCTGGATGAAAACTCACTGCGGATCACCGGTAGTGGCGATAAAGGCAGTTCAGTGGCGAGTGTCGAGCTTAAAAATGAGGTACGTAGCGAGCTGGTGCTGCCACGCGCGAAAGAGTTACAAGATAAGCTAACCGCGCAGTTGGATCAGCAAGCATTACTGCAAGCCGATGAATTGGCGCTGAACACGCAGCAAACCTATCTGCAAAAACTGGCGGAACAAGGTGGGGCGCCGAAAACAGAGAAGACCGTCGAGAGTAATTCTGTTGCGCAATGGCGAGCGGGTTGGCAAACGCTAGGCGCGGGGATGAAAGAGATTGGTGCGGCGAAAGTCGCGTTGGCACGTGATATTCGCCTACTGAAACAGCAAATTGATGTCACACAACGCGAGCTGGAACAGCTCAATAATCGCCAACAGGACAATAAAATTGCCGTGGTACATCTGCAATCGGCGGGCGGCAAATTAGCGATGAAGCTGAGTTACCAGCTGAATCAGGCCAGTTGGTATCCGGTCTATGACGCCAATCTGGATACACAGCAAAGCAAATTGGCCGTCACTCAAGCAGCCTATGTGCAGCAAAATAGTGGTGAAAATTGGGATAATGTCGCGCTGACTCTCTCGACGTTACAACCCAGTGCAGCTGTTGAGCCACCGGCGCTTTCCAGCTGGTGGATTGATTACCTGCGCCCGATACCACGAAATACATTAATGAAGTCGGCTGAATCAGTCGCCGATGCAGCGATGCCGGAAATGATGGCGGCTGCTGCGCCGGTAGCGGAACAACGGGCGATGGTGGTTGATAGTGGCTATCATGTTTCTTATCAAATCCCAGGCAAAATCAATGTTAATTCCAGTGAAGAAAAACAACGAGTGGTCTTGCAGCAACAGCAGTGGCCAGTGGCACTGAATTTACAGGCTGTACCGCGTCTGGATTCACATGCTTATCTGTATGCCAGAGTGGAAAATCCGTCTTCCACACCGCTGTTGCCGGGGGAATGGTTATTACAACGTGATGGCGTCAGAGTAGGTCGGGTTGATCAGCCATTATTAGCCCCGAAAGATCAAATCGCGATGGGTTTTGGTGCCGATGATGCGGTGAAACTGGAATGGCAGACGTTGAAAGATGAAGCGGGCGAGTCGGGTGTGTTGAATAAACAGCAAACTCTGCAGCGTCATTATCAACTTAAAGCCATTAACGGCCACACGAAGCCAATGACGCTGACCGTGCTGGATAGCTGGCCGGTTGCCAAACAGCAAGATATTCAGGTGTCGGCATTGGAAGGTACTGTTGCGCCGAAAGAACAAAACGTAAATCAGCAAGCCGGTGTGCAACGGTGGGAATTACCATTACCAGCTGGCAAAACAGCAACATTAGACACCGGCTATCAGGTTGCTTATCCGCAAGACAAACAGATCGATAATCTTTGATCCTTGCTAATCAAGCTGCTGCGGGCTAACGTGCCCGCAGATCCTGCTTAAATATTCTGACAGATAATTCATGATGACTTTTAAACTTCGCCGCCGCCCACAGGTCGATGACTCCTTTTTACCTGCCGATATACCTGCCCGTTTGCGCCAGATTTATGCCAGCCGTGGTATCACGCATGTGGATGAGTTAAACCGTTCAGCCAGTAGCTTATTGGCACCGCAAGGGCTGAAAGACTTACCGCAAGCGCTGGCTTTACTCACCGACGCTTTGCAGCAACAGCAACGAATTATTATCGTCGGCGATTTTGACTGCGACGGCGCCACTAGCACGGCCTTAATGACGTTGGCTTTGCGGGCCATGGGCGCGCATAACGTCGCCTATTTAGTGCCTAACCGTTTTGAATATGGCTATGGTTTAAGTCCGGAAATTGCCATGCTGGCGGCCCAGCAAAATGCAGAATTACTGATCACGGTTGATAATGGCATTTCCAGTCTGGCTGGTGTCGAAACAGCACGCAGACAGGGCATGAAGGTATTGATCACCGATCACCATTTACCCGGTACAGAATTGCCGCAAGCGGATGCCATTGTGAACCCGAATCAGCAAGGCTGTGGGTTTGGTTCGGGCAATCTGGCCGGCGTTGGCGTGGCGTTTTATCTGATGGCAGCGTTAAAAAGTCATTTGCAGCAACTCGGCTGGTTTGCGCAACAAAATATTACCGCGCCGAATGTCGCTGATTATCTCGATCTGGTTGCTCTCGGTACAGTCGCCGATGTCGTGGCGCTGGATAACAACAATCGCATTTTAGTGCATCAGGGCTTACAGCGTATCCGTGCTGGCAAATGTCGAGCGGGTATTAAGGCGCTGTGTGAAGTGGCTGGTCGAGATCTGTCACGGCTTACTGCCAACGATTTAGGTTATTTTTTAGGTCCGCGTCTGAATGCAGTTGGGCGTCTTGATGACATGACCATGGGGATCGCCTGTCTGCTTTCCAATGATGAAAACGTTGCTCGTCATCTGGCATCACAAATGGATTCTCTGAATCAAGAACGCAAAGCCATTGAAGGCAGTATGCAACAAGAAGCGCTGGCGACGTTGTCGCGCTTGAAAGCATTAGAAGGGGAATTGCCTGCTGCCTTGGTGTTGCATCAGGATGACTGGCATCAAGGGGTTGTTGGCTTAGTGGCATCTCGTATCAAAGAGCAATATCACCGCCCGGTGTTTGCGTTTGCGGAAAGCAGTGATGACGAACTAAAAGGCTCTGGCCGTTCTATTCCGGGTCTACATATGCGTGATGCGCTGGAACGTTTAGATCAACTGCATCCGGGGCTGATCAGTAAATACGGTGGCCATGCGATGGCAGCTGGGTTGTCGTTGCAAAAAAACAGCTTAGAACCTTTCCGTGAGAAATTTACCGCTCTGGTGGCGGAATGGCTCACACCAGAACAGCTGACCGGCACAGTATTAACCGACGGTGAACTACTGGCTCAAGAGTTCTCGCTGGAGATGGTTGAAGCATTACGCAACGCCGGGCCGTGGGGACAGGCATTTCCAGAGCCTTGCTTCGACGGTGTTTTTCATCTGCGCCACCAAAAGCTGGTGGGAAGCAAGCACCTGAAAATGGAAGTCGAAGTGCCTAACGGCCCTCGTTTGGATGCGATTGCGTTTAACGTCGATTTAGCTTGTTGGCCAGATGCGTCAGTCGGGCAAGTACAGTTGGTTTATCGGTTGGATATCAATGAATGGCGTGGCCAGCGATCGGTGCAATTACTAGTTGAAAAGGTCGTTGCGGTCAGATAACAAAAATGCCCCGCGGTGTACGGGGCTAAAATACCGGTTTTACTGCTTACAAAATAAAATGCGCAACTTTACTGTTTAGATCCGCAGCATGAGTCTGCAGTTTATTAGCATCTTCTTGCGCATCCACAGCGTCATCGGCCAACTCATCGGCAACATCTTTAATCGCCGTTACGTTGGTGGTTATTTCGTTGGTGACATGACTTTGTTCTTCCGCCGCGGTCGCTATCTGATTGGCCATGTCCGAAATGGAACTTACTGCACGGGTAATTTCTTCCAATGCTGCCGAGGCATCCAGTGCATCCTGCACACTGTGCGAAGCCATATCCTGACTCTTCGCCATAAGACCAACCGCTTTCTGCGTGGTACGTTGTAAAGTTTCAATCGTCGATTGAATTTCAGTGGTGGAAGCCGCAGTACGCTGCGATAACACCCGCACTTCATCGGCGACCACAGCAAAGCCTCGGCCTTGTTCACCGGCACGAGCGGCTTCAATGGCGGCGTTCAATGCCAGCAGGTTAGTTTGTTCGGCAATACCTTTAATGGTTGCCAGAATGCC
>CALMKU010000337.1 GCA_937866945.1 uncultured Tolumonas sp.
ATCAGGTCAGACGTGTTGCCTTGCAGATGAACTACGCTTTCCTTCATTGATTTAATGCTCCGCCAGAAATAAGTTGCAATGGTAAATCTGATGGCTGAAAAGTAATCCAAAACGTTTCGGATCAATACCGAAACGTTTTGGATTTGTGATTTGACGCAAAATGGCGGTAAAAAAGAGAGATTAAATGAGATCTATGTAACGTTTTGTTACGCAGGGTTTGCGGATAGATAACGCTAAGAACGTGGGTTAACGAGGAATGAAAAAGGAATATTTCAGCGGATTGGTGGCGAAACGGTATCACCCAAAATAATTTTTGCTTGCCACAAAACTTGCAGTTTTTCCGGCGATTCGCCATTGATCAACGCAACTACCATATCGGAAATCTGTTTGCCGATTACCGCAGTCGTCGATAGTTGCACAAAGGTCACGTTATATTTCAATAAGGAGTCTGGTGGCAGCCCATCATAAATAATGACCGAGATATCTTTACCCGGAACAAGCCCGGCATCTTGCATGGCGGTCAGTGCGCCATCACCAATCATACTGTTATCGACTAACAATGCGGTAGGGCGGTGAGGGCTGTTTATCAATGCCTGCATCGCGTTGTAACCACCGCAACGATTCATCGTCGTTGATAGCACGCATGACTGATCGACCGCTAAGCCAGCTTCCTGCATTTCCTGCAAAAAACCTTGGCGACGTTGATTGATAAAGGCCAGATTATCTTTGCCACCCAGATAAGCAATATGCTCATGTCCTGCCGCGATCAAGTGTTTTACAGCCAACCGGCTGGCATTTTCACAATCAAAATCAAACCAGGCATACGGGGTTGCCAGATTACAGCGACCCAGAGCTAAAAAAGGGTGACCTTTCGCGGCGAGATAATTGATGCGCGGGTCGTCTTCCTGCGTATCTGCCACAATCAAGGCATCCACACGGCGACTTTCCATCAGGCGGATATAAGGAAATTGCCCGCTATGTTCGGTGTCTGACACCATCAGCAGGTCGATATTGAAATTAGCTAACGCGCCAGTTAATGCCCCGACAATTTCCAGCAAACTTGGGTCATATAACGCAGAGGCTGTCATTGGGTAAACTAAGCCTACTGCGTCGGTCCGGCCCATTTTTAAACGACGTGCGGATGCATTTGGCTGATAACCACGAGCTTCGGCTGCCGCCATGATCAGTTGTCGGGTGTGTTCAGCCACGTCACTGTAACCATTCAGGCCACGACTGACGGTGGTGATCGAAATACCTAATTCCTGAGCAATAGCTTTCAGCGACATAATTCTCTACAGCAAAAAGAGGATGCAATCCGAACTGACTACTGTATGGGATATGTATGCTCTTTTCCAGATTTCTGCCGTGAACGGCACAAATCACCGGTTAACTCTGTGAACTGACACAAAAAATAACGTCCCATGACGGGACGTTATTTTATTAACTCGGTGTATCAGCAGACAATATTAATCGTCGATGCTACGCAGCAGGCCGTTGATACCTACTTTAGAGCGGGTTTTCGCATCTACTTTTTTCACGATCACGGCAGCGTACAGGCTGTATTTGCCACATTTAGATGGCAGAGAACCAGAAACAACTACTGAACCGGCAGGCACTTTACCGTAGTGGATTTCGCCAGTTTCGCGGTCATAAATACGGGTAGACTGACCGATGAATACGCCCATAGAAATAACTGAGCCTTCACCTACGATCACGCCTTCTACCACTTCAGAACGAGCGCCGATGAAGCAGTTGTCTTCAATGATGGTTGGGCCAGCTTGCAGCGGCTCCAGAACACCACCGATACCAACACCACCAGACAGATGCACGTTTGCACCGATCTGCGCGCAAGAACCGACAGTTGCCCAGGTATCAACCATAGTGCCTTCACCAACATACGCGCCGATGTTGACGTAAGATGGCAGCAATACTGCATTGCGAGCGATGAAAGAACCTTTACGCACGGTTGCTGGTGGCACAACACGGATCGCTTCTTGTTTGAAACGTTCAGGGGTGTAGTCAGCAAATTTCAATGGCACTTTGTCGTAATACTGAGTGCCAGCACCTTGTAGTGCCGCGTTATCATTGATGCGGAAGTACAGCAGAACTGCCTTTTTCACCCATTGATGAACTACCCATTCCCCAGCCAGCTTTTCAGCTACACGGATCTGACCTGCATCCAGCATGTCGATAGTTTGCAGCACCGCTTCACGAACAATTGGATCGACGCTAGTTGGTGTAATGGTATCGCGACGCTCAAATGCGTCGTCAATGATGCGTTGTAAGTCAGACATTTCTCTTTTCTCTCCCTAAAAAAACGGTTCTTTTTATCACATTTCGTCGGCTGGATTTAGTTTTTCAACCAATTTTTCTTCCAGCATTTTCTTATCGGCATCAGTCAGTGGTGAACCATCCAGGCGTGACAAACTGAAAAAGTCTTCTACCCGTTCGCCAATAGTGGTGATCTTTGCTGCATGAACTTCAAATTCGCAGGCTTGAAATACCGAGCCGATCCGCGCTAATACACCGGGGCTGTCCAGTGCGACCAGCTCAATCAGACTGTGCTTATGATCGCCTTTGACGGGTAAATAAGTCACTTGGGTTGGTACATTAAATTGACGGTGTCGACGCGATAATGGGCGTGATGGCGGCAGGGAATATCCCGGACGCGTCAGTGCCTGCTCCAGTGATTGGATAATCATCGGCACGCGATCAGTCACAACCGGTTCACCATTTGGTTCCATCACCACAAAAGTATCCATGACATAGTTTTCTTTCGAGCTCATGATTTGAGCATCGTGGATGTCAAGATTTTTGTGATCCAGAATAGCGGCGACCGTAGCAAACAGATTTGGCATATCCCGGCAATACAGGAAAATCTCACTACCACCACGGGTTTTGTGATTACCAAAGACAACGAGAGGTTTTTCATTATCGGCATGGTCGAGAATATGCCGAGTGTGCCAGGCAATCTGTTCCGAGCTGTGTCTTAGGAAGTAATCAGCCTTAAATTGTGACCACAGCTGGTTGACATTTGGTTCGTCATATCCCTGAATCTTCAAGATCAGCATGGCTTGGCGTTGGTTTTCGCGAATACGCAAACGCATATCTGGCGGGTTTTCCAACCCCTGACGTAATGCACGTTGTGTGGCGAAAAATAACTCTTTCAGCAATGTGCCTTTCCAGTCATTCCATAAGGAATCATTGGTGGCACAAATATCGGCCACGGTCAGGCAATAGAGATAGCCTAAGTGCTCTTCATCTCGTACAACACGAGCAAATTCAGTGATCACATCCGGGTCATAAATATCCCGGCGTTGCGCGGTGACCGAGAATAGCAGGTGGTTTTTCACCAGCCAGGCAACCAGACGGCCTTCATAACGATCCAAACCGTGCAACTCACAGAAATAGATCGCATCGTTGGCGCCTAAATCAGAATGATCACCACCACGTCCTTTGGCTATATCGTGGAACAGTGCCGCAATAAACAGTAATTCCGGTTTGTTCAGTCGATTGTATGTTTCAAAGAACAACGGATGCAGTTTGGCGCGTTCAGCTTGCTGGAAGCGATAAATGTTTTTCAGCAAACGATGCGTGTGTTCATCAACCGTGTAGGCATGGAACATATCAAACTGCATTTGCCCGACAATCTGGCTCCATTGCGGCAGATAGGCGGCCAAAATACCGTGTTCATGCATCAGACTAAACGGCAGCGAAATACCACGTGGATGACGCAAAATCGCCATAAAACGTTCACGGCATTCGGGCAGTTCTTGTAAGGCAATAACTAAACAGCGGCGGGCATCACGTAAGGCACGCAAGCAAGAAGAGTAGATCCCGGTAATATCTGGGTTTTCCGCAATCTGATAAAACAGATCGAGAATGGTATGCGGCGCATCCTGAAAAATAGACGGCTCTAACACATCAATATGTGTACCGCGCAAAATGAAGTTTTCATTCAGTAACTTCGTTTTGGTCGACTCGTTGCCTAAAATGGCTTCGTCGAATAATTGCAGCAGCATCTCGTTCAGTTCCGTGATCCGGCGTACGGTCTGAAAGAAACGTTTCATCATCTGTTCTACCGGCGCATTCCCTTCACCGGGGTAACCCAGCATCTGCGCGACCATCCGTTGACGGTCGAATAACAGACGGTTGTCATTTTTTTGAATGGCTAAATGCAATGCAAAACGCACACGCCATAGGAAATTCTGGCAATCCTGCAGTTCCAGATACTCAGCGCGGTTTAAGAAACCAAAACTAGTCATTTCCTGCAATGACATCGCGCCATACTGACGACGGGCAATCCAAGTTATGATTTGCAGATCACGCAAACCACCGGGGTTACTTTTCACATCGGGTTCTAGCAGAAAGGCGGTATCTTGGAATTGCTGATGGCGTAACAACTGTTCTTCACGTTTGGCTCGGAAAAAGGCATCACTCGGCCAGAATTTGGATGGCTGTAATAACTCTTGCAAGCCATTAAAGGTGGCAACCGAACCGCAAATCAGACGGCTTTCCAGCAGATTCGTGGCAACGGTAATGTCTTCTTTACCTTGTTGCGTACATTCTTTCAGACTGCGAACCGCGTGGCCGATATCCAGACGCAAATCCCAAAGCAAAGTAAGAAATTGGCTGACGGTTTCGCCTTGCGCTGGCGTGATGGCTTTTTGGCTTAACACCAGAATGTCTATATCGGAATAGGGATGCAGTTCAGCTCTACCATATCCGCCGACGGCAATCAGTGCCAGTGATGCATGTTTGTCGAGGCCAAATTTTTGCCACAAACGAGTCAGCAGCAGATCGGTAAACTCTGAGCGTGCAGCAACCAGTTCAAGGACGTCTTCCTGCGCCATAAACTGTTCTTGCAGCCAAGTCTGCAGACGAGACAATAACTCTTTACAATGTGGGATAGTCAGTTGATCGTCTGGTATGGCGCTCGGGTTAAGTTGTTCCGGAAGCATAAGCAATTCCAAAGGGTTAGGCTCCACATCATTGTAGAGCCGGGGTAGGATCAACTGTTATGAATAACGCGATCCAGCTCTTCATCCTTACGTAAAGTCAGGACTTCACATCCATCTTCGGTAACAAGCAAAGTATGTTCCCATTGTGCTGATAAGCTACGATCTTTCGTTACCACCGTCCAATCATCCTTCAACACGCTGCATTGCGGTTTACCAGCATTAATCATTGGTTCAATGGTGAAACACATACCTGCCTTGATAATGGCACCAGTGCCGGCTTTACCGTAGTGCAGAACCTGTGGTTCTTCATGAAAGCCTTTACCAATGCCGTGACCACAATATTCTCGCACAACAGAATAACCAGAGCCTTCCGCATGTTTTTGAATGGCCGCTGCAAAGTCACCCAAGCGCGCACCAGGTTTGACCATTTTAATCGCCAGATAGAGACACTCTTGTGCCACGCGACATAAGCGTTCGGCGAGAATACTGCCTTTACCAATGATGAACATTTGCGACGTGTCACCATGATAACCATCTTTGATTACCGTGATGTCCATATTCACAATATCGCCCTCTTTCAGCTTTTTATCTGCAGAGGGAATACCATGGCAAACCACATGGTTTATGGAAATGCAGGTGGATTTCGGAAAGCCGTGATAGTTCAGCGGTGCTGGAATTGCCTGTTGCACATTCACAATGTAATCGTGACAAATTTGATCTAACTCTTCGGTGGTGATACCGGCTTTCATATACGGTGCGATCATTTCCAGAACATCGGCAGCCAGTTGGCCAGCCACGCGCATTTTTTCTATTTCTTCTGGGGTCTTAATAATGATGGACATAATTATTCTCTGAACTGAAAACCTGTAACCGACCGACAGGCATATGTTTCCCGATTTTATAGACAATAGAAAATGAGTGCTAGTCTCAACAACAGTAAGAATGCGTATTAAACCAGATAAGATGCGCTGTTTTACCCATTTGAAGTGGCGCGCCTAGCGGGTTTATGGTATAAAGCGCGCCGAACGGAGAGTCTCTCCGATTTCATAAATTAATCATTACATACCACACACACATCTATAACCCGCTCCGGGGTGCCAATCATGGTCGGAGTGAGGGATGTGTGGAGGCCCAACCCCAAAGAGGAATAAAATGGCTAAAGTTTCTATGCGCGACATGTTGCAGGCAGGTGTTCACTTCGGTCACCAGACTCGTTTCTGGAACCCAAAAATGAAGCCGTTCATCTTCGGTTCCCGCAACAATGTACATATCATCAACTTGGAAAAAACTGTTCCAATGTTCGATGACGCGCTGAACTATCTGTCTAGCGTTGCTTCTAAAAAAGGCAAAATCCTGTTCGTTGGTACTAAACGTGCCGCTACTGAAGCAGTTAAAGAAGCAGCCCTGAGCTGTGACCAGTTCTTCGTTAACCACCGTTGGTTAGGTGGTATGCTGACTAACTGGAAAACTGTTCGTCAGTCAATCAAACGTCTGAAAGATCTGGAAGCTCAATCTCTGGATGGTACTTTCGAAAAGCTGACCAAGAAAGAAGCGCTGATGCGTACTCGCGAAATGGAAAAGCTGGAAAAGAGCCTGGGCGGTATCAAAGACATGGGCGGCCTGCCTGATGTTCTGTTCGTAGTTGACGCTGACCACGAACATATCGCTATCAAAGAAGCTAACAACCTGGGTATCCCAGTTGTATCTATCGTTGATACTAACTCTAATCCTGATGGCGTAGATTACATCATTCCAGGTAACGACGACGCAATCCGCGCTGTACAGCTGTACCTGAATGCTGCTGCTGATTCAGTTCGCACTGCTCGTGAACTGGACATCGTTGTTCAAGCTGAACAAGACGGTTTTGTTGAAACTAACTAATTTTAGTTAGGCCCTGACAACAAATCGTACAGGTTTGAAGGGGCCCCAGTGGCCCCTTTTACTGTAACTGGCATTTACCTTAATTGAGGATGGATGACATGGCAGATATTACTGCTGCAATGGTAAAAGAACTGCGTGAACGTACCGCCGCAGGCATGATGGATTGTAAAAAAGCACTGACCGAAGCAAATGGCGACATCGAATTAGCCATTGAAAACATGCGTAAATCAGGTCAGGCAAAAGCTGCTAAAAAAGCGGGCCGTATTGCTGCTGAAGGTGTGATCATCGCTCGTAGCGCTGGTAACACTGCTGTAATGCTGGAACTGAACTGCGAAACTGACTTCGTAGCTAAAGACGCAAGCTTCCGCGCTCTGGGCGAAAAAGTAGCTGACATCGCGCTGGCTGGCAAAATTGCTGATGTTGAAGCGCTGAAAAATGCTGACTTCGGCAACGGTGAATCAGTTCAGGTAACTCTGAACAACCTGATCGCTAAGATCGGCGAAAACATGAACCTGCGTCGTGTGATGATCGTTGAAGGCGACAACCTGGGCACTTACATCCACGGTTCACGTATCGGTGTAGTAACCAAACTGGTTGGTGGCGATGTTGAGCTGGCGAAAGATCTGGCTATGCACGTTGCTGCAAACAGCCCACAATTCGTTAAACCTGAAGACGTTTCTGCAGAAGTAGTTGCAAAAGAACGTGAAATTCAGGTTGATATCGCGATTAACTCTGGCAAGCCAAAAGAGATCGCAGAAAAAATGGTTGAAGGCCGCATGAAGAAATTTACTGGTGAAATTTCTCTGACTGGTCAGCCATTTGTTAAAGATCCTTCAATTCTTGTTGCTGACCTGCTGAAACAGAAAGGTGCTGACGTTCAGGACTTTATCCGTTTTGAAGTAGGTGAAGGTATCGAAAAACAAGAAACCGATTTCGCTGCTGAAGTTCAGGCACAAATTGCTGCCATGAAGGGCTAATCGAACCATCGGCTAAATACAGACCGCGACATATGTCGCGGTCTTTCTATGAGCGGAAAATAGACCTATGAGCACTCATCCGAAAACTGCATATAAACGTGTTCTGCTGAAATTAAGTGGCGAAGCCCTGCAGGGCGCCGAAGGTTTTGGTATCGACCCTACTGTATTAGATCGCATGGCGCAGGAGATCAAAGAACTGATCGAACTGGGCGTGGAAGTTGGTCTGGTCATTGGTGGTGGTAATCTGTTCCGTGGCGCCGGTTTGGCAAAAGCTGGTATGAACCGCGTAGTAGGCGATCACATGGGTATGCTGGCGACCGTGATGAATGGTTTGGCCATGCGTGATGCACTACACCGTGCGTATGTAAACGCCCGTTTGATGTCAGCAATCAATCTGCAAGGTATCTGTAACGATTACAACTGGGCAGAAGCAATCAGCCTGCTGCGTAATGGCCGTGTAGTGATTTTCTCTGCTGGTACTGGTAATCCTTTCTTTACCACTGATTCTGCTGCGTGTTTGCGTGGTATCGAAATTGAAGCTGAAGTGGTATTGAAAGCGACTAAAGTGGACGGCGTGTTTTCTGCTGATCCAGTTAAATTCCCTGATGCGGAACTGTATTCAGAACTGGATTACAACGAAGTTCTGGACAAAGAATTGAAAATTATGGATCTGGCGGCATTTACGCTGGCCCGTGATCATAATCTGCCTATCCGTGTATTCAACATGAACAAACCAGGCGCATTACGTCGGGTAATCATGGGTGAACGCGAAGGCACTTTGATCCATCACAAAAATAAATGATCAGACTTCAGTTTTGGCTCTATAAAGTCTTTAATATGAAGCATCTGCCAAATCTAGCGAAAAAAGGATACAGATTGTGATCAATGAAATTAAAACTGATGCAAAAGATCGCATGACTAAAAGTGTTGAATCACTGAAGTCTCATATGTCAAAAATCCGTACTGGTCGTGCACAACCTGCGTTGCTCGATGGGATCATGGTTGAATATTATGGTTCTGCAACTCCATTGCGCCAGGTTGCCAACGTAGTTGCCGAAGACTCACGTACGCTGGCAGTTTCTGTTTTTGACCGTTCTATGATCCAGGCGGTTGAAAAAGCCATTATGACTTCTGATCTGGGCTTAAATCCATCTTCAGCGGGTGCGACTATTCGTGTGCCGTTGCCTGCATTGACCGAAGAACGTCGTAAAGATTTGATCAAAGTCGTTCGCGCAGAAGCAGAGCAAGCGCGTGTTGCTGTACGTAACGTTCGCCGCGACTGTAATGCCGATCTGAAAGCATTGCTGAAAGATAAAGATATCTCTGAAGACGATGATCGTCGCGCGCAGGAAGAAATTCAGAAGCTAACTGATAGTTTTGTTAAGTCAGTTGATGACTTGTTAGCCGCTAAAGAAAAAGAGCTAATGGAAATCTAAGCTGCTAATCAGGTATAGTACGGGCGCCGTGCAGTTTACTGCATGGCGCCTTTTTTATCTGGAGGAATCAATGACATTACCTGATGCCATCTCGGACATTGCGAACCAATCTATGCCGAAGCATGTCGCTATCATTATGGATGGTAATGGCCGTTGGGCTCAGCAACGGGGAAAAATTCGTGTTGCGGGTCATAAAGCCGGTGTCGTTTCTGTGCGTCAGGTGGTTTCTATTGCCTCCCGTATGGGCATTAATGCACTAACCTTGTTTGCTTTTTCCAGTGAGAACTGGCGACGCCCTGAAACAGAAGTTTCAGCATTGATGGAACTGTTTATGTTTGTGCTGGCACGGGAAGTCCGCAAACTGCATGACAGTAATATCCGACTGCGCGTTGTTGGTGATATTCATGGCTTCAGTGAGCGCCTGCAAAAAAAAATTCGTGAAGCGGAAGCACTTACTGGTAGTAATACTGGTATGACTCTTAACATTGCGGCTAATTATGGTGGTCGCTGGGATATTGTTCAGGCAACGCAAAATATCGCAGTAAAACTCGCGAATGGTTCTTTAAGGCCGGAACAAATTGATGAAGCATTACTGGCTGAACATTTATCTATGGCTGACATTCCCGATGTTGACCTGTTGATTAGAACTGGCGGTGACCATCGGATCAGTAATTTTTTACTTTGGCAAATTGCATATGCTGAGCTGTATTTTACTCCGGTGCTCTGGCCTGATTTTGGCGAAGAGCAATTTTTGGATGCAATTGCCTCTTTTGTTTCCCGTGAACGTCGGTTTGGCTGTACCGGTGATCAGATAAAAAACTGGCTGATATCATCGGTCAAGCACTCATAATAAAGGGATATTTTTCGTTGAAACAAAGAATTATAACCGCGTCAATTTTGATCCCGCTGGCAATTGGCTGGCTATTTTATCTGCCAGTAGAATATTTTTCGTTGTTAGCTGCCTTGCTGTTTTTTCTTGCGGGCAGAGAATGGGGGCGTTTTTCCTCCGCCACATCAGGTCTGTTTTTTGCTGTTAGTTATCTGATTATACTGATGGCAAGCTACTACTTTGCGCCATTACAATCAATTTTGCAGGGGCATATTGCGCCGCTTGTCTGGTGTGTAATGTTCGTAGGTGTGCTCTGGTGGGGGCTGGCTCTGATCATGATCATGCGTTATCCCGGATATGAAGCATGGTGGCATAACCGGCCTTGGTTACACTGGATGTTTGGTTTATCGACACTGTTGCCATTTTTCTGGTCTCTCGTGCTGTTACGCGGCTATGAATTCCAGCATGATGCCAGTGCCGGCAGTTGGGCATTATTATTTGTCATGTCGCTGGTTTGGGTTGCCGACACAGGTGCTTATTTTACTGGCCGGGCGTTTGGTTCGCGTAAGCTGTTACCTGCAGTTAGCCCAAATAAAACGATCGAAGGGTTACTCGGTGGTGTTGGTGCCGCTACATTATTAGCGGTGGTGGTGACTATTAAAAGCCACACTGCGATGCAGCAAAGTATTGCCATTATTGTCAGCTCGGTGCTGGCTGTGCTGGCCTCCGTGCTTGGAGATCTGACGGAAAGTTTATTCAAACGCGTGGCTGGAATTAAAGACTCCGGCTCATTGTTGCCCGGTCATGGCGGAGTATTAGATCGTATCGATAGTCTGACTGCCGCTTTACCAGTGTTTGTTATCAGTTATCTGTTATTAAGTTAAGGTTTATAGCATGCAGTATTTGACCATCCTCGGCGCTACTGGGTCGATAGGTCGCAGTACACTGGATATCGTGCGTCGGCATCCAGAGCGATTTGCCATAACGGCATTGACTGCAAACCGTGACGTGACACAGATGATGTCTGATTGTCTGGAGTTTCACCCGGCGTTTGCTGTGATGGCGGATGAAGCATCTGCGATGCTATTACGCGATGCGTTGGTTCCTCATCATCTTAAAACAGAAGTGCTGACGGGGACGGAAGCGTTATGCCATGTGGCTGCGCATTCGTCGGTTGATATTGTCATGGCTGCGATTGTTGGCGCTGCGGGCTTATTACCGGCAATGGCCGCAATCGAGCAGGGTAAAACGGTTCTGCTGGCTAATAAAGAAGCTTTGGTGATGTCAGGGCGTCTGTTTATGGATGCTGCACATCGGCATGGTGCCTGCATTCTGCCGGTAGATAGTGAACATAATGCGATATTTCAATGCCTTCCTGCTGAAACTCAGTCTGCACTAGGTTATTGTGATTTACACGCAGCAGGTGTAGATAAAATCCTGTTAACTGGTTCCGGTGGTCCATTCCGCTATACCCCGTTGGATGAAATGTCCACCGTAACCCCGGAACAAGCTGTCTCTCATCCAAATTGGTCTATGGGTCGAAAAATATCTGTTGATTCTGCGACCATGATGAATAAAGGGCTGGAATTTATTGAGGCCAAATGGCTGTTTAATGCCGAGCCTGAACAAATTCAGGTCATTATTCACCCACAATCGGTGATCCATTCCATGGTGCAATATCGGGATGGGTCTGTGCTGGCCCAGATGGGGCAACCGGATATGCGAACCCCAATTGCTCATGCCCTGGGGTTCCCTGAACGTGTTGCTTCTGGTGTTGGCGCTCTCGATTTTTCTCGTATTGGTGAGCTTTCTTTCCTGCCGGTCGATTTTGCCCGATACCCATGCCTTAAATTAGCGATTGAAGCATGCTGGGCGGGTCAAGGCGCTACCACGGCCCTTAATGCGGCAAATGAAATCGCCGTAGATGCCTTTCTGAATGGCAATATTGGTTTTACAGATATTTACCGTGTAGTTGCGGAAGTTCTGTCAAATTTAAAACAAAGCAATATTAATGATTTACAGTCCATTTTAACCATCGATACCGAAGCCAGACTGGCTGCCCATCAACAGATCGTGAGGTTAGTAGCATGATGAGTGCTGGATTATGGAATTTAGCGTCGTTTCTGATTGCCTTAATCATTCTCATTGCCGTGCATGAATGGGGGCATTTCTGGGTGGCCCGTCGTTGTGGCGTGAAAGTTCTGCGCTTTTCACTTGGCTTTGGCAAAGTGTTGTGGAGCCGGCAAGGGCAGGATGGAACCGAGTATTCTTTATCACTGATTCCCCTTGGTGGGTATGTGAAAATGCTGGATGAGCGCATGGAAGCTGTTCCGGCAGAGCTGAAATCACAGGCATTTAATAATCAATCTGTGGCTAAGCGTGCGGCGATTGTTGCTGCTGGCCCGTTAGCCAATTTTGTATTTGCTGTTGTCGCATTCTGGTTGGTTTTTTTGATCGGTGCTCCCAGTGTTAAACCCGTTATTGGCGAAGTGACTCCGTCATCGGTTGCCTATCAGGCTGGGCTGCGCACCGGGATGCAGATCCTGCAGGTCAATGAACAAACCGTATCTGATTGGGAAAGCGCCAGCTATGGTTTTGTTGGCGCAGTTGGTCAGGCCGAAGTGCAGCTGAAGGTTGAGTCTGATACCGGTATTCAACAGCAGATCCGCTTACCGCTGGATGGCTGGGAGATGAGCCCTGATGAACCGCTGCCATTCAAAAAGCTGGGTTTTAGTCCATTAGGTCCGGAGATCCTGCCTGAATTAGCCAAGCTTACACCGGGTGGTGCGGGGGAAAAAGCGGGGCTCAAAGTTGGCGACAAGATCCTGTCAGTCAATCAGCAGCCAGTAACAGATTGGCAAAATTTTGCCAAAGTGATCCAGCAATCACCGGACATTCCATTACAGTTACAGGTGTCACGTGATAGCCAAACACTATCTGTTACATTAACGCCTGAGCGTAAAGAAACCAAAAATCGGGTTACTGGATTTGCTGGCTTAATGCCAGTAGTTAAACCGCTACCCGATAAATACCTGACTGAGGTACGCTATGGCCCATTTGATGCTATTCCGCATGCAATAAAACGCATGGCAGAAGTAACTTCGTTGACACTGGATGTAGTTGCAAAATTGGTGACTGGCACTATCTCTGTTGATAATTTGAGCGGTCCTATTGCGATAGCGAAAGGAGCTGGTGATAGTGCCGGGTTTGGTTTGGTTTATTTCCTGGGTTTTCTAGGACTAATCAGTGTTAACCTTGGTATCATGAATCTATTGCCTTTGCCGGTGTTGGATGGTGGTCATTTGCTGTTTTTTGGTATTGAAGCACTATTGCGTCGCCCGGTTCCCGCGAAGGTACAGGACATTGCCTACCGGATTGGCGCGGCCGTATTGATGTGTTTGATGGCTATTGCGTTGTTCAATGATTTCACCCGTTTTTAACGGATAGACAAGGATCTCAATACAACATGGCGGTAAATAAAGTTTTAGCTGCATCATGCCTGCTGGCATGCAGTGTAATTGGACAGGCTCAGGCAGCTGATGCCTTCACGGTAAAAGATATCCGTATTGAAGGTTTGCAACGCGTTACGCTAGGTGCTGCGTTATTAAATTTACCCATTCGTGTGGGTGATAAACTGGATAGTAATGCCAGTGCCAACGCAGTGAAACGTCTCTATTCGTCAGGCAATTTTGATGATATCAAAATGCTGCGTGACGGTGATGTGCTAGTTGTTCAGGTTAAAGAACGCCCGACTATCAGTCAGATTGAATTCGAAGGCAATAAAGACATTAAAGAAGATCAGCTGAAACAAACGCTGGAATCCAGTGGTATCCGCGTTGGTGATGCGCTGGATCGTACTATGCTTCGTTCACTGGAAAAGTCGCTGGAAGATTTCTATTACGGTGTGGGTAAATACTCCGCTAAGGTTCAGGCGATCGCGACACCATTACCCCGTAATCGTGTAAATCTGAAATTTAAATTTATCGAGGGTGTGTCTGCAAAAATTCAGCAGATCAATATCGTTGGTAACACTAAATTCCCGGAAGAATTGCTGATTGCTCAGCTATCGTTGCGTGACGATGTGCCATGGTGGAACTTCATGGCGGATCAAAAATATCAGAAGCAGAAACTGGAAGCCGATATTGAAACGTTGCGTTCATATTATATGAACCGTGGTTATGCCCGGTTTAAAATGAACTCAACACAAGTTTCCATGACGCCGGATCGTAAAGGTCTGTATGTCACGTTGAATATTCATGAAGGTGAACAATACACTGTTAACAATATTGACCTGAAAGGCAATCTTGAAGGGCATGGCGGTGAAATGCGTGGGCTGATCCCTTTGGAAAAAGGCGCCATGTATTCCGCAGCAGATGTGACGCATACCGAAGAGGTGTTATCTAAATACCTGGGTCGTTTTGGCTATGCCTATCCAAAGGTGACCACTTATCCGGCTATGAATGACGAGACCAAGCAAGTTGATTTGAACATCAATGTAGAGCCGGGTCCTCGTGTTTATGTGCGCCGAATTAATATTACGGGTAATCAGGTAACCAAAGACGAAGTCCTGCGCCGTGAAATGCGTCAGATGGAAGGTACCTGGTTATCGGGTGATAAGATTGAAAGCTCAAAATCACGTCTGGAAAAACTGGGCTATTTTGAAAAGGTTGATATTCAACCTCACCGTATTCCAGGACATGAAGATCAGGCCGATCTCGATGTAGAAGTCAAAGAGCGTTCCGTGGGGTCGATTAACGGTGGCGTCGGTTATGGCACAGAATCAGGGGTAAGTTTTCAAGCGGGTATTTCACAAGACAACTTCTTTGGCTCTGGTAATAAAGGCGCGATTAACTTCGAAACAAATAAATACAGTAAGAATGTTGAACTGAGTTTTACCGATCCTTATTTCACCGTAGACGGTGTTAGCTTAGGCGGCAAGGTGTACTACAACAAGTTCACTGCTGGCGATGCTAATCTGGTCGATTACGATAACGAGACAATCGGTACTAAGGCAACATTAGGTTATCCGCTGGATGAGCTGAATAGTCTTGAGTATGGGCTTGGTTATGAGCATAACAAACTGTCGCAAACGACCAACTATGCGCAGACGCAAAAATTCTGGTTTATTAACTCGGTGGATATTACCGACGATGGACATGCCGTATTCAATGATTACGATGTATCGTTGACATGGACTCGGAATAACTTAGATAAAGGCGTATTCCCAACTCAGGGTAATCGTCAGCAGGCTTCTGGTAAGATCACAGTGCCGGGCTCTGACTTACAATTTTATAAACTCAGTTTTGAAAATGCCCATTATTACCCATTTGATCGTGATCATCAGTGGGTTATCTCTGGTCGCTTTAAAACTGCCTATGGCAATGGTTATGGTCAGAAAAATGGCTACAACCAGGTTCTGCCATTCTTTGAAAATTATTATGCCGGTGGTAGCCAATGGATGCGGGGGTTCCAGTCTAATTCGGTTGGGCCAAGAGGTGTTCAGTTAGACCGTTCGGTGGTGAGTGGCTCAGTTGTATATCCTGAAGATAAATCGATTGGTGGCAATGCCATCGCGGTTGCCTCAGCTGAATTGATTGTTCCAACACCATTCATCAGTGATACTTATCGTAGTCAATTGCGGACTACCGTGTTCTACGATGTAGGTACAGTATGGGACACTACATTTAACGACAGTATTTATACCTGTGGTTATGCTTGTGATCGTTATTACGATTATGCCAGCCCATCTAATATTCGCATGTCTGTAGGTATGTCATTACAGTGGTTGTCTCCTATGGGGCCACTGGTGTTCTCGTTTGCCAAACCGGTTAAAAAAATGCCGGGCGACAAAACGGAAATCTTTAACTTTAATATCGGACGCACATTCTGATAGCGTCAAAAAGGGAGTTCTATAAGTGAAAACCATGATGCGTGTTGCTGCTTTATCTATTGCTATGTTGTCTTTGGGTTCTGCGGCATCAGTTCAGGCTGCTGATGCTAATATTGCTGTTGTGGATATTGGCAAAGTATTACGTGAAATTCCACAGCGTAAAGCAATTGAGAGCAAGCTGAAAAGTGAATTTGATTCTCGTGTTCGTGACATGCAGCGTATGGAGACCGAAGGTCAGACGCTGGCTGCTAAGTTGAAGAAAAATGAATCTTTCATGAGTGCGGATGAACGTACTAAATCACAGCGTAAACTGGCTGAATTACAGGCTGATTTTAACCTGAAAGGTCAGGCATTGCAGGAAGATCAACGCCGCCGCTTTAACGAAGAACAACAAAAAGTGTTTGAAAAAATCCAGACCAATGTTGAAAGCATCGCAAAATCAGAAGGCTATGACATGGTGCTGAATCGTCAGGCTGTTGTGTATAGCAATGATAAAAACGATATTTCAGCAAAAGTGATCCAACAAGTTAGTAAAGGCAACTAAGTAATATGACCATCACCCTGGGACAACTTGCTCAGCACTTGGGAGCTGAACTGCATGGCGATGCCAATGCTGTGATCCAGCGTATTGCTAATCTGGAAACAGCACAGGTGGGCGAGATCAGTTTTTTATCTGACAGTAAATATCAAAAACATCTGTCAGTGACTCAAGCCAGCGCTGTGTTGCTCAAAGCGGCAGATTTGGCTGCATGTCAGACTAATGCTTTGGTCGTAAAAGATCCTTATATTGGCTTTGCTCGTGTTGCTCAGTTGCTGGATACAACACCAGCGCCAGCTGCGGATATACATTCAACAGCCGTTATTGCTGATGATGTTGCATTGGGCAAAGACGTAGCTATCGGTGCCCATGCGGTTATCGAATCAGGGGTTGTTCTGGGTGATGGCGTTATTATTGGCGCTGGCTGTTTTGTTGGTAAAAACAGTAAATTAGGTGCCAGAAGTAAATTGTGGGCTAATGTCACAATCTATCACAATGTACAGATGGGCGAAGATTGTTTAGTCCAGTCGGGGACTGTGATTGGTGCTGATGGTTTTGGCTACGCCAATGAGCGTGGTGAATGGATAAAAATCCCACAGTTAGGCGGCGTAATTATTGGTAATCGAGTTGAAATTGGTGCCAACACCTGCATTGATCGCGGTGCTATTGATAACACCCGAATTGCTGATAACGTAATAATAGACAACTTGTGCCAGATTGCGCATAACGTTGAAATTGGTTACGGCACAGCTATTGCGGGGGCAGCTACATTTGCCGGTAGTACCAAGATAGGCAAATATTGTATCATAGGCGGAGCTTCCGTCTTTAATGGTCATATTGAAATTTGTGATCAGGTTACGGTCACTGGTATGGCCATGGTCATGCGCTCCATTACGGAGCCTGGGTTATACTCTTCCGGCATACCTGCTCAATCCAATAAAGAATGGCGAAAAACCGCAGCGCGTACATTACATATCGATGATATGCATAAGCGTCTGTCCAATATTGAGAAATTGCTCGCTAAGCAAGAACAAAAGTAAAAGGATCCTGGTTTGAACAACGAACTCAATCAGCTTGATATTCAAGATATTTTACAGCTGCTGCCTCACCGTTACCCGTTTTTGATGGTGGATCGTGTCGTTCATTATGAAATGTCAGAAGAGCGCAAAGTATTACGAGCAATTAAAAATGTTTCATTTAATGAACCATTTTTTCAAGGGCACTTTCCGGAAAAACCAGTATTCCCAGGTGTTTTGATTCTGGAAGCAATGGCTCAGGCTACCGGTATTCTGGCTTTCCGTATGGTCGGTAAACCTAATCCGGGTGAATTGTATTATTTTGCATCAATTGATAATGCACGTTTCAAACGTCCTGTTGTACCTGGAGATCAGCTGGTGCTGGATGTTGAATACCTGAAAGAACGCCGTGGTATTGCCAAATTTACAGGTGTCGCCACTGTAGATGGTGAAGTTGTTTGTTCAGCCGAACTCATGTGCGCCAAACGTTGAGAGAATTCCTGTGATCGATCCTAGCGCTAAAATTCATGCTTCAGCGATTGTTCATCCAAATGCGGTTATTGGTGCCAACGTAGAAATTGGTGCATTTACCTGTATCGACGATGAAGTTGAGATCGGCGAAGGCTCATGGGTTAGTTCCCATGTGGTTATTAAAGGGCCAACTAAAATTGGCCGTAATAATAAAATCTATCAATTTGCCTCCATTGGCGAAGATTGCCAGGACAAAAAATACGCTGGTGAACGTACTTTTCTGGAGATTGGTGATGCTAATGTGATCCGTGAACATTGCACATTCCATCGTGGTACTGTGCAGGATCAATGCCTGACCAAAGTCGGCAGTCGTAACCTGTTCATGGTTAACGTGCACGTTGCTCACGATTGTATGATTGGTGATGATTGTATTTTTGCTAATAATGCAACACTGGCGGGTCACGTTCACATCGGTGACTGGGTGATCTTTGGTGGTTTAGCGGCTATTCATCAATTT
This sequence comes from uncultured Tolumonas sp., assembly GCA_937866945.1. GTDB lineage: Bacteria > Pseudomonadota > Gammaproteobacteria > Enterobacterales > Aeromonadaceae > Tolumonas. The sequence goes on from CALMKU010000337.1 coordinate 18,517, forward strand.
GGTCGTGTAGGCTCCCATGCGTTCATTGCTGGTATGGCGGCACTGAACAAAGATGTGCCACCGTATGTCATGGCGGCAGGGCATTATGCAACACCATTTGGTATCAATAGCGAAGGGTTGCGCCGTCGTGGTTTCTCTGCAGAAGCGATTTCTGCGGTAAAACGGGCATACAAAGAGCTTTATCGTAGTGGTAAGACACTGGATGAAGTGATGCCTGTGCTGGAAGCTATGGCGCAGGATGAACCGGCTGTTGCTCCTTTTGTTGAATTCCTGAAAAAGAATGAGCGTGGCATCATTCGCCCTTGATCTATCCGCTATTAAGCGGCCGTTGCGTATAGGAATTATCGCCGGAGAAGTTTCCGGCGATATTCTTGCTGCGGGTCTGATGCGTCATCTGAAACAAATCCATCCTGATTGTGAATTTGTCGGTATTGCTGGTCCGCGTATGCAGGAACTGGGTATTGAGACTTTATTTGAGATGGAAGAGTTGTCGGTGATGGGCTTGGTGGAAGTACTGGGTCGTTTGCCGCGTTTGCTGCAAGTCCGTCGGCAAATCATCCGTTATTTTAAAGAAAACCCACCGGATATTTTTATTGGTGTCGATGCACCAGATTTTAATATTGGTGTAGAGCTTAAACTCAAACAAGCTGGTATCAAAACCATCCATTACGTTAGCCCATCAGTCTGGGCATGGCGACAGAGCCGGATCCATAAGATCAAGGCTGCCACGGATATGGTGCTGGCATTTCTGCCGTTTGAAAAGGCTTTTTATGATCAACATAACGCGCCATGTCGGTTTGTTGGTCACACTATGGCCGATGCTATTCCACTGACTTCGCCGGTTGCGCCAGCAAGAGAGTTGTTGGGGTTGAAGCTTGATGCCCCCGTATTGGCGGTATTGCCTGGTAGTCGCGGTGGTGAAGTGGAAATGCTGGCTCCACCATTTTTACAAGCTTGCCAGCTATTGCGTGCGCAATATCCAACATTGCAATTTGTGGTGCCATTGGTTAACGAGCGGCGCCGTCAGCAATTTGAAAGTATTAAACAGCAAATCGCGCCTGAATTACCGATGACATTGGTGGATGGGCAAGCAAGACAAGTCATGACATCGGCGGATGTTATTTTGCTGGCATCGGGCACTGCAACACTGGAAGCGATGCTGGTGAAACGTCCGATGGTGGTCGCTTATAAAGTAAAACCATTCACATTTTGGATTGGTGAAAAGTTAGTAAAAATCCGCACCTTTTCTTTACCTAATTTATTAGCGGGCCGAAAATTAGTGCCTGAACTGATCCAGCCTGATTGTACGCCTGATAAATTGGCAGCTGCGGTTAGCGGTTATTTGTTGCAAGACAATCAGGCATTACTAAACGAATTTACCCATTTGCATGAATTGATCCGCTGTGATGCGGATAAACAAGCGGCACAAGCTGTTCTCGACGTATTACAAGGGCGTATATGAGCACATTTAACTACCCTCCATACCAGTTAATTGCCGGTGTGGATGAAGTTGGTCGTGGTCCGCTGGTCGGGGATGTCGTCACCGCGGCCGTGATCCTTGATCCAGCCCGACCTATCTCTGGTCTTAACGATTCCAAAAAATTATCGGAAAAAAAACGCGAAGCGTTATTTGATATTATCCGCGAAAACGCATTGGCGTTTGCTATCGGTCGTTGTTCTGCCGCTGAAATTGATGAGTTCAATATTTTGCAGGCCACAATGAAAGCAATGCAGCGCGCTGTAGCTGGATTACATATCCAACCAGAATTTGTGCTGATTGATGGTAATCGTTGTCCGGCACTGATGATGCCTTCGCAAGCCGTGGTGAAAGGCGATAGTCTGGTCGCAGAAATTAGTGCTGCCTCTATCTTAGCGAAAGTCACTCGTGATCGTGAAATGGCAGAGTTAGATCTGCAATATCCGCAATATGGTTTTGCTCAGCATAAAGGCTATCCTACGGCACAGCATTTGGCTGCCTTAGCTGAGCATGGCGCGTTATCCGTACATCGTCGTAGTTTTAAACCGGTTAAACTGGCTTTAGGCCTCGTCTAAACAGGAAACATCATGGCCGAACCGCGTTTCGTTCACCTTCATATTCATTCTGATTTTTCGATGGTCGATGGTCTGCAAAAGATCAAGCCATTAGTCGCGCGCGTTGCCGAAGATAAAATGGTGGCCATGGCGTTAACAGACCAGATGAACCAAAGCGGCTTGGTACGTTTTTATGGTGATGCCCACGGTAAAGGCATTAAGCCTATTATCGGTGTCGATTTCTGGGTGCAAAGTGAAGAGCTGGGCGATGAATTGTTCCGCCTGGTTGGTTTGGCGATGGATAACGCCGG
>CALMKU010000338.1 GCA_937866945.1 uncultured Tolumonas sp.
AGCTAATCGGCTCAGAGAGTTGTTACCGAATGTGAATGCCATTGCTCGCGTGGGTGGCGATGTTTTTAATATTATTCTCGAACAACATGAGCATGCTCTTGGACCTGATTTGGTGGCGAAACAGCTCATTGACTCATTTAATCAACCATTCAATGTAGATGGCCATCAGGTTTATAGCCGAGTGAGTATAGGCATTGCGCAGTATCCGGAAGATGGTCTGGATGCAGAAACTTTGCAATCTCATGGTGATGCGGCTCTTCATCAAGCAAAATCTCAAGGTCGTGGCCTGTTGCGCTTCTTTTCGCCAGAAATGACAACCTTAGCTAAGGCCCGACTGGCGTTGGAAGCGGATTTACGACGAGCAATACAAGAAAATGAACTGCGATTATATTATCAGCCACAAATCGATCTGGTTAATGGTCAAATCGTGGGGTTTGAAGCGTTAGTCCGCTGGCAACATCCTCTGCGGGGCATGATCCCTCCATCTAGTTTTATTCCTTTAGCCGAAGAGTGCGGGCTGATTGTCCCGCTCGGTGAATGGGTGTTGAAAACAGCTTGTTATCAAATCAAAACATGGTCACTTTCCAGACCTGCTCTTGGGCAAATTGCCGTAAATGTGTCCGCGGTACAATTAGTACAGAGCAATTTTGCCGCTACGGTTAAAGCGATCATTAATGAGACAGGCATTCAACCTGAACATCTGGAAATTGAAATCACTGAAAGCTCCGTCATGTCTAATCTGACAAGTGCTATTGAAACGCTCTGTGAGCTAAAAGTATTGGGTGTTCGCTTATCGATAGATGATTTTGGAACAGGTTATTCTTCACTGGCGTATCTTCAACAACTGGCTGTGCATAAGCTCAAAATCGATATCTCTTTTGTCCGAAAAATATTGGTGAACAGTGCTGATGCATTGATCGTTCAGGCAGTTATTGCACTGGGTCATAGTCTGGGGCTAGAAATAATTGCGGAGGGAGTAGAGGAATTAGCGCAGGCCAAATATCTTCGTTTCCTGCAGTGTGATGTTATGCAAGGATTTTTAGTTAGCAAACCCTTGCCGGTTGATGAAATTGAAGCGTTTTTGAACAGTTATGAACCTCTATCGATCCCGGTAGATGATGAGGGTACCGCTTGGTTGCACTCTGTATGATCTGACCCAGCAACAACGGACACAGGGCTCTCGTCATTCAAACACTTGATCATTTCAATTATTCTTGTAGCATTGAAATTATGAACAAAGAAAACGCAGTTACTATTTTTGAATCTCTGGCGTCCGGCATTCGATTGGATATTTATCGTTTACTGGTTAAAGCTGGGCTGGAAGGGCGAGTTGCGGGTGATTTGGCGCAAGAGCTGAATCTTGCCCCCAACAAACTCTCTTTCCACCTGAAAGCCATGACGCACGCCGGATTAACGACTGTTGAACAGGAAGGTCGTTATCAACGCTATCGGGCAAATATTCCTGTGGTGCTCGATGTCATTGCCTATCTGACAGAAGAGTGTTGCGGAGGTCATCCCGAAGACTGTGCATCGCTGCGATCTGCCTCAACCTGCTCGGCTGCGGTGTTACCACCACTTCCTGCATTACAAGATCCACAATGAGTTTTTTCTTTCGCTACAGAGGATAGTCATCATGGCGCAAATTCAGATTTTCGATCCGGCAATGTGTTGTTCCAGTGGTGTCTGCGGCACTGACGTTGACCAGCAGCTGATTAATTTTGCTGCCGATGTGGCTTGGTTAGAGCAACAAGGTGGTCAGATTGTGCGATTTAATTTGGCGCAACAGCCGCTGGAGTTTGCCAATAATCCGCAAGTCAGTGCTTTTTTAATGCGTTCGGGTGAAGCCGGTCTGCCGCTTATTTTGGTTGATAACGAGATTGTCTTAGCCGGTCGTTATGCCAAACGTGAAGAATTGGCGCGCTGGGCGGGTGTTGCGATGACACCCGTAACCATCAAATCGATTAAAAAAGCCGGATGTTGTGGAAGCTCAGGCTGCTGTTGAGCTGTTCACGTTGGAGGATACATACCTAAATTTCTGGATAACGTACCACCGTTCCTGTTCTTTACCGGAAAAGGTGGCGTAGGCAAAACATCGTTAGCCTGTGCGAGTGCGATTAATCTGGCTGCGATGGGCAAACGGACGCTGCTCGTCAGTACCGACCCCGCATCTAACATCGGGCAAGTGTTTAGTCTGAACATCGGCAACACGATAAAACCCATTCCTGATGTGGTGAATTTATCCGCGCTGGAAATAGACCCTCAGGCGGCCGCACAACAGTATCGTGAAAATATCGTAGCGCCGGTTCGCGGCAAGTTACCCGAATCGATAGTAAAAGGTATTGAAGAACAGCTCTCCGGTGCCTGTACCACGGAAATTGCGGCTTTCGACGAATTCACTGCCTTACTGACCGATCGCCAACTGCGGGCTGACTACGATCATATCGTATTTGATACCGCACCGACTGGGCACACTATCCGCTTGCTGCAACTGCCGGGCGCATGGACAAATTTTCTCGATGAAGGAAAAGGTAATGCGTCCTGCCTCGGCCCGTTATCTGGTCTGCAAAAACAGCGGGAACAGTATAAACAAGCGGTTAATGCGCTGGCCGATCCACTCCAAACCCGGTTGATTTTGGTGGCTCGGGCACAAGCGCCAACGCTGCGCGAAGTGGCCAGAACGCATCAGGAATTAAGTGATATTGGTCTGTCACAGCAATTTCTGGTGATCAATGGCGAATTTCCGGAACGCGAAGTCGGAACAGACCGGCTTGCCAAAGCAGTTTGGCAACGTGAACAGAAAGCATTGGCAGAGTTGCCCGACGCATTGAAATCGTTGCCGATCGATCATGTTCCGCTGAAACCATTTAATCTGGTTGGTATTGCAGCCCTTCAGCAATTATTAAGCGATCAATTACCACTCGCTGACATTCAAACGCCGAGTTCATTACCCACAGATGTGCCTGATCTGGCGGCGTTAGTCGATGAACTGGCCGTTGATCAGCATGGATTGATCATGTTGATGGGCAAAGGCGGGGTGGGTAAAACCACATTGGCTGCTGCAGTCGCTGTTGAGCTGGCGCAGCGTGGCTTTCTAGTGCATCTGACAACGTCTGATCCCGCAGCACATCTTAGCGAAACCTTATCTGGTGAGTTACCTTCACTGACGGTTAGCCGTATTGATCCACGCGTAGAAACCGAGCGTTATCGTCAGGAAGTGTTGTCAGCCAAAGGGCAGCATCTGGATGCACAGGGTCGCGCGATGCTGGAAGAAGATCTGCGGTCACCCTGCACGGAAGAGATCGCTGTTTTTCAGGCATTCTCCCGTGTGATCCGTGAGGCGGGCAAAAAATTTGTCGTCATGGATACTGCACCAACCGGCCATACCTTACTGCTGCTCGATGCAACCGGCGCATATCATCGCGAAGTTTCCCGCCAGATGGATAGCAAAGGTGTGCACTTCACGACACCGATGATGCAGCTGCAAGATCCTAAGCAGACCAAAGTTTTGATTGTGACGCTGGCCGAACAAACACCGGTTTTAGAGGCAGCTAATTTACAGGCTGATCTGCGACGGGCGGGCATTGAGCCGTGGGCGTGGCTGATCAATAACAGCCTGATGCGCAGCACATCCACATCGCCGTTATTACAGCAGCGCGCGTTGAATGAACAACAATTTCTGGCGCAGGTAACAGAGCAACACGCCAAACGCTGGGCTGTGGTGCCATTACAAGTCGAAGAGCCAGTCGGAATTATCCATCTGCAACAACTTTGTCGTCATCAAACGACGAAGCTGTAACCATATTCAATCGAAGGAGTTACGTTGACATGTCTGTTCAGTGTGAGATCGCTGCCAAAGCGAAAACTGATATGAGCTTTTTTGAACGCTATCTGACCGCTTGGGTGGCGATTTGTATTGTCGTTGGGATCTTATTAGGTCAGGGCATTCCTGATGTGTTTAAAGCGATTGGTTCCATGGAAATCGCCAAAGTGAACCTGCCGGTTGGTTTGTTGATTTGGGTGATGATCATTCCGATGTTGCTGAAAATCGATTTTTCCGCACTGCATCAGGTGAAAGAACATATCAAAGGTATTGGCGTCACTTTATTTATCAACTGGCTGGTTAAACCGTTTTCTATGGCTTTTCTGGGGTGGTTGTTTATCCGGGTATTTTTTGCACCGTTACTGCCGACAGATCAGATCGACAGTTACATCGCTGGCCTGATCTTGTTAGCGGCTGCGCCCTGTACCGCGATGGTGTTTGTCTGGAGTCGCCTGACTAATGGTGACCCTTATTTCACCTTGTCACAGGTGGCTCTGAATGATCTGATCATGGTGTTTGCTTTTGCGCCGATTGTTGCGTTACTGCTGGGTGTTTCCAGCATTACTGTGCCATGGGATACGCTGTTTACTTCGGTGGTTCTGTATATCGTGATCCCAGTGATTATTGCGCAATTTATCCGTCGGGCGTTACTGGTAAAAGGGCAGGCGCACTTTGATGCGGTAATGCACCGTATTCAGCCGTGGTCAATATCGGCGTTACTGTTAACACTGGTCTTACTGTTCGCTTTTCAGGGCGATGCCATCATCAGTCAACCGTTAGTGATTGCCTTGTTGGCGGTGCCGATCCTGATCCAGGTCTTTTTTAACTCAGCATTGGCGTATTGGCTCAATCGTAAAGTCGGTGAAAAACATTCGGTGGCTTGCCCATCTGCATTAATTGGGGCATCGAACTTTTTTGAGCTGGCTGTCGCAGCCGCGATTAGTTTGTTTGGTTTTCATTCCGGTGCTGCATTAGCGACCGTCGTTGGTGTACTAATCGAAGTGCCGGTCATGTTGCTGGTGGTGAAAATCGTGAACCAAAGTAAAGGTTGGTACGATGCTGGTCTGAAATAACCATATTGAATATAAAATTCTTTGATTATCTGGAGCGATATCATTGTGATACATCCGTTTGACATTCTTACTTTAAATAACGGCGCAAAGTTAATTTTTACACCATGCCCTGGCACTAAGGGCCCGTCTGTTTCCGACTCACTTAATGCACTGAAGGCAGCTGGAGCACAGATTGTGGTGACGATGATGACGCAGCATGATCTTGTTGAACATCAGGCTGATAGCATTCCGGTGTTGTGTGAAGAACTCGGCATGGCGTGGTATCACCTGCCGATTGAAGACGGATGTGCGCCTGAAGAACCGTTCGTGCAGGCTTTTGCTGTACACAAAACTGCGTTACTTAACGCGGTCAAGGCGGGGGCGACAATAGTCATTCATTGCCACGGTGGTTCTGGCCGAACGGGTCTGATGGCCGCTATTCTAATGCTCGAATTGGGTTATGCGTCAACTCAGGTGAAAACACAGATCCAACAAATCAGGCCTAAAGCGCTGACATCACCTGTTCAGGTCAATTATTTGATCGAGCAATACGCTTACGAATCATAAGATGGCGATCGAACAACAGACAGACCTACCGGTAGTAGATCTGTCTTAATTGAAAGAGCCATAAGTCGAGCAAATGTCTATGTCTAATCAAAGTAACATGCCGCCCTGTATTCTTTCTGCCTGGAAATTACATGAAAGTGAATTGCATCATTGGTTACTACGACAACTCGGCAATCAAGACGATGCCGCTGATGCATTACATGATATTTTTCTGAAGGCCGTATCGAAAGGCATTGTGTTCTGTGAAATTGATAACCCCCGTGCGTGGTTGTTTCAGGTTGCCAGAAATTATCTGATTGATACCTATCGTAAAGATTGGAAACTGATCCCCTTGCCGAATGAACCTGAAATTGAAATCAATACCGATGTGAACGCAACAGTCGATGAATTAACGCAATGCTTACCTCGGGTGCTCAGTGAGCTTGCTCTGGAAGATGGCGATATTATTCGGCGATGTGATATTGAAGGGGTTGCGTTGCAACATTATGCCCAATCCAATCATCTCACCTTGTCGGCTACAAAATCACGAATTCAGCGGGCAAGAAAACGATTACGTGGAAACATGATCCAAAAATGTCGGGTTGTTTTTGATGAACATGGTTCAGTCTGCTGTTTTACGCCACGAAAGTCATGATTCAGCCTATCAGTTAGAGATGAAAATCTTTTCTTTGCATCTTTTTTAGTTTTCCACGTCTTCTTCTGAGATGTGACTCATTTTGGGTTCATCCGGGTTGATTACGGGAAAATTGATTGTTTATTGATGTAATAAAGGAGAGAGATATGTTTGATTCAATCGGATTCATCGGTGCTGGTCGTGTTACTCGTATTATGCTTGGTGGATGGCAGCATAAAGGCGTTGATTTACCTTCTGTTTATGTATTCGATCAATCACCCGAAGCTATCAATTCGCTGAAAGAATATTTTCCCCAAGTACAATCAGTAAGTTTGTCTGAAGTTGCTTCTAAAGCATTAGTTTTTGTTGCGTTGCATCCACCCGTTATAGATGAAATTCTGACTGAAATTCACTCACATTTAGGTAAGCATTCTGTTCTATGTTCTCTGGCACCAAAACTACGCTTATCCATGTTGCAAGAAAAGCTTTATGGCTTTGATAATTTATCCCGCTGTCTGAGTCTTTGGTGGCTGCTTTACCTGTTGATAGAAATAGCCATTTGGGTGGTGCACTTCAATTCTTCTTTTACGACACGCCAAAAGTATTAATGCTGTTAACCGGCATCGTATTTGTTATGGGGATGATCAACTCCTATTTCACGCCTGAGCGTACCCGCGCTTTATTGGCTCAACGCGGAGAAGGCGCTGCTAATGTGATGGCTGCCTGTTTGGGCATTGTGACGCCTTTTTGTTCTTGTTCAGCGGTTCCTCTTTTTATCGGCTTTGTTCAGGCTGGTGTGCCTTTAGGTGTCACATTCTCATTTTTGATTTCAGCGCCCATGGTGAATGAGGTTGCATTGACCTTACTGTTTAGTCTGTTCGGTTGGAAAACAGCCTTGCTTTATATGAGTTTAGGATTAGTAGTAGCGATTGTGGCGGGCTGGATCATTGGTCGTCTTAAAATGGAAAATCATTTGGAAGACTGGGTTCGTGACATGCCGCGAACTACGGCCAGTGTTGGTGATGACGCGTTAACCCTTGCGGATCGCATGTCGAGTGGGTTTGGTGCAGTTCGAGACATCGTCGGAAAAGTTTGGCCTTACATTTTAGTGGGGATTGCTATCGGTGCAGGTATTCATGGTTATGTACCTGAAGATTTTATGGCTTCATTCATGGGCAAAGATGTCTGGTGGTCAGTGCCACTGGCTGTCGTGATTGGCGTTCCAATGTACACCAATGCGGCGGGTGTTATTCCCATCGTTCAAGCATTACTGGCGAAAGGGGCTGCGTTAGGTACGGTACTGGCTTTTATGATGAGCGTTATTGGTCTGTCATTGCCGGAAACAATTATTTTACGCAAGGTTCTCAAATTGCGTCTTATCGCAACTTTCGTGGGTGTTGTGGCCTGCGGAATTCTGCTGGTCGGTTATGTTTTTAACGCATTTCTCTGATCTGAATTTTTATCAATAAGGAGTTCATATGAAAAGCATCAAAGTACTTGGTTCCGGATGTTCGAATTGTAAAACGACTGTGCATTTGATTGATGAGGTAGCTAAAGAATGCGGAGTAGAAATCCAACTAGAGAAAGTTGAAGCGATCCGGGATATCGTTAGCTACGGTGTTTTATCAACCCCAGGTGTTGTCATCGATGGTCTGGTTGTGCACTCAGGCGGTATTCCTTCCAAAGATAAAATAAAACAATGGTTCATGCAGTCATACGAAATTAAACGATGAAGTATCAATTGCTGTTCAGAGCATTCCTTGTATAAATCACGGATCTTTTTTAGCCATATTTCACAAATAATTTGGAGTAGGGCATTTTCAGTTTGCTGATCGCAGCCTGAATGGCTGGTGCATCTTTCTTGAGTAATGCCTTTGGAGCGCTGCTATCGATGCATTTTGTGCATCAAGTAATTTCATGAATTCGGGATTGTTTCTGAATTCCGTTGGTGCTTCTGAGCTGAGTTTTTCGTTGAGATAGATTA
>CALMKU010000339.1 GCA_937866945.1 uncultured Tolumonas sp.
AAGTCGAAATGACACAAATGCCTGAGCTGGTTGCGGTATTGCACAGCTTTGTGGGGCTGGCGGCGGTACTGGTAGGTTATAACAGCTTTATTGAACTGTTACCGGCCAATGCCGTACAACAATTGGTGTTGCCATTAAATGGTTCACCGGAAGAAATCATGGCGGCGGCGCAAGCGGCCATTAGCCAACTGGCGCAGCAAACTGCCAGTGGTCACGGTCATCTGACCGGTGCCATGCTGAACATCCACCTGACGGAAATTTTCTTAGGCGTGTTCATCGGTGCGGTGACGTTCACCGGCTCTATCGTGGCGTTTGGTAAATTGCGTGGCACTATCAGCTCTAAACCGCTGAACATTCCACACAAACACAAACTGAACCTGCTAGCGGCTGTCGTGTCGTTCGTGCTGATGCTGTATTTCATCAACGTGGGTGGCTCTACCTTCGCTATCATCGTGATGACCCTGATTGCACTGGCGTTTGGCTGGCACTTGGTGGCTTCTATCGGTGGTGCCGATATGCCGGTCGTGGTTTCCATGCTGAACTCCTACTCCGGTTGGGCGGCCGCGGCAGCAGGCTTTATGCTGTCGAACGACCTGCTGATTGTGACCGGTGCGCTGGTTGGCTCCTCGGGTGCCATCCTGTCTTACATCATGTGTAAGGCGATGAACCGCTCGTTCATCTCCGTTATTGCCGGTGGTTTTGGTACCGACGGCGTGGCGTCTTCATCTTCCGAAGAAGAGATGGGCGAATACCGTGAAATGTCACCGGAAGATGTTGCCGAGCTGCTGAAGAACTCCAGCTCCGTTATCATCACCCCGGGCTACGGCATGGCGGTAGCACAGGCGCAATATCCAGTCGCTGACATCACCCAGAAACTGCGTGATAAAGGCATCAATGTGCGCTTTGGTATCCACCCGGTTGCGGGTCGTCTGCCTGGTCACATGAACGTGTTGCTGGCAGAAGCAAAAGTACCTTACGATATCGTGCTGGAAATGGACGAAATCAACGAAGACTTCCCAGAGACAGATACCGTACTGGTTATCGGTGCGAATGACACCGTGAACCCAGCGGCGATGGAAGACCCGGGCAGCCCGATTGCGGGTATGCCGGTACTGGAAGTGTGGAAAGCGCAGAACGTAGTGGTGTTCAAACGTTCCATGAACACTGGTTATGCGGGTGTGCAGAACCCTCTGTTCTTCAAAGAGAACTCGCACATGTGCTTTGGTGATGCCAAAGCGACGGTGGAAGCCATTCTGAAAGCGCTGTAATCAGCCCAATCAGAACGCATAAGAGGGAGGCTAACTGGCCTCCCTTTTTTATTTTCGTTATTTACGGCTCAAGCCCACTGCCGATCTGTCGATATACTGAATACAGGGGGAGTCTATTATGCGTAGTATTTGGATATTAATTGGCTTACTTGCCAGCACTGCAGCTTCTGCAGCAGAAGAGGCGGCAGCAAAGACGATAACACCAGCTGCCGCGATGGCGGCTGATCCGGATTATATTCCTCCCAGCACGGCGATTTTTTCAGGTCTTGAACCATCGGCACCAACTGAAGGCAAGGCTCCTTCATCTGGGCAACAGATGTCGCAATCCATTAATGAGGCGCTGAATATTGCACCTAAAAACGCGCAGTCCGTCAACGTTACAACAGGGCCTAAACCATTAGATGTTGCGCCATTGTCTGTCCCTGACTCTCCGGATAAACAGCAAGGGGGAGTCGCTGCCGGTGGACCGCCACAAAAAGAAAACATCCCGGCTGAGCTGCTGCAAGGCACGGTAACATCAGGCTCTGCTGTAGCCGACGATTTACCGATCATTGAGATATACACTCAGGAAGAGCTGATCTCACTCATTAATGACGACAAACATTTACAGCGTGTCGCAAATATCGATGAATGTCAGCTGGTTAAAGACATAGAGCTTCGCGCCAAAGCCGTTATGCTGCCCGCCTACCAATATCTCTGGGGCGATATGTTGTTAACTGGAACTTGCACCCGTAAAAATGTAGAAATGGGCATTGAATACCTGGTGAAAGCAGCACAACAAGGTTTACCGGCAGCTCTGGAGCATCTAGCTCGTTATTATGCCAAGGGGCGCTATGTGCAGCGTGATACGCAGCAGGCGGCTATTTTTATGCATGAAGCTGCTGCACAAGGGTATTTGAAAGCCCAGATCGGCTGGGTGGATATGCTGAACGCTGGGCTGGGCAGTCCGCTGGATTATGAAGAGGCTTATAGTTGGCTGCATCACTCGGTGATTGCTGATGAAAAGCAACATAAACGCGCCACTTCGTTATTAGCGCGTTTATCACGGAAAATGCCACCGCATATCGTTCATCGGGCTAAGATTTACCGCTGGCAATAAGTTCTACAGCATATTTTGTAATAACCGGCTGCCAAAATAAGCTACGGCCAGTAAAACATTACCCGTCAGCGTCATGATCACCAGACGCTGACCACGCCATCCTCGCTGGTAATGACCCCATAGCAAAGTGGCATAAATACACCAGGCGATGATGGATAAACCCGCTTTATCCAGATTGCTGGGTGCCAGCATGTTGTCCAGAAACACAAAACCACTCGAGATTGACAACGTTAGTAACACACCACCGATCTGTAACAGACGTACCAACTGTTTTTCGATCGTCAGCAATGGCGGTACATTCTGCAAATTCAGTTTTCTACGTTGCTTGAGCTGATAGCTCAGATATACCTGCAACAGTGCAAACAGGCTGGCAATACTCATCATGGCATAAGACAACAAGGCCAGCGCTATATGCGCGACTAATCCGGGACGATCCCCCAAGCTGGTCAGATAGTGACTAGGTGTAAATGAGTTACTGAATAGCAGTACCATTGCAAACGCATAAGCAAATGGTAATAAAATCCAGCTATTTTGACGTTGGCTAATACTGGTTAGTCCAATATTAATCAGTAAAGCGACCAATGACGCGACGTTGAGCACACTCAGGTTTTGCACTGATTGCGCCTGAATGATAGCCATGCCCAGTGTTGCCATGTGCAATATGATTGCCAGCCAGGCAGCGGTTAGCACCCGATTAGGGGTATGGGTCTGAGAGCTAAAAAATTGTTGCAACACTAATACGGATGCAAACAGATAGAAGCCTATGCTCAGTAATGCCACGATCAGCATAATTCTTTAATGGCCATCAATAACAAGTGAACCTGCAGTATAGCCTTGTCTGTATTTTGCAGCCAGATGCAGAAAGTAAATGAGAATTATTGGCGCGATTAAAATCAATTTTGCTTACAACCGCGGTTCCGCGAATCCCTTTCTTTAGTATCTGCAGTGACTTGGCTATAATCGACAACAATTTGGCCATAAGCTGCGGAGCCAGTCATGTTTGAAAATTTAACCGAGCGTCTATCCGTCACGTTGCGCAACATCAGCGGGCGTGGACGTCTGACCGATGACAACATCAAAGATACCCTACGTGAAGTGCGTATGGCTCTGCTGGAAGCCGATGTTGCATTACCTGTCGTCAAAGAGTTTGTTAACCGCGTTAAAGAACGTGCGGTTGGGCAAGAAGTCAGTAAAAGTTTAAGTCCAGGTCAGGCTTTCATCAAGATCGTTCATGGTGAGCTGATCTCCGTAATGGGTGAAGCAAACCAAGATCTGGATTTAGCGACCCAACCACCGGCGATTTTATTAATGGCGGGTTTGCAGGGGGCAGGTAAAACCACGTCGGTCGCCAAACTGGCTAAACTGCTGACAGAACGCCAAAAGAAAAAAGTGTTAGTTGTTTCTGCAGACGTTTATCGCCCGGCAGCGATCAAACAGCTGGAAACATTGGCTAACGATATTGGTGTTGAATTCTTCCCCAGTGACACCAGCCAGACGCCATCACAAATTGCCGCAGCTGCACTAGATAGTGCCCGTAAGCGCTATTTTGATGTGTTGATTGTCGATACTGCCGGTCGTTTGCATGTCGATAGCGAAATGATGGAAGAGATCCAGCTGCTGCATAAACAGCTGAATCCTATCGAAACGCTGTTTGTTGTCGATGCGATGACAGGTCAGGATGCGGCGAATACCGCCAAAGCATTCAGCGAAGCCTTACCATTAACTGGTGTGATCTTAACCAAAGCCGATGGTGATGCGCGTGGTGGTGCGGCACTGTCTGTGCGTCATATTACCGGCAAACCGATCAAGTTTATCGGTATGGGTGAAAAGACCGATGCACTGGAACCTTTCCACCCGGATCGTATCGCGTCCCGTATTCTCGGCATGGGCGACGTGCTGTCTCTGATCGAAGAGATGGAACGCAACGTCGACAAAGAAAAAGCCACCAAACTGGCACAAAAAGTTCAAAAAGGGAAAGGCTTCGATCTGGAAGACTTCCGCGAACAACTGGTGCAAATGCGCAATATGGGCGGCATGATGAGTATGCTCGACAAATTGCCTGGCGTTTCTGGTCTGCCAGATAATGTCAAAGGTCAGTTGGATGACAAACTCACCGTGCGAATGGAAGCCATTATCAATTCGATGACCAAAGGTGAGCGTCGTAATCCGGATATCATCAAAGGCTCACGTAAAAAACGTATCGCCATGGGGTCAGGCACTGAGATCCAGGACGTTAATCGTTTACTGAAGCAATTTGACCAGATGCAAAAAATGATGAAGAAAGTGGCCGGTAAAGGCGGCTTACGAAAAATGATGGGGAATATGAAAAACATGTTACCGCCGGGTGGTTTTGGCCGCGGTGGTTTCTGATTTCAGATAGCGGCACATTAAGTGCCGCTTTGTTTTTCATCACATTCTACAAGGTTTTGATTTATGCAGCCCAGATCTCCGTTCTCACTAAAATCATTCAATACGTTTGGCCTCGATGCCCAGGCAAAAATGGGCTTTGTGCTGAGTAATGAAGCGGAACTCGATACGTTGCATGGATCTGCGTGGTGGTCAGACAGTCAACCCAGGTTATTGATCGGCGAGGGCAGTAATATCCTGTTTACTGCCGATTTTGACGGGCTGGTTATTGTTAACCGCCTGAAAGGGATCTCGGTGCAGGAAACAGCGGATGCTTGGTTACTACATGTTGCGGCCGGTGAAAATTGGCCGGCTTTGATCCAGTGGACACTGCAGCACCAAATGCCGGGGATGGAAAATCTAGCACTGATCCCTGGTACAGTAGGCGCCGCACCGGTACAAAATATTGGTGCTTACGGTGTCGAATTCTGTCAGTTTTGCGAATATGTCGATACGTGGCATTTCGCGGATGGCCATCGTCAGCGTTACAGCGCTGCAGCGTGTCAGTTCGGTTATCGTGACAGCCTGTTTAAGCATGAATTGCATGATCAAGTGATCATTACCGCCGTTGGTTTACGTATTCCAAAACAATGGCAACCGGTAGTGGAATATGGCCCACTGAAAGCACTGGGTGCCAATGCGACAGCCGAACAAATCTTCATGACGGTTTGTGAATTACGCCAAAGTAAATTGCCTGATCCGACCTTATTAGGCAATGCAGGTAGTTTCTTTAAAAATCCAGTCGTCAGCGCAACGCAAGCTGCTGCACTTAAACAACAACATCCTGCCGTGCCGTGTTTTTCCGCTGGTGAAGACCAGAATAAATTGGCCGCTGGTTGGTTGATTGATAAAGCAGGCCTGAAAGGCTTTAGTGTGGGCAATGCAGGTGTTCATCGTGATCAGGCGTTAGTTTTGGTCAACCTAGGCAATGCCAGTGCAGCTGAAATCCTGCAGTTGGCGAAACACGTTGCCAACACAGTTAAACAGCAATTTGCCGTGCAATTGGAACCAGAAGTTCGTTTTATTGGCTCAGCAGGGGAAATAAATAGCCTGCAGGCAATTCAATGAAGCAGCTTAATTCGCGTCAACAAGCTTTGCTGGCGGTATTAGCCGATGGTGCTTTTCATTCCGGTGAACAGATCGGGGTCAAATTGGGTATTAGTCGTGCCGCAATTAGTCAGCAGATCAAAAGCCTGAGGTTGTTGGGATTAGAAATATTTAGCGTTACCGGCAAAGGCTACCGTCTAAACACGCCACTGCAATTATTGAACAGAGAGAGCATCCAACAGCATCTGAATGACGTACCGGTACATACCTGTGCGGTAATTGATTCCACCAATCAATACATGATGGCGCAACTTGATCGCTGGCAAAAAGGTGAGTGCTTGCTCGCCGAAACGCAGACAGCAGGTCGTGGACGACGCGGACGACAATGGCATTCACCATTTGGTAGTCAGTTCATTATGAGTATGTATTGGCGACTCGACGATGGCCCTAGTGCTGCGATGGGGTTAAGTCTGGCAATTGGTGTCGCAGTTATACAGGCGTTGGAAAGTGTCGGTTACCGGGATTTGAGCCTGAAATGGCCGAATGACATCTACATGGCGCGGCGAAAACTCGCAGGCATTTTGGTCGAGATGTCAGCCGCAGTCGGCGGGATCTGTCATCTGGTGATTGGTGTTGGTGTGAATCTTAATTTACCTGATGCTGTCATTGCACAACTGGATCAGCCCTGTGCTCATTTGGCAGAGCAACCGGTCGTGGTCGATCGAAATCAACTGAGTGCTACGATTATCCGAGCTTTGAGAAATGCATTAGCGTTGTTTGAAAAACAGGGATTAACTGCATTTTTGATGGATTGGAATCGCTTAGATATTTTTATGCAACAACCGGTGCAAGTACTGCTGGGTAGTCAGGTCATCCACGGCATCTATTGCGGCATAGACGGGCAGGGGAATATGTTGCTGCAAGATCTTGAAGGTATGCATAAATTTGTCGGCGGCGAGATCTCTTTACGCGCCGACATTTGAAGTTATTTCCGTAACCGAACTTGTTCTATTGCATGCTGACTGCTTTTAGTCAGGATCAGGTTCGCCCGTTCGCGGGTAGGTAATATATTAGCAATTAAATTCGGGTAATTGATTTCATCCCAGATCCGACTTGCGGTGGCAGCGGCTTCATCTTCATCAAAATGCGAATAATGATGGAAATAACTGGATGGATCAGAAAATGCGCTCTTGCGGAAGCGTAGGAATCGCTGGATATACCACTCTTTCAGTAACTGCTTGTCCGCATCCACATAGATAGAAAAATCAACAAAATCAGATACAAATACACGATGCGGATCGTGCGGATAGTCCATTCCACTTTGTAATACATTCAAACCTTCGATAATCAATATGTCAGGCTGTTCGACAACCTTCATCTGATCAGGAATGATGTCATAGATATGATGAGAATAAATCGGTGCTTCGACGCGCTGTTTGCCCGCCTTAATATCGGCGACAAAATTAACCAGACGGCGCATATCATAAGACTGCGGGAAGCCTTTTTTCTTCATCAATCCGCGTTCTTCTAATACCCGGTTTGGGTAGAGAAAGCCATCCGTGGTGATTAATTCGACTTTCGGATGTTCCGGCCAGTGTTCCAGTAATGCCTGCAGGATACGAGCAGTGGTACTTTTACCCACGGCTACACTTCCGGCAATACTGATCACATAAGGTACACGCTGGTTGGGGGTACTAAGAAACTGTTCAATAACTTTGCTGCGATGTTGACGCGCTTTAACATACAGATTCAGCAACCGCGAGAGGGGAAGATAGATATCGCGAACTTCATCGAGCGACAGCTCGTCATGAATGCCGCGCAGATCGATCAGATCCTGCTCGGTCAATGAAAGGGGTACGGAATCACGCAGATGAGCCCACTGTTCCCGGAAAAAATGCAAGTAAGGCGAGAGATGTTGTGGATCAGCTGTCATTCTTGAGGTCCTTTCAGCAAGAGGCCCGACATTACACCAACCCCCTGTTATTCGACAACCGAAAGCGTGTCTGATGACTCAAAAAGCAGAAAACTGAACAATTTCATGAAAACGGAACAGAAAACTCGTGAAAACTCACTGCAGAGTAGTTGCTCCACCGCCACGCTTGCACTAGAATTCGCAACGCTCTTTGCAGGACGCCATTATTTTATTTGGCACTGATGGAGGGATTCCCGAGCGGCCAAAGGGATCAGACTGTAAATCTGACGGCTCTGCCT
>CALMKU010000340.1 GCA_937866945.1 uncultured Tolumonas sp.
GGGATCAAGCGACCAACGATAACGTTTTCTTTCAGACCACGTAAATCATCAACCTTGCCTGATACAGCGGCTTCAGTCAGTACGCGAGTAGTTTCCTGGAACGACGCGGCAGAGATGAAGGACTCTGTATTCAGCGACGCTTTGGTAATACCCATCAATACACGACGGAAAGTGGCTGGTTCTTTGCCTTGCGCGACCAGTTTACGGTTAGCGATTTTCACGCGAACCACATCAGCCTGTTCGCCTTCCAGCAGATCAGAATCACCTGGAGTAGCAATTTCACCTTTACGCAGCATCTGACGAACGATCACTTCGATGTGTTTATCGTTAATTTTTACGCCTTGCAGACGGTAAACGTCCTGCACTTCGTTAACGATATAGTTCGCAACCGGGCTTACGCCACGCAGACGCAGAATGTCATGAGCAGATTCAGGACCATCGGCTAACACTTCACCCTGCTGAACTTTCTCACCTTCGAACACGTTCAGGTTACGCCATTTCGGAATCATTTCCTCATAGGCTTCACCACCGTCAGTCGGCGTGATCACCAGACGACGTTTACCTTTGGTTTCTTTACCGAAGGAGATCGTACCTGAAATTTCCGCCAGAATAGCTGGTTCTTTTGGTTGACGCGCTTCGAACAAGTCAGCAACACGAGGCAGACCACCGGTGATATCTTTAGTACCACTAGATGCCTGCGGAATACGCGCTACTGCGTCACCGACGCTTACTTGCGCGCCGTCTTCCAGCTGAACAATCGCTTGGCCTGGCAGGAAGTATTGTGCAGATACGTCAGTACCTGGGATCAATACGTCTTTACCATGACTGTCAACCAATCGAACGGTTGGGCGCAACTCTTTACCTGTTGAGGTACGTTCGTTAACGTCCAGAACCACGATACTTGACAGACCAGTCAGCTCGTCGGTTTGACGGGTAACAGTGATGCCTTCGATCATGTTTTCAAACTGGATACGACCCGCCACTTCAGTGATGATTGGGTGAGTATGTGGATCCCAGTTCGCAACGATTTCACCAGCACGTACAGCCTGGCCATCTTTCACTTCCAGCACAGAACCATAAGGCAGCTTGTGGCTTTCTTTGGTCCGGCCCAGTTCGTCCATGATGGTCAGTTCTGAAGAACGTGATGTGATAACCAGCTTGCCTGCACTGTTTTCAACAGATTTAGCATTTTGCAATTTGATCACACCGGTATTCTTCACAGTTGCACTGCTTTCAGCAGCCGCTCGTGATGCCGCACCACCGATATGGAACGTACGCATCGTCAGCTGAGTACCTGGTTCACCGATGGACTGAGCAGCGATAACACCCACAGCCTCACCGTTGTTAACCAGATGACCACGCGCCAGATCACGACCATAACAATGAGCACAAATACCAAAATCAGATTCACAAGAGATGGCTGAGCGGACTTTAACTCGGTCAACAGAGTTACGTTCCAGAATGTTACACCACTGTTCATCCAACAAAGTATTGTGAGCAACTAATACTTCTTCTGTACCTGGTTTCAGCACGTCTTCAGCGATCACACGACCCAGTACACGTTCACGCAGTGGTTCAACAACATCACCACCTTCGATCAGCGGAGTCATCCACAGACCTTCACGAGTACCACAATCAGGTTCAGTGATCACAACGTCCTGTGCCACGTCAACCAAACGACGAGTCAGATAACCGGAGTTCGCTGTTTTCAGTGCGGTATCCGCCAGACCTTTACGCGCACCGTGAGTAGAGATGAAGTACTGCAGTACGTTCAGACCTTCACGGAAGTTCGCAACGATTGGCGTTTCGATGATTGAGCCGTCTGGCTTAGCCATCAGACCACGCATACCCGCCAACTGACGGATCTGAGCAGCAGAACCACGCGCACCAGAGTCAGCCATCATAAAGACGCTGTTAAACGATGCCTGAACTTCAGATTCACCCAATACGTTAGTTCTTGTCTCTTTAGACAAGTTTTCCATCATCGCTTTAGACACGCGTTCATTCGCACTTGCCCAGATATCGATAACTTTGTTGTAACGTTCGCCGGCTGTTACCAGACCAGATTGGAATTGTTCCTGAATTTCAGCAACTTCAGCTTCTGCAGCTTCAATAATTTCTTTCTTCGCTTCCGGGATCACCATGTCGTCAATACCAACAGATGAACCTGACAGCGCAGCGTAATGGAAACCGGTGTACATCAGCTGGTCAGCAAAGATAACGGTATCTTTCAGACCTTGCTTACGGTAGCAGGTATTCAATACTTTAGAGATCTGCTTCTTACCCATTGCTTGGTTAGAAACATATTTGATCCAGCGTTCTGGATGAGCAGCCAATTCCGCATGACCAGCGTCGGTCATCGGTAATGGCGGATCAATCAGGGCATACTCCATACCTTTTGGCAGGATCAACGACAAGATCGCACGACCTACAGTGGTATTTTTCAGCTCGATCTTCTCAACCAGCTCACCTGCTTCGTTTTTCACGTATTCAGAGATACGGCATTTCACGCGAGCGTGCAGTGAGGCCAAACCAGCACGATAGATTTTTTCCGCTTCTTTCGCGCCGGATAAAACCATACCTTCACCTTTCGCACCAACGCAGGAACGAGTCATGTAATACAGACCCAATACCACGTCCTGAGAAGGAACGATGATAGGCTCACCAGATGCAGGCGACAGAATGTTGTTGGTTGACATCATCAACGCACGCGCTTCCAACTGTGCTTCCAGCGTCAGTGGAACGTGAACCGCCATCTGGTCGCCGTCGAAGTCGGCGTTGAATGCAGAACAAACCAGCGGATGCAGTTGGATTGCTTTACCTTCGATCAGAATTGGTTCAAACGCCTGGATACCCAGACGGTGCAGTGTTGGCGCACGGTTCAGCATGACAGGATGTTCACGGATCACGTCATCCAGAATATCCCATACGACTGCTTCTTCACGCTCAACCATCTTTTTAGCAGCTTTGATAGTGGTCGCTAAACCACGAGTTTCCAGCTTGCCGTAGATGAACGGTTTGAACAGTTCCAGTGCCATTTTCTTTGGCAAACCGCATTGGTGCAAACGCAGAGTCGGGCCTACTGTAATTACAGAACGACCAGAGTAGTCAACACGTTTACCCAGCAAGTTCTGACGGAAACGACCCTGTTTACCTTTGATCATATCAGCCAAAGATTTCAGAGGACGCTTGTTAGAACCAGTGATAGCACGACCACGACGACCGTTATCCAGCAGAGCGTCAACCGCTTCTTGCAGCATACGTTTTTCGTTGCGAACGATGATATCTGGTGCAGCCAGATCCAGCAGACGTTTCAGACGGTTGTTACGGTTGATCACGCGGCGATACAGATCGTTCAGATCTGAAGTCGCGAAGCGGCCACCATCCAACGGAACCAATGGACGCAGATCCGGCGGCAACACAGGCAGCACGGTCATGATCATCCATTCTGGTTTATTACCAGATTGCAGGAAAGACTCCATCAGCTTCAGGCGTTTGGTGGTCTTTTTGCGTTTGGTTTCAGAATTCGTCTGGCTGAGTTCTTCGCGCATAGTCGCGATTTCATGTTCCAGATCTTGCGCACGCAGCAACGCCAGGATGGCTTCAGCACCCATTTTAGCGTCGAATTCATCGCCGTATTCTTCCAGTGCATCCAGATATTGTTCTTCGGTCAACATCTGACTGCGTTCGAGGCTGGTCATACCAGCATCAACCACAACAAATGATTCGAAATACAATACACGTTCGATGTCACGCAGGGTCATGTCAAGCAACAGACCGATACGGGATGGCAAAGATTTAAGGAACCAGATATGAGCAACTGGGGAAGCTAGCTCAATATGACCCATGCGCTCACGACGCACTTTAGTCTGAGTAACTTCTACGCCACATTTTTCACAAATCACACCACGGTGTTTAAGACGCTTATACTTACCGCACAAGCATTCATAATCTTTAACTGGTCCGAAGATGCGAGCACAAAACAGGCCGTCACGTTCTGGTTTGAACGTGCGATAGTTAATGGTTTCAGGCTTTTTAACTTCACCGAATGACCAGGAACGGATCATGTCAGGCGATGCCAGACCGATCTTGATACCGTCAAACTCTTCAGTCTTGCTCTGCGCTTTTAAAAACTTGAGTAAGTCTTTCACCTGTATCTCCCGTCAGGAGGTTAACTTCGGTATGCCGCGACGCGGCATACCGTTACTATTCTGAGTCCAGAAACAAGGACGTTAGTCCTTACTCTTCTTCCAACTCGATGTTGATACCCAGCGAGCGGATTTCCTTCAGCAATACGTTGAAGGATTCTGGTATACCTGGTTCCATGCGATGGTCGCCATCCACGATGTTTTTATACATCTTAGTACGACCATTCACATCGTCCGATTTAACCGTCAGCATTTCCTGCAGAGTATAAGCTGCACCGTATGCTTCCAGTGCCCATACTTCCATTTCCCCGAAACGCTGACCACCGAACTGAGCTTTACCACCCAGCGGCTGCTGAGTAACTAGGCTATAAGAACCGGTAGAACGAGCATGCATTTTGTCATCGACCAAGTGGTTCAGTTTCAGCATGTACATGTAACCAACAGTTACTGCACGCTCAAACGGCATACCGGTACGACCATCAAACAAGGTGATCTGACCTGATTCAGGTTTATCTGCCAGTTTCAGCAGCTGCTTGATTTCGCTTTCTTTCGCGCCATCAAACACAGGTGTTGCCACCGGTAAACCTTTGCGTAGGTTCTGAACCAAAGTCTGCACTTCCGCATCACTCAGTGTCGCGATATCAATCTGTTGTTGATCGCTGCCACCTAAATCATAGACACGTTGCAAGAACTCACGCAATTCAGCCAGTTCACGCTGTTCTTTGACCATGCGATTAATTTTTTCGCCGATACCTTTCGCAGCCAAACCAAGGTGAACTTCCAAGATCTGGCCGATGTTCATACGCGATGGTACGCCCAACGGGTTCAGTACGATGTCGACAGGATTCCCTTCGTCATCGTATGGCATGTCTTCAACCGGACAAATTTTGGAGATAACCCCTTTGTTACCGTGACGACCCGCCATCTTGTCACCAGGCTGAATGCGACGTTTAACAGCCAGATAAACTTTAACGATCTTCAGTACGCCTGGTGCCAAATCATCACCTTGGATGATTTTCTGACGTTTAGCTTCGAACTTACGATCGAATTCTTCTTTCAGTGCAGCATATTGTTCAGCGATCTGTTCCAGTTCAACTTGTTTTGCTTCGTCATCCAGCGACTGTTCCAGCAGCTTCTTACGATCAAGTTTAGACAGTTTTTCTTCGCTGAAACCAGCAGCAACCAGTAATGAGCGTGCGCGGCCAAAAATACCGTCTTCGAAGATTTTGAACTCTTCGGTCAAGTCTTTCTTAGCATCACGCAATTGCATGTCTTCAACTTCTTTAGCGCGTTTATCTTTTTCTACGCCATCACGAGTAAAGACCTGCACGTCAATAACAGTACCGTAAACACCATTAGGCACACGCAGAGAAGAATCTTTTACGTCAGAAGCTTTTTCACCAAAAATGGCGCGCAGCAGTTTTTCTTCTGGTGTCAGTTGGGTTTCACCTTTTGGTGTTACCTTACCAACCAAAATGTCACCGCCTTTCACTTCTGCACCAACATAAACGATACCTGACTCATCCAGTTTGGACAGTGCAGCCTCGCCTACGTTTGGAATATCCGCAGTGATTTCTTCTGAACCTAATTTCGTATCGCGCGCAATACAAGACAGTTCCTGAATATGGATAGTCGTCAGGCGATCTTCTTGTACCACACGTTCAGAGACCAGAATCGAGTCTTCGAAGTTATAACCGTTCCAAGGCATGAACGCGACGCGCATGTTCTGACCCAGAGCCAACTCACCCAAATCGGTGGAAGGACCATCGGCCAACACGTCACCCAGCATCACTGGCTCACCAACAGACACACATGGGCGTTGGTTAATACAGGTGTTCTGGTTAGAACGGGTATATTTGGTCAGGTTGTAGATGTCGATACCGGCTTCACCAGGTAACAGCTCATCTTCATTTACCTTAACCACAATACGGGATGCATCAACGTAATCGATGAAACCACCACGACGAGCAACTACCGTTACACCGGAGTCAACCGCTACAGCACGTTCCATACCAGTACCTACCAGCGGCTTATCAGCACGCAGAGTTGGTACCGCTTGACGTTGCATGTTTGAACCCATCAATGCACGGTTCGCGTCATCGTGTTCAAGGAACGGGATCAGCGATGCTGCAACAGAAACCACCTGTTGTGGACTTACGTCCATATACTGGATCTGTTCTGCATTCATAAAGGTAGATTCACCTTTATGACGGCATGGGATCAATTCATCTTTCAGGCTGCCATTTGCATCTACATTGGCGTTAGCCTGTGCGATAACGAAGTTACCTTCTTCAATCGCAGACAGATAATCCACTTCATCAGTGATCACGCCATCAATAACTTTGCGGTATGGGGTTTCCAGGAAACCATACTCGTTAGTACGAGAATATACCGCCAGTGAGTTGATCAGACCGATGTTCGGACCTTCAGGCGTTTCGATTGGACACAGACGACCGTAGTGAGTCGGATGTACGTCTCGAACTTCGAAGCCGGCACGTTCACGCGTCAAACCGCCTGGGCCCAGCGCAGAAATACGACGTTTGTGCGTGATTTCTGACAACGGGTTGTTCTGATCCATAAACTGCGACAGCTGACTGGAACCGAAGAATTCTTTTACGGCTGCAGAAATTGGCTTCGCATTGATCAGATCTTGTGGCTGCACGGCATCCAGATCGCCTAATGACAGACGTTCTTTTACTGCACGTTCAACACGCACCAAACCCACACGGAATTGGTTTTCAGCCATTTCACCAACGGAACGGATACGACGGTTACCCAGATGATCGATATCATCCACGTCGTCTTTACCATTACGAATGGCAATCAACTGTTTCATCACATCAACGATATCGTCTTCAGACAAAATGCCTGAACCAATATGTTCTGGACGAGCCAGTCGGCTGTTGAATTTCATACGACCAACAGTCGACAGATCATAACGATCTGCTGAGAAGAACAGATTTTCAAATAGCTGTTCTGCTGCATCTTTCGTTGGTGGCTCACCTGGGCGCATCATTCGGTAGATTTCTACCAGTGCTTCCAGACGGTTAGTGCTTGAATCAATACGTAATGTTTCAGAAATATATGAACCATGATCCAGTTCATTAGTGAACAGGATTTCAAACTGTTTAAAGCCCGCGACTGACAGATTCGCAATAGCTTCCAGACTCAATGCGGTATTAGCATTGATCAGGACTTCACCAGTTTGTGGATTCACATAATCTTTAGCAGAAATCTTGCCGACGACATATTCAACCGGAACTTCGATTTGATTGACGTTAGCTTTTTCTAACTGACGAATGTGACGAGCAGTAATACGACGGCCTTTTTCGACCACCACATCGCTACCAGCAAGAATATCGAAGGTTGCGGTTTCGCCACGCAGACGCTCCGGTACCAACTCCATCATCACTTTGCCATCTTTGATTTCAAATTTTATTGTTTCAAAGAAGGTCGCCAGGATCTGTTCTGTCGTAAATTCCAGTGCACGTAAAATGATAGTCGCAGGTAATTTACGGCGACGGTCGATACGCACAAACAGGTTATCCTTGGCATCGAACTCAAAGTCCAACCAAGAACCACGGTAAGGAATAACGCGAGCGTTATACAGAACCTTACCTGAAGAGTGGGTTTTACCCTTATCGTGATCAAAGAACACGCCAGGACTACGATGCAGCTGGGAAACGATAACACGCTCTGTACCATTGATGACAAAGGTACCGTTATCAGTCATCAGCGGGATTTCGCCCATGTACACTTCTTGTTCTTTAATTTCTTTGACAGTGCCTGCCGCAGCTTCTCTATCAAACAGCACTAAGCGCAGCTTCACGCGCAATGGAGCTGAATAGGTGACGCCACGGATCTGACACTCTTTTACGTCAA
>CALMKU010000341.1 GCA_937866945.1 uncultured Tolumonas sp.
ACCAGTTTATTGGCACCATGTTTGGTACGCATAAATACCAGCACCTGCTGCCAGTTGTTGTGTTTGATTAAATGACACAGCAGCGCCGGTTTGCGGCCTTTATCCACCGGGCAGATGGTCTGCTTGATGGTTTCTGCGGTGGTGTTGCGTGGTGCGACATCAATCTGTACCGGCTCATTCAGCAAGCCTTTCGCTAATGTGCGGATCTCATCTGAGAAAGTCGCGGAGAACATCAATGTCTGACGATCTTTTGGCAGCATGTTGATGATTTTACGGATATCGCGAATAAAGCCCATGTCCAGCATGCGGTCGGCTTCATCTAAAATCAG
Organism: uncultured Tolumonas sp.; assembly: GCA_937866945.1. Classification (GTDB taxonomy): domain Bacteria; phylum Pseudomonadota; class Gammaproteobacteria; order Enterobacterales; family Aeromonadaceae; genus Tolumonas. The sequence goes on from CALMKU010000341.1 coordinate 330, forward strand.
CACTTCCAGTTGGCGGAAATGCAGCGCGTTTTGGCTGACCAGATCCAGCAGACGGCCTGGGGTCGCTACCAGCACGTCAGCGCCTTTGCGCATCGCCAGCATCTGCGGATTAATATTTACGCCACCGAACACCACCACTGATTTCAGCGGCAGGTATTTCCCATAGGTGGTGACGCTTTCGGCAACCTGTGCCGCCAGCTCACGCGTTGGCGTCAGCACCAGAGCACGAACGGCATTAGAGCGAGCCAGATTACCGCGTGACAGACGGTGCAGCAGCGGCAGGGTAAATCCAGCGGTTTTACCCGTACCGGTTTGTGCTGCCGCCATCACATCTTTACCGGCCATAACGGCAGGGATCGCCTGCTGTTGGATCGGTGAGGGTGTGTCGTAGCCTTTTTCTTTCACGGCACGCAGTATGAGTTCGCTTAAGCCCAGTTCAGTAAATGACATTAAATGGTGATTCCTGTTTTATAAAATGTGAAAGCAGCAACGCTGTTCGTATAGCCCTTAGAAGATGTAATTCGTCGGTGATAAGGCCTCACACCAGCTTGCGCACTCTCACTTTGCGGCCTTTGATTTTGCCGTCCTGTAAATAACCGTAGACCTTGTTGGCAATGCTGTGATGCACCGCAACATAGGCGTGTAATTCTGCAATATTGATTTTGCCGATCTGCTGGCCGTTAAATCCGGCCTCTTTGGTCAGTGCACCGAGAATATCGCCGGGGCGTACTTTGCTTTTACGGCCACCGTCGAGACACAGGGTGACCATATCGGGTTTCATGTTGTCTGGGTTTTTCTTCAGTTCATCGAGGTTGCCCCAGACCGCGCGGCTTTGCTGATAATCTTCAATCATTACCACACGATTGGCTTGTGACGCGGTAGTCAGCGTCAGCGCCAGACCGGTTTGCCCGGCACGACCGGTACGGCCGATACGATGCACATGAATTTCTGGGTCCGGTGTCAGGTCGTAGTTCACCACGGCCTGTAACTCTTTAATATCCAAGCCGCGAGCAGCCACGTCGGTGGCCACCAGAATGGCGCAGCTTTGGTTAGCAAAACGCACTACGACTTGGTCGCGTTCGCGCTGTTCCAGATCGCCGTTCAGCGCCAGTGCACTGTAACCTTGGGCGGATAACGCATCAGCCACCTGCTGGGTCTGGTGTTTCATGTTGCAGAAAATCACCGTGGAACGTGGCTGATAATGTTGCAGCAGTTTCAACAGTGCAGGGAATTTGGCTTCCTGATTTGGCAGCTCAAAGAAACGCTGTTCAATTTGCACTGCACTGTGGGTGGATTCCACACGCACACTTAACGGTTCGCGTTGGAATTCTGCACTCAGGCGTTGAATGTCTTCGGGGTAAGTAGCGGAGAACAGCAGGGTCTGACGTTGGCGTGGGCATACTTTCGCGATTTCGCGCATGGCATCGGCAAAGCCCATGTCCAGCATACGATCTGCTTCATCCAGCACCCAGGTTTTCAGGCCAGACAGACTCAGGCTCTCTTTATCTAAGTGTTTTTGCACACGACCTGGTGTGCCGACCACGATATGCGCACCTTGCTCCAGCGAGCTGAATTGCGGGCCAATCGGCATGCCACCACACAGCGTTAATACTTTTACGTTAGGAATTAGACGTGCCAGACGGCGGATTTCACCCGCTACCTGATCGGCCAACTCGCGAGTTGGGCACAGCACCAAGCCTTGCACGTTCAACGATTTGACGTCCAGTGCTTGCAGTAAGCCCAGTGCGAAGGCAGCCGTTTTACCACTGCCGGTTTTGGCTTGCGCCAGCACATCTTTACCTTGTAACACCGCTGGCAGACTTTGGGCCTGAATAGGGGTCATTTCGCTGTAACCCAGCGCAGTGAGATTTTCCAGCAACGCAGGTTGCAGCTTTAATTGCGCAAAAGCAGACGATGCCGCAGTTGCAGCCGAATTTGTATCAGACATGACTAATCCTGAATTAAACCAATAACAAGACCGCCGGACAGGCGAAATGGGTGTCGGACGCAGGACATCGCACCAAAGTAGCAACGAATGTCGGGGAAATTTGTACCGGTTTCAGGCCGCAGCATCTGAGCAAACGTCAAATGGCGAAATGGAAGGTGAAAACGTGCAAACAACGCATCAAACGGTGCGTAGCTTAAGGGAAGGCGCGCGGCATTGCAAACTGCGCAGCGGGGAACGTGATTTTATTTTCGCCAGCGAAAAATACCGCTAACATGCGAAGAGGAATTTTTCGTTTACGGTGATATTCGCAGCAATCGCTGATTGTTGCGCTCAGGGAGTGAACATGAAGCAGAGTCAACGACATCAGAAAATTCTGAACCTGCTGAATCAGCACGGTTTTGTATCCACCGAAGAGATGGTGGCGCAGTTTGATGTCAGCCCACAGACGATCCGCCGTGATCTGAACGAACTGGCGGAACAAGAGAAAATCATCCGTCATCATGGTGGCGCGGCACTGCCGAATTCCAGCACCAGCAATACTGCCTACAGCACCCGTAAAGTGATGCAATTGACAGAAAAAGAGCGTATTGCTGCGCAAGTGGCGGCGCGCATTCCCGATGGTGCCTCGTTGTTTATCGATATTGGCACTACCACCGAAGCGATCGCGCGCGCACTGCTCAATCATAAAGACCTGCGGGTCGTTACCAATAACCTCAACGTAGCGATGACGCTGACGGAAAAAGATGACTTTAAGGTCATCATCGCGGGTGGTGAAATTCGTAATCGCGATGGTGGCATTATTGGTGAGGCAACGCGCGATTTTATCGGTCAGTTCCGCATGGATTTTGGCATCATCGGTATCTCCGGCATTGATATGACCGGCGCGCTGCTCGATTTTGATTATCAGGAAGTGCGGGTGGCACAGTCGATCATTCAGCACTCTCGGCAGGTGTTTCTGGCCACTGATCACACCAAGTTTGGTCGCAATGCGATGGTGAATTTAGGCAATATCAGTCAGGTGGATGTGCTGTTTACCGACCAGCAACCACCGGAAGAGATTGTGCGCATCATGCAGCAAGGGCAGGTGGAGTGTTGTATCTGCTAGTTCCTTCGTTATAACCAAACTAGCGGAATCGAGGACGAAGGAATCACTTTGACGACCCTCCGTGGTTTTTTGCATAGCGAGCGCCGGTCAAAGGTTCCACCCCGCCAACTCGTCGTAAACCCATCCATGGGGACTCCGCCGCGTCATCCCTGACGCGGCGGGTTGTCAGAATGGAGCCTTTGCCCGTCTTGCATGATAGTTCTGGCCGAAGTCTCAACACCTAGGCGGCCGATGTTTCCGCCAACTCAGGCGTTCTCTTTACTTCCGATTTAGCTAACCGCGCCGCCATTCGTTGTGTCACATAGGCTTTGAGCTGTGCTTTTGCTTCATCATCCAGCGTTAAGCCGAGCTTGGTGCGGCGCCACAAAATATCTTCTGCGGTGCAGGCCCATTCCTGCTCGATCAGATAATCAACCTCTTCGACACACAGCTCATGACCAAAACTGACCGTTAATTCGGCGGGTAACCAACTGGCGGCGAGGCTGCCGTAGCAACTGGCGATCCGGCGGGCGGTGGCGGCATTCAGCCAATGTGCCTGTTTGCGATAGCGCTGGGTTAAATGCAGCACGTTGCCTTCAAACTCAGCGCCCGGCAGTTTGCTGCTGGCGGTCCAATCTTCCCGTGCTTGTGGGAAATAGGGCGTCAGTTTATGGCAGGCGGCTTGTGCGAGTTTGCGGTAGGTCGTCAGCTTGCCGCCAAACACCGATAACAGAGGCGCTTTGCCCTGTTCATCGGCCAGTTCCAGCGTGTAATCGCGGGTGACGGCTTGCGGTGAGCTGGATTCATCATCACACAGTGGGCGCACGCCGGAATAACTCCACACCACATCTGCAGGCGCGATCTGATGCGTGAAATGTTTATTCACCACATCACACAGATACTGCACTTCCTCAGCATTAATTTTCACTGCACGCAGATCACCGGTGTATTCCAGATCGGTAGTGCCAATCAGGGAAAAATGCTGCTGATACGGAATGACAAATACAATGCGCTTATCTTCATTTTGCAGAATGTAAGCTTCTTCGCGCTCATGAATACGCGGCACGATAATGTGACTGCCTTTCACCAAGCGTATATTCCGTGGCGACTTCAGCTCCATCGTTTCATCAAACAACCGTTTCACCCACGGACCGGTGGCATTCACCAAGGCATCGGCGGTAACGTCGAAAGTCTGGCCGTTGAGTTGATCTTGCAGGGTCAGTTTCCAATGTGTTTGTTCGCGCACCGCTTTGATACAGGCAGTGCGCGTGTCAATGCGCGCGCCATGTTGTCGTGCCTGCATAGCATTTAGCACCACTAAACGTGCGTCATCGACCCAGGCATCCGAATATTCAAAGCCCTTGACCAGATGTGGCTGCACGCCATCATTGGGTGAAAATTTGATACTGCTGCAGGCCGGTAACGTGACGCGTTTCGCCAGATGATCATAGAGAAACAAACCTGCGCGGATCATCCACGCCGGGCGCAGGTGCGGGCGGTGGGGCAGGCGAAAACGCATCGGATGGGCAATATGCGGCGCCATGCGCAGCAGGGTTTCCCGTTCCGCCAGTGCCTCTTTGACTAACCGGAATTCGTAATGTTCCAGATAACGCAAACCACCGTGGATCAATTTGCTGGAAGCTGAAGACGTGGCGCTGGCCAGATCGTCCGCTTCGAACAGTGCCACTGCAAGCCCGCGACCAGCGGCATCGGCGGCAATGCCGGTGCCATTGATCCCGCCACCAATGACAACCAAATCGTAATGCGGAATGGTGTTCATCATAAAATGTGCTCCAGCATTTTGCTCGAATAAAAACATATTAATGTTCGTTATCGAAAATATAGAACAATATCGAGCGTTAGTGTGACGAAAATGTGATCAATAAATGAAAAATGCACAAATTATCGCCGGATTAAGCAGGTCAATTTGCGCTGACCTGCGCGATAGTGACTAATCGACCCAGTGCTGTGCGCGGGTGACTGCTTTTTGCCAACCGGCATACAGCTGCTCACGTTGTTCTGCAGGCAGTGTCGGCTCAAATTCACGATCGATGCTGAATTTATCACTCAGCTCGGCGGTGCTTTTCCAGAAACCTACCGCCAGCCCTGCCAGGAAAGCAGCACCGAGTGCGGTGGTTTCAATCAGTTTTGGCCGAACGACCGTGGTGCCCATGATGTCGGACTGAAACTGCATCAGGAAATCATTGGCCACCGCACCACCGTCTACTTTCAGGCTGGCCAGACGAATGCCGGAATCTTTTTGCATCGCATCCAACACATCACGGCTTTGGTAGGCGATCGATTCCAGTGCCGCTCGAATAATGTGATTACGGTTAGCACCGCGGGTCAAACCGACAATCGCGCCGCGGGCATACGGGTCCCAATAGGGCGCCCCTAAGCCGACAAAAGCGGGCACCAGGTATACACCATTTGAATCTTTTACTTTGCCGGCAAAATAACCGGTATCGGTGGCATCATCGATCAGGCGCAGTTCATCACGCAGCCACTGTATGGTGGCACCCCCCATAAACACCGAGCCTTCCAGTGCGTAATTGACGTTACCAGTCGGGCCCACCGCGATGGTGGTCAGCAAACCGCTGTCAGATTTGACGGGCGTTTCGCCAGTGTTCATCAACAGAAAACAGCCGGTACCATAGGTGTTTTTTGCCATGCCTTTTTCAAAACATAACTGGCCAAACAGTGCCGCTTGTTGGTCACCGGCAATGCCCGCGATCGGGATATGCGCGCCACCGCCACGGGTGGTGTAACCATAGATTTCGGATGAAGGGCGCACTTCTGGCAGCATGGACGCTGGAATGCCCAGCTCCTGCAGAATATGGCCATCCCATTGCAGATCGCGGATGTTATACAACATGGTGCGCGACGCATTGGTCGGGTCGGTGACATGCACTTCACCGTTGGTCATTTTCCAAATCAGCCAGGTGTCGATGGTGCCAAACAGCAGCTCGCCACGTTCCGCTTTTTCCCGTGCCCCTTCGACATTATCGAGGATCCATTTCACCTTGGTGCCAGAGAAATAGGCATCCAGCAGCAGGCCGGTGTTTTCCCGTACGTAGTTATCCAGACCGCGTTCTTTCAACTCTTCACAGATCGCAGCAGTACGGCGGCATTGCCAGACAATGGCGTTATACACGGGTTTGCCGGTGGCTTTTTCCCACACCACGGTGGTTTCACGCTGGTTGGTGATACCAATCGCTGCGATCTCATCATTATGGATCCCGGATTTCGCCAACGCTTCGGTCAGGGTGGAAGACTGGGTAGCCCAGATCTCCATTGGGTCGTGTTCCACCCAACCCGGTTGCGGGTAATGCTGGGTAAATTCGCGCTGCGAGACCGCCACAATGCGGGCATCATGATCAAAAATAATGGCGCGGGAAGAGGTGGTGCCCTGGTCGAGTGCGACGACGTAACGTTGTTGTGTCATGTTATTCTCCATTAATTGTGTGCACTCAGATCTGAGCTGCAGTTTTCACTGTGTCGGCGGATTGGGTTTTCAGCGCCCGATTGGCGGGCAGGCAAGGTGCGAGTAGTTTGAGATAGATGGCAGCACCCAGTTGTGCGCCAAGTATCGGGCCGACAATCGGCACCCAAAAATAGGGATTATCACGGCCACCAGTCAGTGCGATATCACCCCAACCGGCTAAAAAAGCGAACAATTTAGGGCCCAGATCGCGGGCTGGATTCATGGCAAAACCAGTGAGCGGGCCAAGAGATGCACCGATCACGGCAATCAGAATGCCAATCAGCAACGCCGCGGCAAACCCTTTCGGTGCGCCATTGTGTTCATCGGTTAACGCCAGAATGCTCATCATCAACACGGCGGTGATCACCAGCTCAACGGTCAAGGCCTGATAGTTATTCAGCAGGGCATGCGGATAGGTCGAAAAGATGCCGGCAGTGCCTAAACTTTCCAGCGAACCGCGCACGACATGGTGAGTGCTTTCCCACTGGGTAAACAGATTGCTATAGAGAAAGTACACCAGTGCCGCAGCACAGAAGGCTCCGGCCAGTTGTGCCAGAATAAACGGTAATACTTTGCGTTTCTCAAAGCCTTTCCACACCATGAGTGCCAGCGTCACCGCCGGGTTCAGATGTGCGCCGGAGATCCCGCCGGTAACAAAAATAGCAATCGAGACACCAAATCCCCAGGTCAGCGAGATTTCCCATTGCCCGAAATTTGCACCGGCCAGTATCAGTGCGGCGACACAGCCAACGCCGAAAAAAATCAGTAAACCTGTTCCTATAAACTCAGCCAGGCATTCGCCGGTCAGAGTGGGTGTTGCTTGTTTGTTCATCGTGCTGCCCTTATTAGTTTTCGTAACAATACCGTCTCATGTGGTAAACAAATTATTAACAATTCCTTCCATCAGGAACATATCTTCATTCTGAATGTTTGATCTCGCGCATAAAAATGTTCGAATTAGTTCGTTTTGCTAAAAATGAACAACAGCTAAGCACTTTTTATTGCAGTTGGTATTCATTTGGGTTGCTTTTTGGTGAATTTATGGTCGTTTGGCTTCAATCGGATGGGTTTAGTGCGTGATCCATAACATCAGGCCAAAGAAAATGACCATGACGCCACTGCCGGCAATGATCCAGTAATAACCTTTACGCCCCTGATAGAGGGATATTCGGTAGTAGAGCAGATAGATCGTCCAGCCGAGTGCTAGCAAAAAGGGAAGCAGGAATAATCGCGCCATGATGGCTCTCTTGTTATGCTGCAGATATCTTTGATGGTAGTAAGGGATCTTCGATGGCTCAACTGCAAATCACCCGTTTTGGCGGGGTAGAGGTGTTACAACTAGCAAATCAGGAACTTACCGCACCCGCATCTGGCGAAGTGCTGCTCGACGTAATCTATGCCGCGGTCAATCCGGTCGATGCGAAAACTCGCGCCGGTCTTGGTTGGGCGGCTGCACAACATAAAGACAACCTGCCCTGGACGCCGGGTTTTGATGTGTGTGGCCCAGTGCAGGCAGTGGGGTCGGCAGTAACTGATTTCGCGGTGGGCCAGCGCGTGTGCGGAATGGTGTTCCGTGGCGGTGCGTATGCGTCACAGCTCCTCGCGGTAGCCGACGACTTACTACCGGTGCCGGAAGTTATCTCCTCTGAGCAAGCCGCCGCATTACCATTGGCCGGGCTGACCGCATGGCAGGGGTTATTTGAACATGGTCAGTTGCAAGCCGGTGAAACGGTGCTGATTTCTGCTGCTGCGGGTGGTGTCGGCCATATTGCGGTACAGCTCGCCAAGCAAGCCGGTGCTAAAGTGATTGCCAGCGCCTCCGCCAGTAATCACGCCTTTTTGTTGGAACTGGGTGCCGACCAAGTAGTGGATTATCACGACAGTGACGCCATGGACGCACTCAAGGGCCAGCTTGATATGGTGTTTGATCTGGTTGGTTTTGACAGTGGTTTGTCGGCGTTAGCGCTATTAAAAGCTGGCGGGCGCCAAGTCACCGTGCCGACCGTCACCGCGCCACAAATTAAAGAGGCTGCAGCCGCACAAGGTAAAACTGCACTGGGCATGATGGTACACCCCGATCGCGCCGCATTAGCAACCTTATTGGAAAAATGCGCGGCAGGCGATCTGCAGGTGCATATCAGTACTATTTACCCACTGAGCGAAGGTGCCAACGCGCATCTGGCGATTGAAAGTGGGCGTACCCGCGGCAAGCTGCTGCTCAACCCGCGTAGTTAGATGCGTGTTGTGAAGGGAAAAAATTAGGAGAATTCGATGTTTGATGTGAAGGCTTATCAGCAATACGCAGCTTGGATTTTTGATCTCGACGGCACCTTGTCGAACACTTTACAGGCGCACGATCTGGCGTGGCAGCATGCGCTTACCCAGTTTGCGATCCCGTTTACCAGTGAGCGGATGCAGCAATTAGGCGGTGTGCCGATCCCCGATACGGTGGAAATTCTTGCCCATGAAGCCGGTATGCAGGTCGATGTTTCGACTGTGGTGACGGTGCGTGATCGTCGCTTTTATGAATTATTGCCAACCACCTTATCACCGACGCCATTAGTGGCCGGTGTGGTGTTGCCGTTTTTAGGTGAAAAACCGATGGCCGTCGGCACCGGCTGTCATACCGATATGGCGCGCCGCATTCTGGCCGGTTTGTCTTTGGATCGTTACTTGCCCATTGTGATTGGTGCGGATCAGGTGGTAAACCCGAAACCAGCAGGTGATACCTTCTTGCTTGCGGCTGAAAAATTGGGTGTAGCGCCAGAACGCTGTCTGGTATTTGAAGATGCTGATGCCGGTCTGAAAGCTGCAGCGGCGGCTGGGATGGCGTCCATTGATGTGCGTAATCTTTGGCCTGTGCAACGGCCACTGGAATAAACTTGGTGTCATGAGGCTGTCGAAACTGACGGCTTCATATGGCTAAAGTTACAATTTAAACTCCCGTTTATACCGGCGACACGCCGGCAGTTATGGTGTGCCCGTAACTGATCCATCGCATAATAAACGGGATAATTTATGTTCTTCGAAGCCAATCAGTCACGGTTTCTGTTTTCAGTACCGGGTCTGTCCGCCATTTTCCAGGTATTACGCTTTCATGGCGAAGAGTTCATCAGCCAGAGCTTTGATTTTTCCATCACTCTCCTTTGCGAAGACGCAAGCCTAGATCTGGCCGCCTTCCTCTATCAACCGTGCACGCTTAGCATCAAAACTCCTGATGGATATCGTTCGATTACCGGTGTGATACACGAAGTGGCACAAGGGGATAGCGGCTTACGTCTCACGGAATATCACATTACCTTGCGGCCCCGGCTGGCATTATTACGTCATCGTGTGAACTATCGCATCTTCCAGCAACTGAGTGTGCAGAAAATCGTGGAGCAGCTGCTGCAGGAAGCCCAGTTCACCAGTTTGGATTATCATTGGCGGTTGCATGAGAAACATCCGTTGCGTGATTATTGCGTGCAATATGCCGAATCGGATTACGACTTCATCCATCGGATCTTGTCAGAGGAAGGCATTCATTATCATTACGAAGTGCAAAATGGTCACTTGGTCTTAGTGCTGGGCGATGGTAATTTTGCTTTTCCGGCGGGTGTCAGCATGGATCACTGCCCAGCCAGTGGCCTCAATGCCGATAAACCTGCGTTACGTGAATGCCAGATATTCTGGCATACCGTTGCCGGTAAAGTGACCGGACGTGATTTCACTTTTACTCGCCCGCTGACACCATTACAGGCCGACATCACGCCGTCACCTGCGGCCAAGAATGAACAAGCTCATAACACGCAAGCACCAAAACTAACTACTCAACCATTAGCCGTCGAACGTTTGGAGGAATATCGCTGGCCGGTGCTTAGCGATAATGATGCCGATACCTTGCGCTTAAGCCAGCTGGCACAAGCTCGTCATAGTCAGGCTGCGGTAATGATGAATGGTGTTACCGATCATAGTGGGTTAATGGCAGGCAAATTTTCCACGTTTAACGACTTACCGCGCCGTGAATTTGAGCCACTGTGGTTGGTGCAATCGGTGCGGCATGAAGGTGAACAACCGCAAGTTTTAGAAGAAACCAGTGGCGGCCAGGCCAGTTATCGTAATCAATTCACCGCAATGCCATGGCAGCGTCTGTTTGTGCCGCCACGCTGGCCGAAACGACCCACATTGTCCGGTTATCAGACCGCAATAGTAACGGGTCCGAAAGGCGAAGAGATCTACACCGATGAGCAGGGTCGCATCAAAGTCCAGTTTCGTTGGGACAGAGCTGGTCAGGGTGATGAGAAAACCTCTTGTTGGCTGCGGTTAGCCCAAAGTTGGGCAGGCGATCGTTATGGCTGCCATTGGATACCGCGCGTCGGACAAGAAGTTGTCGTGAGTTTCGAGCATGGTAACCCTGATCGACCACTGGTATTGGGCTGCGTTTATAACGGCGCGAATCACCTGCCTTATGAACTGCCCACACATAAAAGCCGCACCGTGTTCAAAACCTTATCGACGCCGGGTGGTGGTGGTTTTAACGAATTACGTTTTGAAGACAAAAAAGGCCATGAGCAAATTTATATGCACGCACAGCGTGACTGGGAACTGATGGTCAAGGCCAACGCTTATGCCACCATCGATGGTGATAGCCACCGACTCACGCATGGCAACGCCATTGAACGAGTCAAAGACGATCGGCAAGAACTTGTTAAACAAGACAGTTTTGAACACCTGAAAACCGACGATCAACTCAAGCTGAACGGCACATTCCAACATCAGGTCGATCAGTCGTTTCTGGTGTCCGTCAGCGATGAATTACATCAAAACGCGGCGATTAAAATCAATATGGAGGCGGGGGCGGGGCTGACACTCAAGGTCGGTGGCAGCTTTATCACTATCAGTGCTGCGGGAGTGCAGATGGTTGCACCTTCGATCAGTTTGAACGGTGGTGCGGCGCCTTTGGTGGGTACACCGTTAACTCTGTTAGATGTTATGAAACCCATCGGAGCGGTCATGGCTACTGCCCGTAACAAAGTTGCTGCTGCTTCTAAGCTCTGCCGTGCTAGGCAGAAAAAATGATGATATTCACTCATTGGCAACAGCACTTACCTGCTGATCATGCGATCTATGCATTAATCGACCCGCTGGCTGATAACCAACCGCTGCATTATTGGTATCGACACGCCAGCGACACGCAAGCATGGCCACTCTACGGTGGGACTGAATTTACCGATGATATTTTACATGGCCCTTGGTTACTTCCTTTAGCACAACTACCCAGCGGGCTGGCGTGGTGGCAAGAACAAGAGAGTGCGGGTCAGGCGCAAGGCGTTCTAATCGCCAGCCCATACCCAGTCGAGCAGCTGGTTCGACATTGGCAAAGTCTGCTGATTGCTGGGTTAGATGGTGAGGAAGTGCTGTTTCGCTATTACGACCCGCGCGTGCTGGCACCAATGCTTGCCACATATACTGAGACTGAGATCTGCCAATTTCTCGGCCCTACCACATCGTTGTTAATTTGGGATCAAGCCGATTGGCGGGCTTATTCACCTTATCCCAAAGCTGATTTAACCGAACACACCGAACCTTGGTGGCGGATGCAGCCCGCTCATTTTGT
>CALMKU010000342.1 GCA_937866945.1 uncultured Tolumonas sp.
AGAAAAAATTGTTTAAATAACCAACTTGACCTTGCCATGATGTTAAGGCTGAAGCTATCACTATAGTAGGTTGGTTGGAGATAAATCATGACCGAACATAAAACACAGCGTGTCGTTTTACCCATACAGGGCATGCATTGTGCCGCCTGTGTGACACGGTTGGAAAAAGTGCTGGGGAAAGTGAGCGGTGTTACGCAAGCCAATGTCAATTTGGCGACCGAAAAAGCCCAGATAGAAAGTGATAGCCCGTTACCAGTTGCTGATTTGATTGCGGTAGTGGATAAAGCCGGATTTAGCGTGCCACAGCGAGTCGTTACCTTTCAGATCAAGGGGATGCATTGTGCCGCGTGCGTAACGCGATTGGAGAAAGTCTTACGTCGCGAATCGGGCGTTATTTCGGCGGTGGTGAATCTGGCGACTGAAAAAGCTCGCATTCAAGCAGTCGTTGATGTCACTGATGCGCAGTTGTTACAAGCGATCTCGCGGGCCGGATATGAAGGTCTGTTGCCTGACACTAACAACGCAACCACGGCCGCAGAAGATAAAAATAAGCGTGATACCGACCGCGACTGGCTAATTGTCGGTGCACTGTGCACGATCCCTCTCTTATTACCGATGCTGGCTGGATTGTGGGGCGCGCAATTCCAGCTGCCGGTGTTCTGGCAATGGCTGCTGGCTTCGCTGGTGCAGTTTGGACTGGGCTGGCGCTTCTACCGTGGCGCTTGGGCGGCCGTGCGGGTGGGCAGCAGTAATATGGATGTGCTGGTGGCATTGGGAACAACCGCTGCCTATGGTTTGTCGCTCTACCAATGGCTGTTTCAGGCACATCATGCTCATCTCTATTTTGAATCCTCCGCTACGGTAATTACGCTGGTTTGGTTTGGTAAATGGCTGGAGCAGCGTGCCAAACGGCAGACCAGTGAAGCGATCCGCGCATTACAGGCATTGCGCCCAGAACAGGCATGGGTGGAACGCGATGGGCAGGCACAATGGCTGGCTCTGGCGCTATTACAACTGGGCGATCGGGTGCGGGTGCGTGCCGGTGAACGCATTCCTGTTGATGGTGTGATTGTTGATGGCGCCAGTCATCTGGATGAATCATTACTGACAGGCGAGAGCTTACCTGTCAGTAAGCAGACCGGCGATAGCGTCAGTACTGGTGCGATGAATGGCGAAGGTTTGCTGTGGCTGAAAACGACAGCGTTGGGTGAAAATACCTTACTGGCGCGGATCATCGCACGTGTCGAACAAGCGCAGATGGCGAAACCGCCAATCCAGCAAAAAGTCGATCAAATCAGCGCAGTATTTGTGCCGATCGTTTTGGTTTTGGCACTGCTAACCGTCACTGGTTGGTACTTGTTTACCGGCTTAGGTGAACCGGCACTCATTCATGCGGTTTCGGTGCTGGTTATTGCTTGCCCTTGCGCACTGGGGTTGGCTACGCCGGCGGCCATTATGGCGGGAACCGGCACGGCGGCGCGACATGGCATTTTGATCCGCGATGCGGAGGTGCTGGAAAAAGCCGAAAAAGTGAACATGGTGGTGTTTGATAAAACCGGCACCTTGACGCAAGGGCATCCGGCATTATGTGCTCAGCAATCGGTTGGTATCAGTGAACAACAGGCACTGTTACTGGCCGCCGCGTTACAGCAGGGCAGCGTACATCCGCTCGGTGTGGCACTACAAAATGCGGCCCAACAGCAAGCCTTAGATTTACCGACATTGTCAGAGGTGAGCACGACGGCAGGGATTGGTGTGCAAGGCCAATGGCAGAATGTCACGTATGCGCTGGTCGGCGGGCAAGGATTAATACAACGCCAGTTAACACCAGAAAGCACCTTACAAGCTGGGGTGGAAGTACAATACCAGCAAGGGCGAACCGTCTCCTGGCTGATTGCTGGTGAGCAAGTTGTGGCCTGGTTTGCCTTTCAGGATCCACCGAAAGCGGAAGCGGCCGCGGCCATCAAAACGTTGCAACAGCAGGGCATAAAAGTAGCGCTGCTGAGTGGTGATCATCAACAAAGCGTGCAGCAGATGGCAAATCTGCTCGGCATTGATGAAATGGCGGCACAAGTGCTACCAGAGCAGAAAGCCGAAGCGATAGTTCGCTGGCGTGAACAGGGTTTCGTTGTCGCTATGGTCGGAGATGGCATCAACGATGCGCCCGCGTTGGCCGAGTCAGATCTTGGTATAGCGATGGGATCAGGCACCGATGTGGCGATGGCCAGTGCCGCGATGACGTTGATGCGTAACGATCCTCGTGCGGTGGCGGATGCATTAGTGATTGCCCGCTTAACCAGTCGCAAGATCCGACAAAATCTGTTCTGGGCGTTTATCTACAATGTGGTGGCGTTGCCATTAGCGGTATTTGGCTTTCTCGATCCGATGCTGGCCGGGGCCGCGATGGCATTCAGCTCAGTCAGCGTGGTGACGAATGCCTTGTGGTTAACCCGCTGGCAACCCAAATGGGCGATTGGAAAGGAACAGGAGTAGTTAGTTATGTCTGAAATTTTTCTGACCATCGGTGAAATGGCCAAACGCAGTGGATTGACGGCCAAGATGATCCGGCACTATGAAAGTCTGGGGTTGTTGCCACCTGCGGTGCGCAGTGAAGCCGGTTACCGGCATTATCAGGAAGCGGATGTACAGCAACTGCGTTTTATCCGACAGGCCCGAGAGCTGGGTTTTTCGCTACCGCAAATCGGTGAACTGCTTAATTTATGGCATGACCAGCAGCGACCAAGCAGTAAAGTGAAACAGGTAGCACAGCAACATATTACAGTATTAGAGCAAAAAATTACTGAGTTGACGCAAATGAAAAGTGCGCTGGAAACATTGGTAAGTCGTTGCCATGGCGATGATAATTCTGATTGTCCGATTCTGGATGAGTTGGCCCAGCCATCAGGCGCTTGCTGTCATAAAGCGGAATAAGCAGAAAGGATAGCGGCATGATTGGTCATGCCGCTATTGAGATATTAATGACGGGTAGGCAAATTATAACTGCGGACCATCTCATCCATCACTTGTGCATGCTGGCTTAGCGTCATGCTGGCTTGCGCCAAATCAGTCACCACCTGCTCAGTTTCTTCCACTGAATTACGAATAGCGACCAGACTGTCGGCAACCTGATCGGCAACCACACCTTGTTCTTCGGCTGCTGCAGCAATCATCTCACTACGTTCTGCCAGATGACCAGTTTGCGCTGCAATTTCTTCAAAGCCGGTGCTGGCTTTCTGGGCATTTTCGACCGCCATATTGGCGGCATCAATACTGTTTTGCATCAACGATACGGCCTGACGAGTACCTTGCTGCAGGCCTGCGATCATGTTGGCGATTTCCTGCGTGGCTTGTTGTGTACGACTGGCTAATGTACGAACCTCATCCGCAACCACGGCAAACCCACGACCTTGTTCGCCAGCCCGTGCTGCTTCAATTGCGGCATTCAACGCCAACAGATTGGTTTGTTCTGAAATACCGCGAATCGTGTCAACTACCGAGCCAATCACCGCGACTTTTTGCTCCACCCCATTTACAGAATCAGCGCTGGTAGATAGGTTATTAAACAGTGTATTCATCGAATTAATTGCATCACGGATTTGTTTCACCCCAGATGCAGCTAACAGGTCGGTATTACGCGTGGCATCTGACGCATCATTAGCATTGCGTGCCACTTCCCGCACGGTAGTCGCCATCTCTTCCATCGAGGCAGCGACAGAATCCAGACGCTGACGCTCATCTCGCACGGCATCATCAACCTGACTCATGCCAGTATTCATCTGAGCTGAAGCACTGGCCAGAGAAAGCGACATCTCTTGTTGTTGCAACAGCATTTGTGCCAGATTATTGCGAGTTTCTTCTACTGCTCGGTCAATTTGAGCAAACTCATCTTTACCAAGACTCTTCTGTGACTGGCTTAAGTTGCGTTGCGTAATGCGATTTAACGCTTGCAGAGAAGACTGCACTTGTTGACCAATTGCCTTACTAAACAAGGTAATCACGCCGCCAATTAATAACAGCATGATGGCAATTAGCATGGCGCTTTGTTTCAGATAATCCGCAAAGGCACGATCGGCGCGATCGACATAAACACCGGATACCAACATGTAATCCCCTAACGGATAAACATGGGCCACCTTCAGTATGCGTTCGGTCGTGCCTGGTTTTACATAAGGATAAACAATGGATTCCGGCGTATCACCGCGTCCGATGCGGGCAAAAGCCTGATTTACATTTTCATTGCTGTTTTCTATCTGTACCGGGTCCAGCATGCCACCTTCACGGCTGGCACTTGGCGGATAAATCACCAATTTGCCTTGTCTGTCGATCAAAAAAGCATAACCTGATTTATCTTGTTCCCAACGAGTTTCTGTCAGGATATGACGGGCAATTGTCATAAAATTAGTCGGTTCCCGGAGCAGGGTTGCGGATAACTGACCATGCAGTCCGTTCACCTGATTAACCATGCCATGCACAATTTCTTCACGAATAACATCGCGTGCTGAATAAGCACTCCGAAGATTACCTGCAATAGTACATATCACCACTAATGCCAGTAAAACCATCATTTTCCCAGCAAAACGGAAGTTAGCGATAACTTTGCTAAAACCGGATACGGAATGGCTCGTTGATGTGCCATATTCCGC
>CALMKU010000343.1 GCA_937866945.1 uncultured Tolumonas sp.
ATTAAGCAATGCATCTTCATCCAGCAGTGAACCGCGTCCGGCATTGATCAACGCGGCATCTTTCGGCAGGAAAGCCAGCTGCTTGGCATCGAGCAGGTGCTGGGTTTCATCGGTTGAGGGTAATATGCTGAATAAAACATCAGTTTCTTGCAATAATGACCCAAGCGCATCGCAACCATGTACGCAGCGGACATGCTCAATGTTTCTTGGCTGCCGACTCCAGCCACTGACCGGATACCCCAGCCCTGCCAGCGTTTGTGCGACATGTACGCCGAGATGGCCGAGACCCAAAATCGTGACTCGCGTGTCTTTGGCTAAACGAGTTGGCTGTGGTTGCCAGATCGCATTCTGTTGTTGGCTTCGGTAAATATCCATCTTCCGCTGATAATGCAGTAACCCGTATAACGCATATTCGGTCATCTGTTGTGCCATGCCGGCATCGGTCAGACGGATAATAGTGACATGTTCAGGAATATCGTCGCGCTGCAGGAATTTATCGACACCGGCACCGAGGGTAAAAATCACCTGTAAATTAGAAAAGCGGCTGAAAAAATTGACGGGTGGTTTCCAGGCGACAACATGGGTTACCGCTTCGGCATTCACTTCTTGCGGCCAGCAGGCGATAGACCAATCAGGCAATGCTTCTTGCAGCAGGTGATGATAGTGATCTTGCTGTTCGGGGGAATAGAGATAGAGCATAAGATAAGCCTCTGTGATCAGATGTGTCTGCAGTATAGCAGCAGCTGATGTCAGAGCAGGAAGGTCATTGATACCCTTTGTACTTGAAATTGCAGCGTCGTTGACGGCGTTCACTCACTCCAATCACATAACATCTCTATGCTCATGGGATTCGTTCACTTGTCACCTTACTGCAATTCCAATTACTTTGGGTATAAGCAGGATGATTAAGCCAGCGCTTTTAATACGGCGTCGTAGTTTGGTTCATGAGTAATTTCATCAACCAGCTCTGCATGCAGCACTTTATCTGCTTCATCCAGCACGACAACAGCACGAGCAGTTAAACCACCCAATACACCATCAGCAATCGCGACACCGTAGTCGGTGAAGAACGTGCCGCTACGTAGGGTTGAAAGGGTAACCACATTATCCAGACCTTCTGCGCCGCAAAAGCGTGCCTGAGCAAAAGGCAGGTCAGCGGAAATACACAATACAACGGTGTTATCCAGTTTGCTGGCAGCTTCATTGAAATGGCGGACAGAAGCAGCACAAACGGCAGTATCGACGCTTGGGAAAATGTTCAGCACTTTACGTTTGCCGCTGAAAGAGGCCAGTGTTACATCAGCCAGCTCTTTATTGACCAGTGAAAACGGTTTAGCGGTGGCGCCCGCTTGTGGGAAATCACCGTTCACCGTTACCGGATTACCAGCCAGAGTTACAGTTGCCATGTCACTATCTCCTTACACATAGGAATGATTAATTGTGCGCAATATAATTGCTGACAATTAAATGTAACCGATTTAACAGATACTCAACAAGTATATTCGGTTTTAAATGAGGCGCCGCATATTGGGAGAAAATGGTGACGGCTAATCTTTTACTGCTGTCACCAAAGAGTAAATATGATTAGTGCACAAGATTCCCCGCCCACACCACGATTACTTTATCTTGCTGATCCTGTCGGCTAAACGCGTAATAGCCGCTAGAGGGCAATGTTGTTTGCTGACCGCGACCAATCGCCGTATGACGGGCCCGGAATTGGCTGATTTTCTGCCAGTGAGCAAGCAGTGCCGCTTTATCCTCTTTTAGTTCGTTCCAGTTCATATCTGAACGTGTGCCTTGGATCGGATCAGAACCGGTGGCGCCAAACTGACGGCCACTTTCGTCACCGTAGTAGATCTGCACCGCCCCCGGTGCCAGCAGCAACAAATCAGCCGCCCGTTTTTGTTTTTCTAGTGAACCTTTGGCATCGTCGTGGAAAAATAACCGCGTGTCGTGTGATGAGAGATAACTCAGCACATTGATGTCTTGTAACTTTTCCGCCATTTGACGATAAGTGTCATCAATGTTGGCGTAGCACTCCAGCGCTTGCTTGGCTTGATCCTGAAAATCGAAATTGATCATGCTGTCAAACCCATGCTGGAAATAGTCACTTTTCATCACCCCATGCCCCCATGACTCGCCAGTCATCCAGAACGGGGCATTATCCAACGCTTCCTGCGGATGCGCTTTTTTCCACTCGGCCAAGGCTTGTGTCGCCTGGGTTTTTAACTGATCCCAAGCGGGTTTTTCGACATGTTTGGCGGTGTCCACGCGGAAACCATCAATACCATAATCACGCACCCATTGACTCAACCAATGCGTGATGTAATCGCGCGGTGTGTAGCCGGCAATTTCTTTGGCATTCGTGTCTTTTTTATGGCGATAAAAGTTGGGTAACCCGCTGGCTTGCGTCGATTCGGTTTTCACATCGGGCAGGAAAGCGAGTGACATGGTCTGGTCGTCATAACCAGGGGCCGCGTAATCACCAATACCACTGCGCACCCATTTTTTACCCCACCATTTTTCCCACGCGGCGCCATCGCTGAAATTGATGTAGTTATTAAAGCTGTGCCAGTTTTCCGCTTTACCGGGTTTCCAGTTACCCCAATGTTGGCCCAGTATTTTCTGTTGTTCGTTTTTGCTCAGATGTAATGCGCCAAAATTAAATTCCTGCATGTCGGCTAATGTTGCATAACCGACATGGTTCATGACGACATCAAACAAAATACGAATGCCGCGTTTGTGCGCCTGTTCTACCAGCGTACGCAGTTCCTGCTCGGTGCCCATGTTGGCGTCGAGTTTGGTCCAGTCTAAAGCGTAATACCCATGATAGGCATAATGCGGAAAGTCACCGTTGGTGCCACCGCCGATCCAGCCGTGGATCTGCTCCAGCGGTGAACTGATCCACAATGCATTTACGCCGAGTTGTTGCAGATAATCGAGTTTGCTGGTGAGGCCAGCCAGATCGCCGCCGTGGAAGGTCGCGATCTCTTGCTGACCATCGTTTTGGCGACCATAACTGTGGTCATTCGCGGGGTTGCCATTGGCGAAACGATCGGTCAGCGCAAAATAGACGGTCGCATTGTGCCAGTTAAACGGGGCTTTCGCCGCCGTGTTCGCGGCTTCCAATAACAGTAAACCACCACTCTCGGGTGCCGGTTGTAAGGTCACTTTACCTTGCGTAACCACTGCCGTCTGGCCGCTGTAATAATCTCGCACACTGTCGCCGTCTTTAAAGCTGCGGCTGACATCAATGGTGATCGGCTGGTTGTGCCAGATCGGACACGTTTTTGGCTGTGCCGCCGTTTGCGTAACGGGGGCGCTTTTCATACTCAGTAATAAGGTCGGCGTGCCACTGCGGGTGTCGATGGTGATCTGGTAATCCCCATCTTTATACAGGCGCCAATTAATTGCGGGCTGTGAACCACAAGGCTGCAGCGACAGCATTTGATTGAGTTTGGCGGCGGCGGTGGGTTGCCAGCATTGTCCGTCGTGTTGCAACTGTAGCGGGTAATTGCCTTTGTTCAGCGTGGTTGCACTGTGGAACAGACCGCTGGGTTGTTCGGTAAAGCTTGGAAACGGAGTCAGCGTCCACTGCGCAAACGCAGCGGGCGATAGCAGTAACAGCAGAGGCAGCGAGAGGCGGGTCATGGGCATTCCTTTGATTAAATAGAATGAGGGTTAA
>CALMKU010000344.1 GCA_937866945.1 uncultured Tolumonas sp.
GATGAACTGTCGTTAAACTGGCCGCTGCCTGCTGAACTGGATGACAGTCAGCTTGCTGCGCTGTTTTATCCGCAAGCCGATACCACCGTGTCATCCCGTTATCAGGTGCCTGACTGGGCTTCAGTGCATCAAGAGCTCAAACGCAAAGGCGTTACCAAACTGCTGCTGTGGGAGGAATATACTCAACGCTTTCCCAATCGTTGCTTCTGTTATTCCCAGTTTTGCGACCGTTATGCGCAGTGGGGTAAAAAACAAAAACGCTCCATGCGTCAGCAACACCGTGCCGGGGAAAAATGCTTTGTCGATTACTGTGGACCAACGGTGCCGGTAGTTTCACCGACGACCGGTGAGATCCGTCAGGTCCAGATCTTTGTGGCCGTACTGGGCGCATCCAATTACACCTATGCGGAGGCGACGTTCACGCAGTCACTGCCTGACTGGTTACAAAGTCATGTTCGGACCTTTGAGTTCTTTGGCGGTACACCGGAGCTGGTGATCCCAGATAATCTGAAAAGTGGTGTCAGTAGCGCTTGTCGTTACGATCCTGAACTGAACCCGAGCTATCAGCAACTGGCGGAGCATTATCAGATCGCCGTCATGCCAGCTCGGCCCTATAAACCCAAAGACAAAGCGAAAGCCGAAGTCGGTGTGCAGATCGTTGAACGTTGGATCTTAGCCCGTCTTCGGCATTACACCTTCTTCTCGCTGGCAGAGGTGAATCAGTGTATCCGTACCTTATTAATGGAGCTGAATAATAAACCCTTCAAGCAGTTACCGGGGAACCGCTGTCAGGCGTTTGAATACCTCGACCGCCCGGCACTCAAACCCTTGCCGCTGCATCCCTATCACTATGTCGCCATCAAACGGGTCAAAGTGAATATCGATTACCATGTTCAATTTGAACAGCATCATTACTCTGTCCCTCATCAGCTTGTCGGTGAAACACTCGAATTACATGCCTCAGATGGATTGATCCGGGTGTACTTCCGGCAGCAGTTAGTCGCCTCACATCCCAGAAAACGCGTACCCGGCACCACCACAGAGACCGGTCATATGCCGCTGAAACACAGTCATCAGCAGCAATGGACACCGGGCCGGTTAAAACAATGGGCTCAAGATCTTGGACCGGAGGTTTTACGTTGGGTCACCGCCCGGTTAGAGGAAAAAGCGCATCCCGAACAGGCTTATCGTCTATGCCTAGGCTTACTCAACCTCTACCGTACTTATCCGGCAACCCGTCTGAACAACAGTTGCCGTCTGGCTAATCAGGAAGGGCTAAATCGTCTGAAACAGATCAAATCGATATTAGAAAGCCGTCGGGATGAGCTGCCCGGACATCCCATTGTGACCCTGGAACTGCCGCAGGATCATGAAAATATCCGTGGTCCACAAAGCTTCCACTGAGAGGAATGAACATGACTATACCCACACTCAACCGCTTACGGGAACTGAAACTGGGCGGAATGGCGCACGCATTACAGCAGCAACAGGAACAACCGGGACCGTATGCAGAACTGTCGTTTACTGAACGGCTAGCCATGCTGGTTGAACAGGAACATCTGTATCGGGAGCAAAAGAAACAATCGCGGTTACTGCAACAAGCGCACCTAAAACTCAGTGCGACATTGCAGGAGATCGACTATCAGCATCCGAGGAATGTCGAACGCAATCAAATCGCCCAACTGGCACAAAGCGAATGGATCAACCGGGGTCAGAATCTGTTGATCACCGGCCCCTGTGGCAGTGGCAAAACCTATCTGGCTTGTGCGTTCGGCCATAACGCCTGTCTGCATGGCTATAGCGTGCAATATTACCGGCTATCGCGGCTGTTGCAGGCGCTGACGCAAGCGAAAGCAGACGGTAGTTACCCGAAGTTGCTAAGACAGCTAGCCCGGATCCGGTTACTGGTGCTGGATGACTGGGGGCTGGAGCCACTGACCCAGGCGCATCGCAATGACCTACTGGAAATCATGGATGATCGGCACGGACAGAGTTCAACCATGGTCATCAGCCAGTTACCGACAGAACAATGGTACGGAAGTATCGGCGATAACACGCTGGCC
>CALMKU010000345.1 GCA_937866945.1 uncultured Tolumonas sp.
TGCAGTTTTACATTCAGGTTTATCGCTATCTGAAAGACCGTATTCGCCATGACATTATCCGCTCTGATGATCCGATCGATGCGATCGAAGAGATGGAAATTGAGCTGGCGCGTCTGGCTGATGAACTGAAACAGCGTGAAACGCATTTATCGCTCTCTTCACACGAAGTAGCGGCGAAGATCACTAACATCATTCGTCGTGAGCAGAATCGTATTCGCGTGATGAACCAGGGGCTGCAAAACATCACTTTCGGTCAGGTGCGTGGCGTACGCTTGAATGTGAACGTGCGTGAGTCATATGCGCGTTTATTGCAAACGTTGGGTGAACACGCCCAGCAACATCAGGATCTGTTTGCCAGCAACGAGCTGAGTTTCTCGGAAGCGATGGCGAAGCTGTTCCAACGCCTGAACCCGCACATCGATCAGGGTGAGCGCAGCTTCCAGGTGCTGGGCGAGGCTTTGCTCGATTACCGCAATTACCTTGAATTGGAAATTGAGGTATTGCGTGGTGTCGATGGCTGGTTGCGAGCGGAAAGTGGTGCTTTGTCGACCGGTGAAGCGATTGGTACGGGGCAAGCTATTTTGCTGATGGTGCTGCAAAGCTGGGAAGATGAAAATCGCCGTCTGCGTAGCAGCGATATTGAACCTTGCCGTCTGTTGTTCCTCGATGAAGCTGCGCGTCTGGACGCTAAGTCGATTGCGACACTCTTTGAGTTGTGTGAACGACAAGACATGCAGTTGCTGATTGCCGCACCGGAAAATATCAGCCCGGAAAAAGGCACCACCTACAAACTGATCCGTAAAGTGCATGGTAAACAAGAACATGTACATGTGGTGGGTTTACGCGGGTTTGGTGGCAGCAGCGAAACCTTGCCATTGAGTGCGTAATGAATGGAAGGCAGCCTTGGCTGCCTTTTCTTTTGGATAACAATTGAGAATGATGAGCCCAGAGCAAATATTGAGTTCAGCACCGACTGAGTTAATCGCTCGTTTACTGGATAAACGGCAGATCCGCATTCGTAAACGCTGGGCCATTATTCAGCTCAACTTGTGGTTGCAGCAAGGCTGGGTCACTGCTCAGGGTGAGGGCATCTTTAATTTAACGGCTGTTGGTGAACAAACCTTTCGACACTATTTACTCACCCAAGGTGAGAGTTCTCTAGAGTTATTACTGCAACAATTGGATATCCAATTGCCAGAGCAGTGTAACAGCCACATCCTTTCTTATTTGCTAAAAAAAGATACCAAAGTCACGCTAGAACACATGCACGAGCATGAAATCAAAGTTTTGCGAGATAGCTATCTGTTGCTTCGCTGTAACCTGCCTTGCAGTATTTTTATGCAATCGGGCGAATTGATCGATGTCAGTACCTT
Source organism: uncultured Tolumonas sp. (assembly GCA_937866945.1). Classification (GTDB taxonomy): domain Bacteria; phylum Pseudomonadota; class Gammaproteobacteria; order Enterobacterales; family Aeromonadaceae; genus Tolumonas. The sequence goes on from CALMKU010000345.1 coordinate 1,374, forward strand.
GTTTAGTGCATGGGGTGAGGTAGCTATCCCTGAGAGAGCGATTAGTGCTATTACAAAAATTCTTTGGAAGGAAAAACCACCCCAGCATGTTATCACGATTGATAACCGCGATGCCTTTGTCAGTATGGTGTTACCGGCAGATACTTTGTTGATCCATGCACCGCTTAAAGATACAACGATGGCAGAGCAGTTACTTCGTTCGTTGACGGATAATATTCACTGGAGCCATTTCGGTGATCTGTCACCAGAAAGTTTACAACTTGCCAATTTGTTTGCTAAGAGAATACAGCGGCAGCTAGCGCTGTTCTTACCTGAAAATTGGCCGGACTATCTGCGACTATTGGGCGAACAGCTTGCGGCGAACGAGAAATGGTCATTAGCGGGTCTGACGCGCCAGCAACAAATCAGCTTACAATTCCTCTTTGAGAACCAGCAGAAACTACCACAGCAGGTCATGGTTTACGCAAAAAATTGGATCCACCTGACATAGTTTTGCAAGAAGCGGTGGTCGCTCGTTTTTCTCAGTGGTATAACATAGTCAGCAGGGCACTTGAGATGTGCCATCCCCCCAACTAGCCAAACTAAACAGGACGAACCATGTTTGAGAAGGTGACTCAGGCTCCAGCCGACCCTATTTTGGGTTTAACCGAAGAATTCCGTAATGACCCGCGCACTAACAAAATCAATCTGGGTGTTGGTATTTATAAAGATGAAGCGGGTGCCACGCCAGTTCTCAACTGTGTGAAGAAAGCAGAAAAAATTCTGCTGGAAACAGAAACCACCAAGAACTACCTGAGCATCGAAGGTAATCTGGAATATGGTCAACTGGTGCAGGAACTGTTGTTTGGTGCTGACCATGAAATCGTAACCAGCAAACGTGCTAAAACTGCACAGGCTCCGGGCGGTACCGGTGCGCTGCGTATTGGCGCTGAATTCTTATTCCGCCAGGGCATTTCTAAAAAAGTTTGGATCTCTAATCCGACCTGGGTCAACCACTTTCAGGTGTTTGGCGTTGCAGGCATGGAAACAGCGGAATACCGTTATTATGATGCAGCCAACAAAAATCTCGATTTTAACGGCATGCTGGAATCATTATCTGCTGCGGTAGCAGGCGATGTGGTGCTGCTACATGGTTGCTGCCATAACCCAACCGGTGTTGATCCATCACTGGAACAGTGGGAAGTGTTAGCTAAGTTCTGTGCGGAACGTAAACTGCTGCCATTCTTTGACTTTGCTTATCAGGGGTTTGGTCGTGGCGTTGAAGAAGACGCGGCAGGCTTACGTACTTTTGCTAAATATAACAAAGAGTTGCTGGTCGCCAGTTCCTTCTCTAAAAACTTCGGTCTGTATAATGAGCGCGTAGGTGCCATTACGCTGATCACCGATAATACCGAAGTGGCGCTGCGTGCCTTTAGCCAGATCAAAACAACTATTCGTGCCAATTACTCTAACCCACCATCACATGGTGCGGCCGTAGTTGCTACGGTGCTGAAAGACACTGCGTTACGTGCTGAGTGGATCGCCGAAGTAAAAGCCATGCGTGACCGTATTTGGGAAATGCGCGAACTGTTCGTGCAAAAACTGAAAGCGAAAGGCATTCAGCAGGATTTCAGTTTTATCACGGAACAAAATGGCATGTTCTCATTCTCTGGTTTGAATAAAGAACAGGTCACTCGTTTGAATAAAGAGTTCGCGATCTACATCGTCGGTTCTGGTCGTATCAGCGTGGCTGGTATTACCAGAAATAACATTGATGCTTTGATTGATGGCATCGCTGCAGTGATTTGAGATTTATATTACTGATAACAAAAGAGCCCTGAATAATATTCGGGGCTTTTTTTATCTACAGAATTTGGGGTAAAGCATTCAGAATAAAACAAAGGGAGCCGAAGCTCCCTTTAAACCATTACTAATAAGTAATCAGCCGATTTATTTTGGCGCTGTCGCGTCGATGCCTTCAACAAACCAGTTGATCTGAGCCAGCTCGGCGTCAGTCATTGAGTGACCAGCAGCAACCACTTCTTTACCTGTGTTGTCTTTCAGCGGGCCAGTGAATGGTTTGAATTCGCCTGTTTTGATTTTAGTGTAAGTGGTGTTGATTGCATCTTTGACATTCTGTGGCAGGTTGTCATTGATAGAGCCCAACTTAACTACGTCTTCTGCAAAACCCCCCCAGTAGTCTTGAGGTTTCCAGCTACCATCTTTAACTGCCTGCACAGTTTTCAGGTAGTGAGGTTCCCAGTTGTCGACGATAGAGAATACGTGGGCTTTCGGGGCAAAATGAGAAACGTCAGATGCCTGACCAACAGCGCGGATACCACGCTTTTCAGCAACCAGCATTGGTGCCGGGCTGTCAGTGTGCTGCATCATCACGTCAACACCCTGATCGATCAGTGCGTTTGCGGCGTCAGTTTCTTTACCTGGATCGTACCAAGAGTTCACCCATACAATTTTAATTTTCACGTTCGGGTTAACAGACTTAGCGCCCATGAAGGTTGCGTCGATATCACGATACACTTCAGGAATTGGGAAAGAGGCGATGTAACCAATGGTGTTAGATTTGGTCAGCAGACCGGCTGCCACACCTGCAACATAACGGCCTTCATAAGCACGTTGGATGTAGGTAGAAACGTTTTTAGTGCGTTTGTAACCAGTCGCGTGTTCGAAGATCACGTTAGGGAATTTTTTCGCTACTTTCAAAGTCGGGTTCATGAAACCGAAAGAGGTGGTGAAAATGATTTTATTACCACCTTTAGCCAGTTGCGTGATCACGCGTTCAGCGTCAGCACCTTCAGCCACATTTTCCACAAATGTGGTTTTGATCTGGCCTGGCATGGCTTTTTCCAGCTCTTTACGCGCGCGGTCATGCTCATAGCTCCAGCCATGATCACCTACCGGGCCAACATAGATAAAACCAACTTTCATTGGCTCTTCTGCGGCGGATGCTGCTGAAACAGCGCAGCCAGCAGTCAATGCAGCTACAGCCAGTAAACGAAAAATCCTTGTCTTCATTCGTATTTCTCCGATCATTTTTAAGAAACACAAGCCAAAGCTTGCGGCTCATCAATTACACAGCTAAAGAAATTGATGAAAAATTTATACTCTGGAATCAAACGTCTGACCCAGCGACATGGGGGCAGACAGTTTTTCTTTCATCCGGTTGGAACCAATGAAAATCATCACTACCAGCGTAGCCAGATATGGCAGCATTGCCAACAGGCTAGGGGAGATCTTCATTCCCAAACCCTGTAAAACCAGATGCATGATGCTGGCGATACCAAACAAATAGGCGCCCAATACCAGATTTTTGGTTTTCCATGATGCGAACACAACCAATGCCAGCGCAATCCAACCACGACCACCGGTCATGTTTTCCATCCACATTGGAGTGTAAGCTAATGACATGTAAGAGCCTGCCAGACCGGCCATCGCGCCACCAAACAAGATGGCCAGATAACGAACAGTCAGAACTGGCAATCCGATTGCATTGGCGTTATGCGGGTTTTCACCAACAGCCCGCAGGATCAAGCCGCCTCGGGTACGCACACAAAACCAGCCTACAATCAACACCAGCACCCAGCTGACATAAATCAGTAAGTCATGTGAAAACAGTAATTTGCCAATAAAAGGAATATCAGCCAACACCGGGATCTGGATACCCTGAAAGCCTTTAACAGTTTGACCAACATAAGATGAGCCGACAAATGCGCTCAATCCGGTGCCGAAAATCGTTAATGCCAGACCTGTCGCCACCTGATTTGCACGCAAGTGCATGCTGATCACGCCAAACAGCAGAGACATCAGCATTCCGGCTGCCATAGCGGCTAACACGCCTAACATCAGAGAGCCGGTGCTGAATGCAGCAATAAAACCGCATACCGCACCCATCAGCATCATGCCTTCCTGACCGAGGTTCAGCACGCCTGATTTTTCACAAACCATTTCACCTAAGGCAACCAGCAATAACGGTGTGCCCGTTTTAATTGCTGCCGTCAGAATTTGCAGAAGTAGTACATTATCCATTCTGATTTTCCTTAGACTTTACTTTAACTAACCGGTAACGCAGCAGGAAGTCGCTCGCTAATAACAGGAACAACAGAGCACCCTGAAATAAGCCGGTGATCGCGGTTGGAACACCCAGCTCGATCTGAGCCATATCACCGCCCATGTAGATCAAACCAAGGAATGAGCCGGATAACAGCATACCAATCGGGTGTAATCGACCCAGCCATGCCACGATGATGGCCGCGTAGCCATAACCAGGAGAGACCGATGGGATCAGTTGACCGATCGGGCCGGAAACTTCACTTGCACCGGCAAGCCCTGCTAATGCACCAGACAGCAGCATGATGCCCCAACGCAGGCGGCGAATAGAGAAACCGGCATAGTGAGCCGATGATTCATCATGCCCCAATACGCGGATCTGAAAGCCTAACCAGCTAAAACGCAGTAATACCCAGCACAACACCGCAGCAAGTAATGCAAATAGCACGCCCAAATGAACACGGGTATTTTCAATCAGAATAGGCAACAGTTGGGTGTCTGCAAACATGGCTGATTCAGGAAAACCCATGCCATCCGGATCTTTCAGTGGTCCATGCACAGCCCATTGCAATGTATAAAGTGCAATATAGTTCAGCATGATGGTGGTCAGAATGATGTTACTGTTGAACCATTGGCGCAATGCAATTGCAATACCTGACCACACCATACCGGCTAATACACCAGCAAGCAGCGCCAGCCAGACACTAAAAGAGCTTTCCGCAAAATGCAGACTGACTGCACTACCAACCACTGCGCCCAGCAGTAGTTGACCTTCTGCGCCGATATTCCACAAATTAGCCTGATAGCAAAGCGCCAGACCAATCGCACAAAGCAACATGGGTGCGGTTTTAACTAATAACTCGCCAATGTTATAGCCATCGGAAAGTGGGCTGATAAAGAACACATGCATAGCATGAAACGGATCTTTACCGAGAAAACTAAAGAGCCCCATTCCCAGCAGAACAGTAAAAAACACCGCGATTAACGGTGAAACTATCTGCAGATACCACGGGATAAAAGTACGAGGTTGAAATTGCCACATGGTGGTTTATTCCTGCTCCAGAAATTGTCCGGCCATCCACTGACCGATCTGATTCGTGCTGGTGTCCTGAGTTGGCACTACAGGCGAGAGATGGCCATCGAACAACGCCGCGATGCGATCACTGATCAGGAATAATTCATCCAGATCTTCAGAGATCACGACAATAGCCGCACCGCGATCACGCAATTCCATCAGTTCACGGTAGATAGCATTTGCCGCGCCAATATCAACGCCCCAGGTCGGGTGAGCACAAACAAAGACATTTGGCTCAAGCGCGAGTTCACGACCGATAATGAATTTCTGCAGATTACCGCCAGACAGTGATTGGGCAGGTGCATGCTCGTTATGACACTTCACCTGGTGCTGTTCAATCACGTCACGGGTACGGGCAGAAACTTTATGCCATTTCACCCAGCCAAAGCGTTTCAAACCCAGCATGGCATTGGTTAGCAGCAAGTTTTCACTCAGGCTCATCTTCGGTGCAGCACCATGACCGAGACGCTCGGCAGGCACGTAGGCCATACCCAGACGGCGACGACGACCTACATTCAGACGACCAACAGGTTTACCGTTCATAATGACCTGATCGCTGTGTGTACTGACGCGTTCACCGCTCAGAATGCTGAGCAACTCTTCCTGACCATTACCCGCGACACCGGCAATACCCAGAATTTCGCCACCACGCAGAGAAAAATTAAGTTTTTTCAGTGCACAGGCAAACGGATTCGGTGCTGGTACGGTGAGGTCTTTAATTTCCAGATTAATTTTTTTGCTGGAGCGGCGCTCATAGGTTTCTGCAATCGCGCTGTCACCCACCATCATCCGGGCAATACTTTCTGGCGTTTCATTCGCCGGAATACACGTGCCGGTGACGCGGCCACCACGCAGTATGGTTGCGTTATGACAAAGTGCGGTCACTTCTTTCAATTTGTGGCTGATAAACAGGATCGTACAACCATCAGCAGCAAGCTGACGTAATACGACGAACAGACTATCTACTTCCTGAGGCGTCAGTACCGATGTCGGCTCATCAAGAATAAGCAGTTTGACCTGTTGGATCAGGCAGCGAAGAATTTCTACTCGTTGGCGTTCGCCCATGGACAAGCTAAACACATAACGATCTGGATCAATATTCAGTCCATAATTACCCGACAGCTCACGGATGCGTCCTGCTAGATCACCGATTTGTTCCCGCATAGACGGGGTAAGACACAAAGCGATGTTTTCCGTGACGGATAGTGTTTCAAACAGCGAAAAATGCTGGAACACCATACCGATACCTAATTCGCGGGCATGAGAAGGAGAACGAATTTGCAGCTCCTGACCATCCCACACGATAGAACCACTGTCCGGGGTCACCAAACCATAAATGATTTTGACCAAGGTTGACTTTCCTGCACCATTTTCACCCAATAGCGCATGGATTTCACCACGTTCGAGCTTCAAATTGATCTTGTCGTTCGCAAGACAGCCGGGATATTGCTTTTTGATATCCCACAATTCAAGCTGGTAATGATGTGTTGTCATCCTCTTTACGACACTCCGAAAAAATTGATGTGCGAGTTAAGCAAAAAATCGTCCAATTTGCCATTTTTTCTGTATGCGAAATCATTGATCAGCGAAAAAAACACCATGCCAAGAGGCTGATCAGCCGAATAATGTAGCGAATATGTAAAATGAAGTCATATGCTTAGCCTCAATGCGGACTCACTGTATTTTAGCTGAGGTTACATCGTGGCGATTATTTTTATACCCGATCTTCGCTATTTTTCCCGTACTATTTCAATCTCAATAACAGATAGGCAGATGGAATACCTTTTGTCACTTTTATCCCCATTTTGGGGCGTGGATTATAATGAATAACTTAGAACTAAAACGAAGCTGGCTGGCACAGTTATTTTTTGGCCGGCAGGATGCTGTTTTGGCGCATCAACCGACGGGATTACGAGTGGCTGACGATGCAAAAAAACAGCTGCTTCCGTTTGCCAGAATGTATGCACAGCCTGAAGTGAAACATGGTCTGTTTTGGTCTGATCTTTATATCACGACCGCACGAAAAACCTATCTTTATCGTGGCTTTTCCCGCTCCCGGTTGCGCCGGCTTGCTGTGTTGTTGAATCAAGGTCTGCAAAATCATGTTGAGCAGCAATTACAAACGGATTATGCCAATGCCAGTACGATAAAAAGCGAGTTACGTGCTTTTCTCGACAGCTCGGTTTATCGGCGCGATTCAGAACGTCAAACACTGGTTAATCGCTGTCAGCAGCTTTCGTTAATAGCAGCACCATTACGGGAACGTTTTGCTACGTCTCGCCAGCAATCGCTGTTTAAACAGCTGGCTACCTTTATTGCAACTTCGGAAGATAAAGTAAAAAAAGCGAACGCCAGATTTGTCCGGCAGGAAGAAATTCGCTTTCAATCATTTTTTGACACCATAGAAAAGAACCCGCTGACTAAAGCACAACGACGGGCATGTTTGATTAACGAAGATCGTAATCTGGTGCTGGCCGGGGCGGGGACAGGCAAAACCAGCACCATGATTGGTCGCGCTGGGTATTTACTGGCGAGTGAACAAACAAGGCCGGAACAAATTTTAATGTTGGCGTTCGCTAAAAAGGCAGCTGAAGAGATGCAGGAGCGGCAGGACAAATGCCTGAGGCCTATGTTGCAACAAGCCACGCCGACGATAAAAACGTTTCACGCACTAGGATTAGAAATCATTGGAACGGTAGAAGGAAAATGGCCGGCGATTAGTATTTTTGCGGAAGACAATGCCGCATTAATTCGCTTCGTGGAAGAGGTGATTGGTAGGCTGATGCAGGATGCGGCGTATAACCGGCAGGTAGAGCTGTTTTGCAGTAGCCCGTTGTATCCCAAATCAATAGCGGAATTCGCTCAGCTGTTAGCTGAATTTTTGATGTTATTTAAACAGTCTTATCTGACATTAGCGGAACTAACCGCACGATTAGCTAAACAAAAAGAAAAGCAGCGATTCAGTGCGCTGACAGTGCTATTTGAGCCGATTTTAGTGGCTTATCAGCAACATTTATCGGAACGGAATGAAATTGATTTTGCCGACATGATCGGCAAAGCGATCGAATATATCGAAAGTGGACGTTATCGTTCCCCTTATCAGCACATCTTGGTGGATGAGTTTCAGGATATTAGCCAGCCACGAGCTCGCCTGATCAAAGCGCTACTGGATCAACGGGATGATGCCGTGTTGTTTGCGGTTGGCGATGACTGGCAAGCGATCTATCGTTTTAGCGGCAGTGATTTGAGTGTGATGCAACGCTTTAGTGACATGTTTGGGGCGAGCTGCGTCACTGCGCTTGATACCACTTTCCGTTTCAATAATAAGATCGGTGACGTGGCATCGGCGTTTGTATTGCAAAACCCTGCGCAATTAAAGAAGGCGATCAACTCAGTTGATGTTGTGTCACAGCCAGCAGTCTCACTGCTTAAGGCAAAAGAATCTAAGCGAGGGCTTCATCAGGCGTTAAATGCCATCCACCAACAGGCAATCAATCAGCCGGAAAAGAAAACGTCAGTGGCTGTGTTGGCGCGTTTTAATTTTCTGCTGGGTGATGGTAGCCCGAAAGAGCTCAAGCTGCAGATGGAGACGCAATATCCGTTATTAGATCTGCAATTTATGTCGGTGCATGCATCGAAGGGGAAAGAAGCCGATTACGTGATTGTGCTGAGTATGAACAACGGCAAATATGGTTTTCCGAGTCAAAAAGAAAGTGATCCGATTTTAGAATTGCTGTTACCTGAAAAAGAACAATTTCCGGATGCAGAAGAGCGCCGGTTGTTTTATGTGGCGTTAACCCGTGCCAAGCATCGTGTTTATCTGTCGTATAACCCTGCTGCAGTATCGCCTTTTATCGCTGAATTAATAGAGCAGAAATATCCGGTTTGCATTGATGAATTCGCGTTAGAATGATCGCTCTGACTTTCACAACCCAAAAGAATTTCTGATGGAAGAGATCCAATCTATTGCTGGTAGCAAACCAAGTGATACCCGTTTTCGTGTTCTGGGTGCTATCAGCATGTCGCATTTTCTCAATGACATGCTGCAATCGCTGATTTTTGCTATCTACCCGTTGTTGAAGGGTAATTTCGACCTGAATTTTACGCAAATTGGCCTTTTAACGCTGACTTATCAGCTAACAGCTTCCATTTTACAGCCGTTGGTTGGTTTTTATACCGATAAGCACCCTAAGCCATATTCATTGGTGGTTGGAATGGGCTCGACATGCGCCGGATTATTACTGCTAAGTCAGGCGCACACATTCCCATTGCTACTTCTGGCTGCGTCAATGGTGGGGTTGGGATCTTCTATTTTTCATCCTGAATCGTCGCGCGTTGCCCGCATGGCGTCTGGTGGCCGGCATGGTTTGGCGCAATCGATCTTTCAGGTGGGTGGCAATGCAGGTACAGCAACCGGCCCACTTTTAGCCGCAGCGATTATCTTTCCATTTGGTCAGGGGAGTTTAGCCTGGTTCTCGCTGGCAGCGTTGTTAGCCATGTTTATTCTGTGGAAGGTCGGTAATTGGTATCGGCAGCAACATCGTAGCCAAAAGATGAATATTGCGCCTAAGGCATCGGGCTTGTCCCGTACCCGTATTATGGTCGCGCTGGGTGTGTTGTTACTGCTGATCACATCAAAATATCTCTATCTGGCGAGTTTGACGAATTACTACACCTTCTATCTGATGCATCACTTCGGTTTGGATGCGCAGGCGGCGCAATATCACCTGTTTATTTTCTTATTTGCGGTGGCGGCCGGTACCGTTCTGGGCGGCCCTATTGGCGATAAAATCGGACGCAAGCGAGTTATTTGGTTTTCTATTCTGGGGGTTGCACCCTTTACGCTGGCCTTACCACATGCTGATTTACTTTGGACATCGATCTTATCTTTTGTGATTGGGTTTATTCTGGCCTCTGCTTTCTCTGCCATCTTGGTTTATGCACAAGAATTGGTGCCTGGCCGGGTTGGTACGATCTCAGGACTATTCTTTGGTTTCGCTTTCGGCATTGCCGGCATTGGTGCGGCCCTGATGGGGCAATTAGCCGATCATTATGGGATCGAATATGTCTATCAATTGTGTGGCTGGTTACCTTTGATGGGGGTTATTACGGCACTACTGCCTACTTTGCATAAGCGCTAAGAACGATCAATGATAGGCAACGGGCAGGTTTGGTTTGTCCGTTGCCGAACTGTGTTGTCGCGCAGGGAATTATCATGAAACCAGGAAAGCTGCTCTGATATGACCGTATATCGTCTACTCTTAATAGAGACATTACGGAGATATCGTCATGAAAAATATCAAAGTACTCGGTACGGGGTGCGCGAATTGTAAAACTACCGTCAGACTGATTGATGAAATAGCTAAAAAAAATGGCGTTGAAATTCAGCTGGAAAAGGTCGAGGAAATTCGTGACATCATGGCTTATGGCATTCTGGCGACACCCGGCGTTGTCATTGATGGCGAAGTGGTGCATTCGGGGGGAGTTCCCTCGAAAGAAAAAATCCAGAAATGGTTTACTGCTAAATAAATGAGCGTTGCGGGAGTGATATGGACTTCTTATCCATTTCCTTGCATCTGTTTTACAGTGGGCTGGGTAATCTGGCGTCATACCTTGCTGCACATGTATTGCTTTGTCTGTTGCCGGCGTTTTATATCGCCGGTGCCATGACCGCTCTGATCCCTAAAGAAACCATTACCCGCTTTTTGGGTCGTGAACGTCCGAAATATATCTCTTATCCTGCCGCCGCATTAGCGGGGTCTGTGCTGGCGGTCTGTTCTTGTACGATTGTGCCTTTATTTGCCGGGATCTATAAAAAAGGAGCGGGGCTGGGGCCTGCGATTACCTTTTTATTCTTTGCGCCGGCGGCCAATATTCTTGCGCTGATCTATACCGGCGGCATCATCGGCGTTGATCTCGCATTTGCACGATTATTCCTGTCACTGATATTTGGGATCGGCATTGGTTTGATCATGGCGTGGATTTTTCAGCATGATGATAAGGCACATGATGAAGCGGCGGATGCCTTGTTTACCTCGGAAGACCGGATGCAGCAAAGTGCATTGATTTTTTTACTGGTGCTGATTGCCTTGCTACTCGCTGGAACGCTGAAGATCGCACTGCTGACAGATACCTATGTCATCGTGACGTTGCCAATCAGCGGCATCGATAATTTACAGATGTTTTTGTATCAACTGATACCGTTTGATCCGGCGCGAGGCGGCGAGGGCGTGAGTGCGCAGGGTTTATTGTTAATTATCATGTTAGTGCTGATTGGCTTTACATCATGGTTGGGAATTGAATCAATTTTTGATGGTTTCAACCGGTGGACCTGGATTTCACTGATCTTGCTCAGCGTGACCCTGCTGGTGGCTGCGATCGGTATGCGGCCTCATGCCGGTGGCGTAGATATTTTCATCAATGGTAAATGTGTGGGGGTATTCATATCTCTCGTTGTGCTGTGCTGGATCATCAAAACTAAATTCACAGAAGATCAAATCCGCGATTTATTGTGGGAATCATGGAAGTTCGTTAAACAAATCTTTCCGCTGTTGGTAGTTGGTGTATTTCTGGTTGGTGTGATCAGGGAATTGATTAAACCCGAATGGATAGAAGTCTTAGCAGGGCAGAACACGCTCACCGGTAATCTGGCGGGGGTAGTTTTCGGCATATTTATGTATTTCCCTACGCTGGTGGAAGTACCGATTGCACAGATGTTTCTGAGTCTAGGCATGCATCGTGGACCATTACTGGCTTATCTGATGGCCGATCCAGAGTTGAGCTTGCAAAGCATTCTGATCACTGCCGCTATTATTGGTTATACAAAGACATGGACATATGTTGCCTGGGTGGCTTTATTCAGCACTCTCGCCGGTTATCTCTATGGTGTATGGATCGATGGGGCAAGCTTTACTATGCTCAGCCTGATGTAGATCTCATACCCAACAATGAAGGCCGTAAGGAATATATGAATATATTAGGGTTGCAATCATTAGCGGTATATTGGTCTAAACCTGAATTAGCTATTAATTTCTTTATTTTTATCAATGTGTTAGGTGCGTTATTACTGGGATTAATTATTGGTTATGAGCGTTCATATCATGGACGTGCAGCTGGGATGCGAACCTACGGTTTAGTGTGTATGGCTTCGGCGGCGTTGACGGTGATTGCCGGTTACCCTAACTATTGGTATGGCGGTATCGCAGCGATATCACCGGGTGTGGATCCGACCCGCGTCATTCAGGGTATTGTTACCGGGATCGGCTTCCTCGGTGCTGGTGTCATTATGAAGGAAGGTTTTAACATCAGTGGCCTGAGTACGGCGGCGTCGATTTGGACGTCATCCGCGATCGGCGTCATGATGGGAGTCGGCTTTTATGGTGCGGCGATCCTACTCGCACTGCTTTCTGTCATATGCATGATGTGGGTTTCACAGCTTGAAAACTGGTTACCTTCGCATAAAGAGCTCGCGCTCACCCTGCAATTCCGAAAAGGATTTATTCCTAATGAGCAAGTAGTCCGCAAGATGATGCTGGAATATGGCTACCAACTTTCGGCGGAGTCATTGTCTATTATATTGAAAGAAGAGCAATCGGAATGGCGTTTTGTGGTCATTGCGCTTGGCAGGAACAGTGGCATGCCGCTTGAAGAATTAGCGCATCAACTACGACAGCTTGAGGGCATCGAAAATTTTGCGCTGTCGCATGCAAAAAACTAAATCGTAGGGCTCTTCTCTTTGCGTGATATTGAGCCCTTTGTCATTTAACCCTGATAGCTGCATAACAAAACCGCAGAGGCTTTAAATGCCGCACAGGCTTCTTGTCCTTCGGTCAACTGCATATTTTGTACACTTTCCGTCGTAACTACAGCACAGACGGTTTTGTCTCCCGGTAAGCTGATCACTACTTCACTATTAATTGGTCCGCGATAGATATGACTAATTACGCCCCAGAGTTGGTTGCGGGTTGATAGCTTGAGCTTGGGGTCTGTGACTAACATTACTGACGATGACTTAATCAACGCATACAGTTCTTGCCCGGCAACGATATCTAAACTGCCTGCCGATTCTCGGGTAATAACCGCAATCAGATGTACATTTTCTTCTAATTTTAGTGTGATCTCAAATTCTACCGGGCCAGGACGGATGGCAGTGACTGTGCCCATAAATTGATTGCGGGCGCTACTGCGCATGGATATCCGACGTAATAAACGTCGAAACCGCGGTACATCATACTGTTCACCACAGCCGTCTGATTTCCCCTGACAGGATGACTGTTGTAGTTGCTCATGGATCTTGGATAAAGCTAACTGGTATTCCGTCTGTAACGCTCGGTAGAGCGCGACGGTTTGTTTACCATAGGTGGTAAGTAACGTCCCCCCACCATTTTTCCCCCCCGTCGTTCTGATCACCAATGTTTGCTCTTCCAGTTTATTCATCTCATCCAAGGCATCCCAGGCTGCACGATAAGAGAGAGGAATCGATTTCGCGGCTTGTGTTAGTGAACCCAAACGATCAATTGCTTCAAGCAGGTGAATACGCGTATCGCCTAGTGATGGCCCTACTTCCGTGCACAGCTTTAGTTCACCTACATAGACAGGATCTTAAGAGATAAGTCTTTATTTCAGATAGAAAAATGGCTCC
>CALMKU010000346.1 GCA_937866945.1 uncultured Tolumonas sp.
GGAGTTGCAAAAACAGTTACCGCAAGGCGTTACATTCAAACAAACTCCGGTTGCCTTTATTGGTGGGGATATGGGTGCTGAATTGCAACGGGCTTATGCGGCCTCTCAGTTACTGAGCGTCAAAGAACCAGTCTCTGCTACATTGTTCCGTCAGATCCACGAAGAGCGCAAACAACCAGGAAATCGTGCAGATATTCGAGCTGTATTTGTTAAAGCGGGTATTGATGGTGCGGTGTTCGATAAAACGATAGAGAGTAAAGCGGTGACAGAAATGGTCGCTGAATACAATCAGAATACCCGCATTAACAAGATAGATGCCGTACCGATGGTGATCGTTAATAAAAAATACCGGGTTAAAACCGAAGGTATTAACAGTGCAGAAGAGTATTTTCAGTTGATTAATTTTTTAGCAGAAAAACGAAGTTAATACGCGATACATTCTTTGAAAGAATGTCATAAATAACTGGTTAGTGATGGATTATTGTAAAATAACTTTTAATCCATACAGGATCAGTAAATGGCCCGGATAGAAAAAGTAACCCCATTTTTTAACGGGCCAGATATTTAGCGGGGTTGTTTGTTCACAAATCCACTTACCTACAAGTGGGGTCATCGATGCAATCAATAAAGCAGAGATCTGGAAGATATTCAGCTCGATGAAGATGTCAGCTGTAACATATCGATAATTTGCGAAAAAACACAGCATAACCGGGAGTAGCCACAACCCTCCGTTGCTGCGTAACGCCAGCATGAATGCGAGTGGTAGTAAGACGCCATACAAGCCATACATTAATTTTTCCTGCAAAAATAAAGTGATCAATATGACGGTCACTTTGAATATATTGCTGAGAAATCGGCTATGTACGGGATAGACAAAAATAACACCAAGAGCCAGCGTAATGAATATGTTGTATGAACGAGACTTAGGCATGAGCATTTCATAGGGCCACTCAGATAAAATGGCGAAGCACACCAGCCAGAACAGATATCGTCGTATTTTGAGCGTATTTCCCGACCCTGCGAGAAAAAATTGTAAATGGAATGCTATTACCAAACAAAAAAGCGGAAATACTAACCGTCCAGGTAAGAAGGTCCAACTAAACTGAGACGAGACAAACCGGAGATGATCGACAACCATAAGCAGTAATGCCAGCCACTTAATTAGATCTAGCTGTGGCTGACGTGTTCTCTGCGATAAGGCGGGGCTGGTCGGTTTCAGAATGTGATCACTTTATCGCTGTCAGTCACCCATTCTACCAGTGCGGGCATTGTGGATTGTTCTGCGCCGTCAAAGTAGGGATGATTTTTATATATGCCGCAGCGCGCCATACAGGTTCCGCATACCTTAACGGATACACCCCGTGTAATGAGTGCTTTGAGCATTGCAGATAAATCCTGATCATAATTCTCAGGTGGACGGCAAACATCGCGGGCTAAATCGACCGCATCATTCATCAGAAAAATACGGACTTCACTCCCTGCATCCAATAATTTATCGGCGAGGCGTAATCCATTCCAGGTCACATCTGTTGAATCGTATGGCTCCCGGTTAAAAATAATCAGTGTCTTCATGGTGTTCTCCGATGAATATTGATCAGCGTCTGCCCAATAATCCAAAATGAAACGGGCAACAAGTCTGTAAATTGATTGATTCAATCTGGCGAAATCCGGCCTCTGCCATCCAAACTTTGCATTGTTCCGGTGTTGGTCGTATTGCCAGCGATGGGCCTCGTGGAGTTGGAATATCGCTGCGCCAATGGATAATGGAAAGTAGCCCACCATCCTGTAAAGAACGATATGCTTCGTGCAAAAGCATGATGGGGTGCTCCAAATGCAACAGGTTGTAAATCATCGCATGGGATTGAGAACCAGTTGCTACGCCAGATCCTAGTGCAACAAAGTCTCGGACGTCTGTAAGCACATTAGAGATATGATCAACGGCAAGTTTGCGCTGCACACAATCAACCATTTCAGGGTCAATATCCAGCGCGGTAACATAGCCAGTGGTTCGTCGGGCGACTGGTAGGGTGAAAGAACCATAACCACACCCGAATTCAAGAACATTTCCCGCGATTGATGGGCCCGTCAGAATATCAAGGGTGGCTTCAACATTAAAAAATGTTTCCCAGTAAGTTTCACTGGGCATTCCACTTTCACGCCCTTTCATGCCTTTATTCTCTCCACCAGAAGTGATGCACCGACATTTTAAAATCCTCTATCAATATCACTGTTTATTTAACAAATTATAGCGAGGTGACAACGTGAATTACGTATTGTTATGAATATTTTCATTCGTCTTGACCCTATAGTTACTTCAGGGTGTTGAATAAGAAAATTACAGTGAATGCAGAAAAAGGTCCGCATGCTAAAACGCTTTATTATTCTATCTATAGCAATCATCAGTTGTGTTGCTTTCGAACAACAAACAAAGGTCTGGGCACAGGAATGGCTTCAGCAAGGAGTATCTGTTAAATGTCTGAGCGGAATATTCCAGTTCATACTTGCTGAAAACCAAGGCGCATTCCTTGGGCTAGGCGCACAAATACCGGAGTTTATGAGGATTGTTATTTTCACCGGGATCATCCCGGCCTGCTTATTGGCTGGGTTTATCTGGGTAGTACAGGAAAAGGATTTAACTCTCATGGGTTCTCTGGCTGCCGTCCTGCTGATTGCCGGAGGTATAAGCAATGTGATTGATCGCACCTTCAATCATGGGGCGGTGATTGACTTTATGTATCTGGACATCGGCCCTTTGCATACCGGCATCTTCAATGTGGCTGATATTTTTATAATGACAGCAGTGTTCATTATGGTTTGTTTGTCCTTCAGTCAGGAAAAATCTGCCAGAAATTAATCTCCGTTTAGTATCAGAGACCTTTTTCTGATCACAGCTTGACCCTGTAGTTACTTCATAGTGTTGAATGATAACAAGACGGAAAAGACGGAGTAGCATCATGACCCGAAGTTGTAATCATGACCACCACGATAAGCAAATAGCACAGAGTTCAAAGCCCAAATTTAAGACGATGACACCTGTTGAACAGGCACATTTTTTTGTAAAAAATAAAGTGGTTGCCGTGCCACGTGAAACAGCCTGTTCTGATGACCATGACCATGGTGATTCGTGTGGCTCATGCTGTGCTCCAGTCTCACTCAATCTCTCTGGATTAACAGCATCTGAAACGGTTGCGGAAGGTATGCGTACACCAATCCGGATCATGCAAATGGATTGTCCGGTTGAAGAAAATCTGATCCGGAAAAAACTCGGCAATATGGCTGCTGTGAAGAGCCTGGAATTCAACCTGATGCAACGAGTTTTAACGGTAGTACATGAACCAGACGCACTGGAATCAGTGCTGGAGGCTATTCGCTCTCTGGGTTTCAGTCCGGAGCTACCGGATAACAGCGGAAAGCTTGCGGCAGCTAAAGAACCCGCTAAATCATGGTGGCCTCTGGCACTGTCAGGCCTGTTTGCTTTGTTATCAGAAATGTCCAGCTGGATGGATTTCCCCGAATGGTCAGCAGCTCTGCTGGGCATACTGGCAGTGGCTTTATCCGGGGTCACAACCTACAAAAAAGGTTGGATCGCTGTTCGTAATGGCAACATGAATATCAATGCACTGATGAGTATTGCTGTTACCGGTGCATTACTTATCGGTCAATGGCCGGAAGCTGCTATGGTTATGGTGTTATTTACCATTGCCGAATTGATTGAAGCTAAATCGCTCGATCGAGCACGAAATGCGATTGAAGGCTTACTGAAACTGGTGCCCGAAACCGTCACTGTATTAGAACCTGATGGCAGCTGGCGTGAAATTGAAGCACAAGCCGTGGATGTTGGTCGAATGGTGCGGGTCAAGCCGGGCGAGCGGATCGGCCTGGATGGCAACATCATCCGAGGAAATTCGAGCGTTAACCAGGCACCAATCACCGGCGAAAGTCTGCCGGTGGAAAAGAGTGAAGGTGATGCTGTCTTCGCCGGGACAATCAATGAATCCGGCTCTTTTGAATATCAGGTGACCGCAGCAGCTGGTAATACAACGCTTGCCAGAATCATTCATGCAGTAGAAGAGGCGCAGGGGAAAAAGGCGCCGACACAGCGGTTTGTTGATAATTTTGCCCGTATTTATACTCCGGCTGTATTCATCGTTGCGTTGCTTGTCGCCATATTACCCCCATTAGTTGCAGGCGCTAGCTGGCATGAATGGATCTACAAGGCGTTGGTATTGCTGGTCATTGCATGCCCTTGTGCACTGGTTATCTCGACACCAGTGACGATTGTCAGCGGATTAGCGGCAGCCGCCCGTCATGGCATCCTGATCAAAGGTGGTGTTTATCTGGAAGAAGGGCACAAATTAACATGGCTGGCGCTCGATAAAACCGGAACGATTACGCATGGGAAACCTGTACAGACAGACTTTGAAACCTTGGTGGATATGGATGCGGTTCGTTGTCGCAGTTTAGCCGCCAGCTTGTCAGGCAGAAGTGATCATCCGGTTTCACGTGCCATTTCGGCGGCTACAGTAGCGATTCAAACACCGGTGTTGGCTGTAGAATCTTTCGAAGCCCTTCCCGGTCGCGGTGTTCGCGGTGTTATTGATGGCAAAAGATATGCGTTAGGTAATCACCGGCTAATCCATGATCTAAATCTCTGTACACCAGCCTATGAAGCACAGATTGAAGCACTGGAACGGCTTGGTAAAACAGTTGTGTTGCTGGCAGATGAACACAGGGTACTCGCGCTATTCGCAGTTGCCGATACAGTAAAAGAGAGTAGCCATGCGGCTATCGGTGAATTGCATCGTTTAGGTGTGAAAACAGTGATGCTGACGGGTGATAATCAGTTCACCGCAGATGCAATTGCACAACAGGTTGGCATCGATCAGGCTCGGGGCGATCTATTGCCTGAAGATAAACTGAAAGCAGTGGAGATATTTGGCGGTGAAGGTGTCGTTGGCATGGTGGGTGATGGCATTAATGATGCCCCCGCACTGGCCAAAGCGCATATTGGTTTTGCTATGGGTGCCATGGGCACCGATACCGCGATAGAAACAGCCGATGTAGCACTAATGGATGATGATTTAAATAAAATCCCTGCGTTTGTCCGGCTTTCACGGGCGACACGTTCGATTCTTGTTCAGAATATCAGTATGGCGTTAATCATTAAATGTGTGTTCCTGATCCTAACTTTAGTGGGTTTAGGTACCATGTGGATGGCTGTATTTGCGGATGTGGGGGCCAGCCTGCTGGTTGTCGGAAATGGTTTGCGGTTACTTCGTAAATAGGGTGAATGTGCAGGTTGCTATCTCACAGTAGTGACCTGTTATTTGAAAAAAATTAAAGATCTGAGCAGATCTATGATGGAGATATGATGATGAAATGTCCAGTGTGCGCAGATGCAACTCTGGTAATGAGTGAGCGACAGGGGATCGAAATTGACTATTGCCCACAATGCCGAGGGGTATGGTTGGATCGAGGGGAACTAGATAAAATTATTGAACGTTCAACTGCCGTATCTAGTATACCAGCCAGCCCACCACTTCCTCAGCAGCCATCCCATTCAACGCCTGTATATCAAGACCGACAGAACTATGACCGACATGGTTATAATGATCGTCATCATGGCGGACATAATAAGTCATTCTGGAAGGATTTATTTGACTGATAAATCTCATTTTACGTCTGTTTCAATATAAGGGCTCATACTCTACTGTTTGGTCTTGAGTCCTTTTTTTCGCTATTTTATAAGTTGAGTTGCCATCATCCCTTGCACTTCATGCTCCAAAATATGGCAATGAAGCATTCTGATCCTAGGGAAATCTTGTCAGACTTTGATGCGAATGGTTTCGCCCGCCCGAACATTCACTTACAGTTTGCCTGCCGCAGTCAAGGCGGTATGGATCGTTTTAAACGATAACAGCAGAGACAACGGTGCATCCAACAACGGAATTGCACCATAGCTTTCATACCAGGTTGCTACCCGTTCATTTTTTGCATCAATCAACAGAGCAACACCGCCAGCTTGCATGGCAACCAAAAGACAGCGACGCCCCGCAGCCAGTAATAGCTGACCACCCAGTCCCTGACCTTGCATTGAAGCATCAACGGCCAGACGACCCAGCCGGAATACAGGGACTTCATGACGGGCCAAACCGTGTTTGATCACTTCCGGGGTACGTTCATAAGCAATTGAAGCCGGGCTTAATGTGTAATAACCCAGAACTGTTTTGCTATCCTCATCTGCCATGGCCAGATAGGTTTTTGCTCCGCCTTTTTCGTGACTCTGTCTGGCATGGAGACGCAAAAATTGATTTAACACTGCATCACCACAATCGAACGTGGAACGATCATGATATTTGTTGATCGGCTCTTCGTGCCAGGCTGGCAACATCATGAATGCTTCGGCAAAGCAAATGCGGCCGCCATTAACTTATCATTGGGCGCCGGCGGGTTATCCAACAATGCCAACATCCGTAAACTATCTCTTTCTGTCAGCGCCAGCCGTTCATTATCATCGATGATCTTCTGTGCTACAGGCACGACGTTACGGATCACGAATTCAGTTAAATTGGTGTGCTGTAATGCGGCGGCACGCATTAACAATAATTTTTCATCCGATGCGATCCGTAAGGATACGCGATCGTTGGTTTCTACAGGCATTTGAGGCATAACATAACCCTCCCTCTTGTGTGTATTCAAATTGTACATCAGAATAGAACAAACTTCAATTTGTACTACTTGAAGACATACAGGTGGTGTGTCAAAAACGTTCGTTTTTGGCACATATAAGTATCATGTCCTTTTT
>CALMKU010000347.1 GCA_937866945.1 uncultured Tolumonas sp.
TCCTCCTCTTATTTCTTTATGGTTGTGGCAATATTATGGCTGATATCACAGTGAATCATTCTCAGGAATATCTGCTGGAAATGGCGGGTATTTGTAAAGAGTTTCCGGGTGTAAAAGCCTTGGATAATGTGAATCTTAAAATTCGCCCTCATTCTGTTCATGCATTGATGGGTGAAAATGGTGCTGGTAAATCTACATTATTAAAATGTTTGTTTGGTATTTATGAAAAAGATGCCGGAACAATCATATTTCAAGGTAAAGAAATTAATTTCCATTCTGCCAAAGAAGCATTAGATAATGGTGTTTCAATGGTGCATCAGGAATTAAACCAGGTTAGACAACGTTCTGTCATGGATAATATGTGGTTGGGTCGCTACCCAACAAAAGGCATGTTTATCGATCATGACAAAATGTATAGAGATACTAAAAAAATCTTTGAAGAATTGGGTATCGATATCGACCCAAGAGATAAGGTTGCTACACTGTCTGTGTCTCAGATGCAGATGATTGAAATAGCAAAAGCATTTTCTTATAACGCAAAAATTGTGATTATGGATGAACCGACTTCTTCTTTAACCGAGAAAGAAGTTAATCATCTATTTACTATTATTCGTAAATTAAAAGATCGCGGTTGCGGTATTGTTTATATCTCACACAAAATGGAAGAAATATTCCAGTTATGTGATGAAATTACTATTTTACGTGATGGACAATGGGTGGCTACTCAGTCATTAGAAGGGCTGGATATGGACAAGATCATCGGCATGATGGTCGGTCGTGAACTAACCCAACGTTTTCCGCCAAAAATAAACAGACCAAAAGAAGTTATTCTTGAAGTTAATGGCCTAACCGCATTAAATCAGCCATCTATCAAGGATGTTTCTTTCCAATTGCGTAAAGGTGAAATCCTCGGTATTGCCGGGCTGGTTGGTGCAAAAAGAACTGAAATAGTTGAAACACTTTTTGGTCTTCGCGATAAAGCTTCAGGCACCATTAAATTACATGGTAAAGAAGTGCAAAATACGGATGCCCATGATGCAATTCGGAATGGTTTTGCACTTGTTACGGAAGAGCGGCGCTCTACAGGTATTTACAGTCAACTGGATATTGCATTTAATTCGCTGATTGCCAATATGGATCAGTATAAAGGTTTTGCTGGTTTATTAGAAAATAAACGTATGAAGAGTGATACCCAATGGGTTATTGACTCAATGCGTGTTAAAACACCAAGTCAGAAAACATCAATAGGATCACTTTCTGGTGGTAACCAACAAAAAGTTATTATTGGCCGCTGGTTATTAACACAACCGGAAATATTAATGCTGGACGAACCAACTCGCGGTATCGATGTTGGTGCAAAATTTGAAATATATCAACTGATGCTTGAACTCGCCAAAAAAGATAAAGGCATTATCATGATTTCATCTGAAATGCCGGAGTTATTAGGTATTACTGACCGTATTCTGGTTATGAGTAATGGTCGTGTAGCAGGCATCGTTGAAACAGAAAAAACCGATCAGCAAGAAATTATGCGTTTGGCAGCTCTATATTTGTGATCCGAGGATGTTCAATATGAATGTATCAAAAACTTTAGACTACCTGAAAAATGGTGGCATTTATGTGGTTCTTTTTATTCTATTGATGATTATCATTGTTAAAGAACCTTCATTTTTAAGCCTAAATAACTTTAGTAACATCCTTACCCAATCTTCTGTACGCGTTATTATCGCGTTAGGTGTGGCTGGTCTGATTGTTACGCAAGGTACTGACTTATCTGCGGGGCGTCAGGTCGGCTTAGCTGCGATTGTTGCTGCAACCATGTTGCAGGCGATGACCAACGTGAATAAGGTTTTCCCATCTATTGGCGAAATCCCCATTCCTGTTGTTATCTTAGTCGTGTGTGTTATCGGTGCACTGATTGGTTTTATTAACGGATTTATCATTGCAAAACTGAATGTGACGCCGTTCATTACCACCTTGGGTACCATGATCATCGTGTACGGTGTTAACTCCCTGTATTACGATTTGGCTGGTGCATCACCAATTGCAGGTTTTGATCCTCGTTTCTCCAGCTTTACACAAGGTTTCTTTAAGTTCGGAACTTTTAAACTGTCTTATCTGGTTATCTATGCTGCCATTGCTACCGCATTTGTCTGGGTGCTGTGGAATAAAACCAAATTTGGTAAAAACATTTTCGCCATCGGTGGTAACCCAGAAGCGGCGAAAGTATCAGGTGTTAACGTAACAGTTAACCTGATCCTGATTTACATGTTGTCGGGTGTGTTCTATGCGTTCGGCGGTATGCTGGAAGCAGGTCGTATCGGTAGTGCGACAAACAACTTAGGTTTCATGTATGAGTTGGATGCTATCGCGGCGTGCGTAGTGGGTGGTGTGTCATTCAGCGGTGGTGTGGGTACTGTTCTGGGTGTTATTACCGGCGTAATCATCTTCACCGTTATCAACTACGGTATGACTTACATTGGTGTGAACCCTTACTGGCAGTTCATCATCAAGGGTGCAATCATCATCATGGCCGTTGCACTTGATTCACTGAAATACGCCAAGAAAAAATAAGTTTGTTTCACCCCTTAGATATGAATCGGACTCATCGGCAACGCGGAGTCCGAATTTTTATATAAGAAAAATATTTCCGCTACATATAAAAAATGAAGATAAATAATCCGGCTGAATATTCTCAGCCAGATTATTTTAATAAAAGAGGATTAACGAATTTCTTGCGGTGCTGCAGCAGATGATTGACGTCTTACTAACACTGGGCGGAAAACTTGCGCTGTACTTTCCGGGGCATCACCAGTGGCCAGTTGTAACGCCATCTGGGTTGCTTTTGTTGCCATCATTGAAATAGGGTAGCGCATAGTAGTTAATTTTGGGCGTGAAAAACGCGCGAAAATAACATCATCAAAACCCACGACAGAAACATCTTCCGGTACCCGAAAACCATTATCGATCAAAACGGAAATGATCCCCGTAGCCATTGCATCGTTATAGGCAACAACTGCAGTGAACGGCATTCCACGACCCAGTAGATCCTGAATGGCTTGTTCACCGCCTTCTTCATTGGGTTCTGCGCGTTCAATGGTAATTTCATCCGGATCAAGACCTGATTCCTGCAGCGCATCCCGATAACCGCGAATTCGTTCATAGGCATCTTCGATGTCATATTTTGATGCGACACAGGCAATGTGTTTATGACCCAATTCAATCAGATGCTGAGTAACTGTGTAACTACCGTAATAGTTATCCAACCAGATACAACGAGAAGGGATCTCAGGCAGTAAACGGTTGATGAAAATCATACCCGGTGATTTTTCCGCATACGCCGTCAGTTCTTCATTACTGAGTGCTTTACTGTGAATTATCAGCGCTTCACATCGTTTACTGATCAAAAGTTCAATTGTTTCACGTTCTTGAGCTGCATCATGCGAGCCGTTGCCGATCAACAAATGTTTATGGTGGGCACGACATTCAATTTCAATGGCTTTCACCATAGCGCCGAAAAATGGGTCAGCTACATCAAAAACCATGCATCCAATGGTATCGTTTACTCGGCTGACTAATGCTCTGGCATTAGGATCGGGGCGGTAATTTAATTCTTCCATTGCGCGGTTTACCGCAGCTCTTGCTGACTCTCCCGTTTTCGGTGAGTGATTGATTACTCTGGAAACGGTTGCAATAGAGACGCCAGCTAGTTTAGCGACGTCTTTTATAGTTGCCATAATGCGAATTTCTCATCCGATGCGCGTAGTTTTCATACCGACTAACTGCAATATATCAGGGATAGTGATGCTATCACCAGTATAAATCCTCACTAATCATAGGTTATCCGAATGAGATTAAATGTAAACGTTTACATTTTGTTTGTCAGATCACAGTCTGACGGAATACACTCTTCTAGACTAATGGACAACAAATATACCGACAGGTGTGTTGTCGTTTTTGCGAGGAGAGAACATGAAAATTCTGGTCACCGGTGGGACAGGCTACATAGGTAGTCACACTTGTCTGGCGTTAATAGCGGCAGGTTTAGAGCCGGTCATTCTCGATAATCTGTGTAACAGCAAGTTATCTGTACTGAAAAGAATAGAAGAAGTGGCGGGAAAGTGTCCTATTTTCTATCAAGGCGATGTCCGTGATCCGGCGGTGTTAGACCGTATTTTTCAGGAACAACAAATCGCTGGTGTTATTCATTTCGCGGCATTGAAAGCGGTCGGTGAATCAACACAAAAACCGTATGAATATTTTGAAAACAACATTTCCGGTACTCTGAGTTTGCTGGGTGCAATGCGTCGTGCTGGTTGTTACCGCTTTATTTTTAGCTCATCAGCAACTGTGTATGGCGATCCGCATGCTGTGCCGATTACAGAAGATTTTCCTCGTTCCACTATGAGCCCATATGGTCAGACAAAACTCATGGTTGAACAAATACTGGAAGATATGCAGAAAGCCGATCCACGCTGGAGCATCACTTTACTACGTTATTTCAACCCGATCGGTGCGCATGAATCTGGTCGTATGGGCGAAGATCCGCAAGGCATTCCTAATAACCTGATGCCTTATATCACGCAAGTAGCGATTGGTCGCCGCGATTGTCTCAATATTTTTGGCAGTGACTATCCGACGAAAGATGGCACCTGTGTACGCGATTACATCCATGTTATGGATCTGGCCGAGGGCCACGTAAAAGCATGGCAGGTTTGTGGTGCACAAGCGGGTTTGCATATCTATAACCTGGGAACCGGGCAGGGTGTCAGTGTGCTGGAGATGGTACAAGCCTTTGCTCGTGCCAGTGGTTTAGACATTAACTATAAACTGGTAGACCGTCGTCCTGGTGATGTTGCGGAATGCTGGGCTGATCCGGCAAAAGCACAACGAGAATTGGGCTGGAATGCCAGTCGGACTATTGATGATATGACACGCGACAGCTGGCGCTGGCAGCAAGCTAATCCTAACGGTTACGAGGAATAAACCATGTTCAATCCGATAGATCATCCTCATCGTCGTTTTAACCCGTTGACCGGTCAGTGGGTGTTAGTGTCACCGCATCGAGCGAAGCGCCCATGGCAAGGGCAGGTAGAAAAAGCCGCACCAGACGATCGTCCGGCCCATGATCCTGACTGCTTTTTATGTGCAGGTAACACTCGTGTGAATGGGGAAAAAAACCCAGATTATAAAAACACGTTTGTGTTCACTAACGACTTTGCTGCACTGATGACCGACACACCAGCGTCACCGCATTCTGCTGACCCATTGTTCCAATGTGAATCAGCACGAGGCACCAGTCGTGTTATCTGTTTTTCTCCGGATCACAGTAAAACATTGCCTGAATTACCTGTGCCAGCTATCCGATCTGTCATTGATACTTGGTGTGAACAAGTGACTGATCTGGCAAAAGATTATCTATGGGTGCAGGTGTTTGAAAATAAGGGTGCTGCGATGGGGTGCTCTAACCCGCATCCGCACGGCCAGATCTGGGCCAATAATTTTCTGCCCAACGAATTAGCCCGTGAAGAACAAACTCAAAAGCAGTGGCTGGCCGAAAAGGGATCACCGTTGTTATTGCAATATGCGCAGAAAGAACAGGTCTCTGGCGAACGCACTGTGGTGGAAACAGAACACTGGATCGCGGTTGTACCTTATTGGGCGGCCTGGCCTTTTGAAACGCTATTGCTGCCAAAAGCGCATGTGCTTCGTCTCACCGAATTGAATGATGCGCAAAAACAGGATCTGGCGCTGGCACTGAAATTACTTACCAGCCGTTATGACAACTTGTTCCAGTGTTCTTTCCCGTATTCCATGGGGTGGCATGGTGCACCTCATCAGGAAGGCAACATGGAACATTGGCAATTGCATGCCCATTTTTATCCGCCGCTATTACGTTCAGCGACGGTGCGCAAATTTATGGTGGGTTATGAAATGCTGGCGGAAACCCAGCGTGATTTGACTCCAGAACAAGCCGCAGAACGTCTGCGTGCTGTCAGCGATATTCATTACAAAGAACAAGCTTGAGGAAAACTGCTATGTCATTAAAAGAAAAAGTTCTCGCCGTATTTCAAACCAGTTTTGGCTGCGAACCTGACTTGTTTGTTCGTGCACCGGGTCGTGTCAATCTGATTGGTGAGCATACCGATTATAACGATGGTTTTGTGCTGCCTTGCGCGATTGATTATGAAACCGTGGTTGCGATACAGCGTCGTGATGATGACCAAGTCGCGGTGATTGCTGCTGATTACGCTAACCAGCGTGATGAGTTTTCACTATTACAACCGATTGAGCCACACGCGGATCAGCTGTGGAGCAACTACATTCGCGGTGTTGTGAAATATTTGCTGGAAAAAGACGTGAGCCTGAAAGGGCTGAACATGGTGGTTGCGGGTAACGTGCCACAAGGTGCTGGCTTGAGTTCTTCTGCGTCATTGGAAGTGGCGATCGGTGAATCTTTCAATCAGGCCTATCAGTTAGGTTTGAGCCCCGCAGCTATAGCACTGAACGGTCAGGAAGCAGAAAACAAGTTTGTTGGTTGTAACTGCGGCATCATGGATCAAATGATTTCAGCCAGTGGTCAGAAAGATCACTCTTTGCTGTTAGATTGTCGTTCACTGGAAACCCGCCTAGTCAAAATGCCAGATGATCTGGCGGTGCTGATCGTGCATTCCAATGTGAAACGCGGTCTGGTTGATAGTGAATACAATACCCGCCGTAAACAATGTGAGCAGGTTGCAGACTTTTTTGGTGTGAAAGCACTGCGTGATGTGTCGCTGGCACAACTGCAGTCTGCTGCAGA
>CALMKU010000348.1 GCA_937866945.1 uncultured Tolumonas sp.
CTTCATTTTGCCGGTAAATGACAGCATATTAAATTTATTATCTTGTTTCATAATGTTCCATTTTGTTGTTAAAAAACAAAAGCGCCCGCTTCATCATTGATGCTATTCCCATAGTTCAATGATGAAACGAGCGCCTTTGCTCTTAAATTAATCTAATTTCAACGGTCTAAACGTATGGATCGAATAATACCGTTAAGCTACTGCACTATTTTTCGCAGCTTTAGCTGTTTTCAAACGAGTCACTTTGCTGTGTTTTTCATACAGGAAGCTCAGCACCTGCTGACGTAAATGGTGATAATGTGGGTTCTCAGCCAGCTCAACCCGATCACGTGGGCGAGGAAGATCGATATTCAGGATCTCACCCACCGTCGCTGATGGGCCGTTGGTCATCATCACGATACGGTCAGACAGCAACACGGCTTCATCTACATCATGGGTGATCATGATGACGGTGTTGTTCAGTTCCGCCTGAATTTCCATAACGGAGTCTTGCAGATGTGCACGAGTCAGTGCATCCAATGCGCCAAAAGGTTCATCCATCAGCAGCACTTTCGGTGACATTGACAGCGCACGGGCGATCCCAACACGTTGCTTCATACCACCAGAAATTTCGTGCGGTTTTTTATCCAGCGCGTGGTCCATCTGCACCAGTGACAGGTAGTAACGCACTTTCTCTTCAATCTCTTTTTTGCTGGCGTCTTTCATGACCTGACGCACAGCCAGTTCGACGTTCTGATAAACCGATAACCAAGGCAGCAATGCGTGGTTTTGGAACACGACTGAACGCTCTGGGCCGGGGCCATCGACTTCACGACCATCCAGAATGATGCCGCCGGAAGTCGCCTCGGTCAGACCAGCAACCAGATTCAGCA
This sequence comes from uncultured Tolumonas sp., assembly GCA_937866945.1. GTDB lineage: Bacteria > Pseudomonadota > Gammaproteobacteria > Enterobacterales > Aeromonadaceae > Tolumonas. The sequence continues at coordinate 873 of CALMKU010000348.1, forward strand.
CGGTACTCTTCCCGCAGCCGGAGTGGCCAATCAGGGAGATAAACTCACCTTTGGCAATTTTCAGATTTACATCAACCAGTGCTTCGAAAAAGCCTTTATCGGTTTTGAAACGCATGCCAACGGCACTTAAATCGAGATAGGTTTTGCTCATTTCAATATCCCCATTAATTAGCG
>CALMKU010000349.1 GCA_937866945.1 uncultured Tolumonas sp.
CGTTGCTGTCATTCATGAATATTTGGATTGCCGTTTTAGCGGGTTTTATTTCACTACTGATCATTGCTGTAGCGATGATGGGCTTCTTTTTCTTGCTAACAAAAGCAGTTGAAAAATCAGTTCTATCAGAAGAAAAAAACAACAATGCCGAAAGTGGTAAAGAGACAACTATTCATTTTTGATTTTATGAAATTTATATTTTTTATTGGAATATGCCAAAAACTAAAGTATCTTTATTTATTAGATATCCCTAATGTATGGCTCTAACCAAGGAGTTTATAATGACTGAAGCCGGAAATAATGTTGCTATGCCGCGTTTAAATGAAGCCGCACCTTCGTTTACAGCTAAAACAACACATGGCATGTTAAGTCTGTCTGATTACAAAGGTAAATGGTTGATTTTGTTCTCGCACCCTGCCGATTTTACGCCAGTATGCACGACAGAGTTTATGGGATTTGCGAAAGCCAGTGGTGATTTTAAAGCTCTGAACTGTGAATTACTGGGGTTATCGATTGATGGTGTTCATGCTCATATTGCTTGGGCGCGTAGCATTAAAGATAACTTTGGCGTTGAGATCAATTTTCCCATCATTGCTGATTTGAATATGGCGGTCGCTCGTTCTTATGGCATGGTTCAGCCAGGGGCTAGCGATACCTCGGCTGTGCGAGCAACATTTGTCATCGATCCTGACGGTGTGCTGCGGGCTATGCTGTATTACCCAATGAGTAATGGCCGTTCTGTTGCAGAGATCCTTCGTCTGGTTAAAGCATTACAAACTACCGATAGCAATGTTTGTGCAACTCCTGAAAATTGGCAGCCAGGAGATGAAGTCATTGTTCCGCCGCCAGCCACGACGATGGCGGCAGAAGTACGTAAAAGCGAAGGCTATAACTACACAGACTGGTATTTCAGTAAACGTAAATTATAACGCCGTTAAGACAGGGGGAGATGTAGAGCCTCCTGTCTTCTTTTACTGAGGTTAGTATGAGTAATATCCAGACAGATCATGGCATTGTCGCCGAACAAAATCGGTTATTGCATTTTCCGGTGTCTTTTTTTTCAATTGTGATGGGGTTAAGCGGAGTAACGCTGGCCTGGAAAGCGGCTGGACAACCGGCACTTGCTGCTATTCCATTCATGTTGATGTTGTTTACATCATTGGTGATGGTTGTCATCACATCTTTTTATGCCGTGAAACTTTTACGTTATCCATCGGCTGTAATGGATGAGTTACGCCATCCTGTTCGTCTTAATTTTTTCCCTGCATTTTCAATTAGTTTGTTACTACTGTCTGTGGCTTGGCAGGATTACTCGCAGATTTCATTTGGATTGTGGCTTTGTGGCGCAGTGATTCAATTTTGCCTGACTCTGTATGTCATGAGCAGTTGGATCCATCATTCGCATTACACACTATCACATGCTAATCCAAGTTGGTTTATTCCAGTGGTAGGTAACATTATTGTGCCTATTACCGGTTCCCATTTTGCTTACATTGAGGTTAGCTGGTTTTTCTTCAGCATTGGTCTGGTCTTCTGGCTGGTGTTGTTGACGATTGTGCTTTACCGCTTGTTTTTTCATGAGCCCTTACCAGCCCGTTTGACGCCGATGTTGTTTATTCTTCTGGCACCACCATCCGTTGGATTTGTGTCATACAGTGGCTTGGTGGGTGGATTAGATAACTTTGGTCGGGTCCTCTATTACATTGCTTTGTTTCTCAGCTTGTTACTCTTCAGTAATGTGCTGCGTTTTATCCGCCTTCCATTTTTTCTTTCTTCATGGGCATATTCCTTTCCGGTTGCCGCATTGACGATAGCCACGAAGAAAATGTTTATGTTTACCGCGTTACCTCTTTTTAACGTTTTATTTATGGCATTGATTTCCATATTGTCGCTTCTGGTGCTGTGGCTTGTGGTCAGAACCTGCAAAGCAGTTATTGCCGGTGAATTGTGCCGACCTGAATAAAAACAATGTGGTTGTTTAAATTATTCATTATCTGACTTGCAGGAATCGAGTATGACTAAAATTGTGATCATCGGTGGGGTTGCTGGCGGTGCATCGGCTGCGGCCAGAGCGCGTCGTTTATCAGAAACCGCAGAAATTATTGTGCTTGAACGAGGAGAATTTGTTTCCTTTGCGAATTGTGGTTTGCCCTATCACATCAGCGGAGAGATTGAAGCCAGAGACGCCTTATTGCTGCAAACACCAGAGAGTTTCCGCCACCGGTTTAATGTGGATGTTCGGGTTTTCAATGAAGTTATTGCTATCGACAAACATAAAAAAGAAGTCACCGTGCGTCGGGTTTTAACGGGGGAAATTTATCTGGAATCCTACGATAAGTTATTGCTGAGTCCTGGTGCTTCACCGGTTAAACCGCCGATTCCTGGTATCAACAGTCACTATGTTTTTAGTCTGCGTAATATTCCGGATATGGATCAAATCCTATCTTCCTTGTTACTGAATCAACCGCAACATGCCACTGTTGTCGGTGGTGGTTTTATCGGGCTGGAAATGGTTGAGGCATTACACCATCGTGGGATCAAGGTGACATTACTAGAGTTGTCTGATCAGGTTATGGCGCCAGTAGACCGCGAAATGGCCAATATGCTGCATCAGAAATTGGTCGAAAAAGGGGTCGATTTACGCCTGAATACCGGATTGGCCGCAGTGACAGAGCTGGAGATCCAACCCGCAGAGCCTGAGGCAACAGGTGAATATGATAAGCAAATTGAGCATACCAACACGCTGGAATTGATGTTGAGTACCGGCGAGATGCTGAAAACCGGACTGGTTGTGCTGGCGATTGGTGTCAAACCCGAAACCATGTTGGCAAATCAAGCAGGTATCGAGTTGGGAGCCCGAGGTGGGATCAAAGTTGATGCCCTGATGTGTACTTCTGATCCTGATATCTTTGCGGTTGGTGATGTGGTTGAAACCGAAGATTTTGTGACCGCATTACCTTCGCTGGTGCCACTTGCTGGCCCTGCAAACCGTCAAGGGCGTATCGCTGCGGATAATATGCTGGGGCGCCGCGAAATATATCGACGTACACAAGGTACATCTATTTGTAAGCTGTTTGACATGGCGATCGGCAGTACGGGCTTGAATGAAAAAACGCTGAAACGCCTAAAACTGCCTTATGAAAAAATTTACGTTCATACCGCCAGCCATGCCAGTTATTACCCTGGTGCGCATCCGGTTACGTTGAAATTATTGTTTAATCCGACGGATGGTGAAATTTTAGGCGCTCAGGCGGCTGGGCTGGATGGTGTAGATAAACGTATCGATGTCTTGGCCGTTGCTCAGAGAGCGCGGATGAGCGTTTATACATTGCAGGATCTTGAACTCACCTATGCTCCGCCTTTTGGTTCAGCCCGTGATGTTGTCAATCAGGCTGGCATGGTGGCATCGAATATTCTTAAAGGTGATGAAGCGGTTTGCCACTCGGAAGAGTTATTACTCGGCGCGTCAGATCAAATCGTATTAGATGTTCGCAATCCGCCTGAATTGGAAGCATCCGGCTCTTTCCCTGATGCCGTCAATATACCACTGGATCAATTGCGTCAGCGGTTACACGAATTGCCGAAAGATAAGGAGATTCTGGTGGCCTGTCAGGTTGGTTTACGAGGGCATGTCGCCTGCCGGATGTTGATTCAGTACGGGTTTAAAGCCCGCAATCTGACCGGTGGATTCAAAACCTATCAAATGGTCACCACAAAATTTTAATAATTTCTGTTTATAAATAAGGAGTCATCATGGCTAAAAGTTACAAAGAAATTAATCAGGATCAACGGCAGTTCGGTTCGGCATATCGCAAAGCCAGCCCGGATACCATGAATGCCTTTTTGGCTTTACACAAGGCGGCGATGGTTGAAGGCGCTGTCAGTATTAAGCATAAAGAGCTGATTGCTACCGGCATTGCTATTGCAGCACGTTGTGATGGTTGCATTGGCGCGCATGTCGCGGCAGCACTGAAAGCTGGCGCAACAAAACAAGAACTGATTGAAACAATCGATGTGGCTGTATTGATGGGCGGTGGTCCGGCCATTATTTATGGCACGCAGGCACTGGCTGCGGTCGAAGAGCTCTCTGCCGAATAATTCAGTGGTATTCAGGAAGGCGATGTCCTTCCTGATCTGAAAGCAGGAATAGCATGAAAACCTATCAAGCATGTCTGCAAAGCCATGCAAATTGTGTTGTGTGCAGTGACGGCTCAACTAATCCGCATTCACTGCAACTTAGTTTTAATC
>CALMKU010000350.1 GCA_937866945.1 uncultured Tolumonas sp.
CGCCGGGCCAGCCAGCGCTTTCACATTGACATCTTTACTGCGCAGGAAGATGGCCAGTGCTACACCCATTTGAGCGAAGGTCGCTGGTGCCCACATGGCTGCAATCGGATCGCCACCCGCGCCTAAATTGGCAATGATGATCGGCACGATGCCCCAATGCAGACCCAGCACCACCAGAAACATCATGGAGCCGCCAATCACGGCACCGGTCAGAATACCGCTGTGCGCACTCAGCCAGTTGATGCCCGCCGCGATCATATCGCCGACATACACACCGAATGGGCCGAACGCCAGCACGGTCATCGGCACCACCGCCAACAGACACAGCATCGGCACCATAAACATCTGGATGTTATGCGGGCAGACGCGTTTCAGGAATTTCTCCAGCACCGCCAGGATTGCCACGGCAATAAACACCGGGAACACGGTAGACGCATAGTTGATCGCCACTACCGGGATACTGAAAAAGGTCGCCGTTTGTGAGCCAATCAGGCCGGTAAAATTGGGTTCCAGTAGTGCTGCACCAATGGCACCACCAACATAGCCGTTAGCACCCATTTGGGTCGCCGCCGAGATACCCAGCAGCACCGGCAGGAAATAGAACACTGAGTTCGCGGCCGCCGCTAACACCAGATAAGAGCTGCTGGCCGGATCGATCCATTTCAGCATCACCAGCACCGCCAGCAAGGCTTTGATCATACCAGCGCCTGCCATCGCCCCGATCAGAGGTGAGAAACTACCGGATACCACTTCAAAAATACGTGCCGCCAACGGGCCTTTCGCCTTGCTTTCGCTACGTGGCACACTGCTGCTGACCGCAGCTGAACCACTGCTCAGCAAATTCATTAACTCTTTGTAAACATGCGAGACATGGCTACCAACGATCACTTGAAACTGGCCACCACTTTCAACAACACTCAAAACGCCATCTAAATTCTGTAACTCTGTCTTTTTTGCGGTGCCATTGTCATGCAGTGTAAAACGCAAACGCGTCGCACAATGCACCAAGGCATCGACATTCTCTGCACCGCCAACCAGCTGCAGAATTGTTTTTGCCAAACCGGAATAACTCATGTGAAAAACCTCGACTGCTTAAGAACCAGTGTGTTTTTATTGGTTATGACAGATGGCTCACCGCCGCTGTCTTATTGATACAATAAAATGCAACCGGTTGCATAACTACAGAAAGAGATCATTTTTGTGATGACAATCGCAAAGATAGTCCGGCAGGAACCGTGTTTTTAGCCAGAATGTAACCGGTTTCGTTTTGAACTAAACAGAGAGTTGAGGACAATTTTTTGTCCTCAAGAGAAGTTCAACATAAGGTTAAATGAAAGAGTGGGTTTTATAATGGTCGCGTCACGTAATCCAGCACCTGAGCCATCCATTCGGTGAGCTGCTGATATTGCGCTTCGCTGGCCGATAAAATGACATTGGCATCCTGAATGAAACTGCCACCGGTTAGTTCATCGGCACAATGCAGCACCATACTGCGGGCATTTTCTTCCGTCGTTTCCAGATGGCATTGCAAGCCAATCACGCGCTTACCAAGTTGGAAGATCTGATTATTACAGGCCACACTGCTGGCTAATAACACGGCATTGTCAGGTAATTCAAAGGTTTCGCCATGCCAGTGAAAGACATGCATGGTCGCCGGTAATGGCAACACATCGCCGGACACCGCCACAGCGTTGATATCAAACCAACCGATCTCTTTAGCATAATTGGAGTAAATCCGCGCCCCCTGACAACTGGCGATCAACTGAGCACCCAGACAGATCCCGACAATCGGTTTTTCCGCCGCGATAGCCTGTGCCAGAAAGGCTTTTTCCGCCACCAGCCAAGGGTAATGCGATTCATCATTCACACTCATTGGCCCGCCGAGCACAATCAGCAGATCAGTTTCATTTACATCAGGCAACGGATCATTGGCATATAAACGGCAATAATGAACATCTGCTTTGTGTTGCGCCAACCAAGGTTGAATATTACCTAGCTCCTCAAATGGAACGTGCTGTAAAACATAAACGCGCATAGTCTTGTTCCGAATAATGAATTAAAACTGTATGAATGAAACCGACCACAGCGGCTCAGCGTGAAACGGATAACAAAGCAAAAAGCCGCTGCCTAAATGCGATATATTCTCAATTCAGACAGCAGAAGGGAAGGTTACATTTGTGATTGCAGATAATTTTGCAGACCGATCTGATCAATTAAGCGCAGCTGTTTTTCCAGCCAGTAGGCATGATCCACTTCGGTGTCATCCAGCTGTTTTTCCAGCATTTCTCGGGTCTGATAATCCTGCTCCAACTCACAGAGCTTGATGGCTGCTTTCAGATTCTTGACCACGTTGTATTCCAGCTGCAGATCGTTTTTCAGCATATCCGGCACGGTTTTACCTACATTCAGCGGCTCACGCAGTGTCATTTCTGGCGTGCCTTCGAGAAACAGAATGCGTTCAATGATCCACGCGGCATGTTGTTTCTCTTCATCTGACTCATGGCTAATGCGTTCGAATAGCTTGTTGTAGCCCCAATCCTGATACATGCGGGAATGAATAAAATACTGATCGATTGCCGTCAACTCACCGGCCAGCAGCTTGTTCAGCTCCGCAATGATAATCGCTTTACCTTGCATAATTCTCCCCTTACATCTGACTCTGCAGATAGTTCTGAATACCGGTCGTCGCGATCAGATTCTGCTGTGTTTCCAGCCAATCCAGATACTCTTCCTCATATTCCAGAATATCTTCTAACAGATCGCGGGTGACAAAATCGGCTGCTTGCTCAGCAAGCTGGATCGCTTCGCGCAATAAAGGCAACTGATCCTGCTGCAACGACAGATCGCATTGCAGCATCTCTTCTGCGTGTTCACCGATACGCAGATATTCCAGATTCTGTAAATTCGGTAAGCCATCTAAAAACAAGATCCGCTCAATCAGGGCATCGGCTTGTTTCATGTCTTTGATCGATTTTTTGAATGCATGGTCATTCAGTGTATTAAAACCAAAATGACGGAACAGGCGGGCGTGCAGGAAATATTGATTGATGGAGCTCAGCTCCCAGGTCAGCACCTTATTGAGCATGGCAATGACGGCTTTATCCCCTTGCATGGCAGATCCTCACATCATAGAAGGCTATACATTTTAGCCTAAACCCTGCAGCAGAATTCGCAACATAATTAACATCTCAAACACATCTTTTTTACCTAAATAATGTGCTTTTTTAGTACAAAAAAGAATCAATCCCATTGCCAATCATCAGAATGAGAAGTATTATCAAATGAGAGGTAGAAAGGAGATTGCTATGATCATTTGTCATTGTCATGCAGTAAATGACCGGCAGATAAAAGAAGCGGTAGAAAACGGCGTCGATACCATTCGCGGGTTACATCGTGAACTGAAAGTAGGTAGCACCTGTGGTCGTTGTTTGCCACAAGTACGGCGGGTGCTGGAAACAACCTTAATGCAGATCGCAGAGCCCTCTCAGAAACGGGTCGCCTGAGCCAAGGTTCTTTTTTATCTGTAACGCTTGCCTACACAGACTCTGTCACACAACCTGAGCAAATCAGGTGCATTGCCCTTACCGGAAAATGGTGAATAGCTAACAATATTGTCTTAATCCGCAACATCTCGCCGTTTGTGATTTTACCTTAGTCTTATCTTAAGCCATGATTACAAAATATCGGATCATGGATAGAGCCTATGCTACTCGAATTTGTCAAAGGTATTGCACTGCTGTTATCACTGTGTTTATTGCAGGGGTTTAATGTGCGCCTTTGTCAGAAGCATGAAGGTTTGCAACAATTTATCGCCGGGCTGCTGTTTGGTGGTATTACTGTGATCGGCATGATGGCGCCGATTCATATCGCGCCCGGAGTCATCTTTGATGCCCGCTCGGTCATCCTGATTATGGCCGGGCTGTTCGGCGGGCCATCGGTCGCGATCGGTGCAGGTCTCATTGCTGGTACCTATCGCTTCTGGCTGGGCGGTGGCGATTATCCGGTTGGGCTGGCAACGATCACGGCCAGCGTGGTGCTGGGGCTGCTCTACCGTTACGCCTATCAGCAGGGTAGGGTAAAAAATGGTCCGGTTGAATTACTGCTGTTTGGTTTTCTAGCCCATGTGATCATGGTGCTGATATTCACGCAACTGCCCGCCTCGGTGCTCACTACCGTGATGCACAACATCGCACTCCCGTATGTATTCACCTTTTCTCTCGGCACCATGATCCTCGGTCTGATGATGCAAGACATTGTGAACCGGACGAAAACCGAGCAAGCCTTGCACGCCAGCGAGTCCCGTATGCGGGCAATCGTGCAGGCGATCCCCGATTTAATGCTCATTATCGATGAAGACGGCAATTATGTTGAGATGCTGCCCTCCACCAACCATCAGCTGTATGAGCCCGCGTTAGATCTGATCGGCAGTAAATTACATCATGAACTGCCACCAGAAACGGCCGATAAGCTACTCGCCGCCATCCGCAGCAGTATTGCATTGCAGCAAACGCAAACCATTGAATATGAGCGTGATGGTGTCATTGGCCGCCGACTGGTGGAAGGTCGGGCGCAGCCACTGGGTTATACCGTCAATGATAAGCAGGTGGTGGTCTTTCTGGCCCGCGATATCACCGAGCGCAAAGTGAAAGAGGATGAAATCAGCTATCTGGCGTTTTACGATCCGCTGACGGGTTTACCTAACCGGCGCTTGCTGCAAGATCGGCTACATCAGGCCATGGCGAGCAGTAAACGCAGTGGCCAACGCGGCGCGCTTCTGTTCATCGATCTGGACAACTTCAAAACACTGAATGATACCCTCGGTCATGACAAGGGCGATCTGTTGTTGCAACAGGTAGCGACACGGCTTGCTGACTGTATTCGCGAAAGCGATACCGTGGCCCGACTCGGTGGCGATGAATTTGTCGTCATGCTGGAACAATTAAGCCATGTGGAAGAGGTCGCGGCGGCGCAGAGTAAAAGCATCGGGGAAAAAATTCTGGTGTATTTGTGTCACCCCTATCTGATTGCCGGTTATGAGCATAATAGCAGCGCCAGTATCGGCATTACCTTGTTTCAGGCGCATCAGGAAAGCAGTGACGAACTGATGAAACGTGCCGATATTGCCATGTATCAGGCCAAATCTGCCGGGCGTAATACACTGCGTTTCTTTGACAACAAAATGCAGGCGGTCGTTACTTCACGGGCGGAGCTGGAAAATGATCTGCGGGAAGGTTTACGGCAGCAACAACTCCTGCTGCATTATCAGTCTCAGGTCGATGTGCACGGAAAAATCACTGGCGCAGAAGCACTGGTGCGCTGGCAGCATCCCAGCCGTGGCATGGTGTCACCGGCAGTCTTTATTCCTCTGGCCGAAGAGAGCGGGTTGATCCTGTCACTTGGTAAATGGGTACTTAACGAGGCGTGCCGACAGCTAAGCTGCTGGGCCATGCAACCAGAAACTGCGCACCTGTCTCTGGCGGTGAATATCAGCGCCCGACAGATCCACCAGCCCGATTTTGTCGATCAGGTGCTGGCCGCCATGCAGTACGCCAACATCGCACCGGACAAACTAAAATTAGAGCTGACCGAAAGTTTATTGCTGGAAGACACCGAAGATATCATCGATAAAATGACTGCACTGAAAGCCTGCGGCGTTGGTTTTTCACTCGATGATTTTGGCACCGGTTATTCATCATTAGCCTATCTGAAGCGCTTGCCGCTGGATCAGTTGAAAATAGACCAATCATTTGTACGTGATCTACTAACCGATCCGAACGATGCCGCGATCGCCAGCACCATCGTCACGCTGGCGCAAAGCATGGGGCTGAACGTGATCGCGGAAGGGGTCGAAACTGAAGCACAACGGCAGCGGCTGAAAGAACTGGGCTGCTATGCGTATCAAGGCTATCTGTTTGGCCGCCCCGCGCCGGCAGAGATGCTATCGCTCACCACTACTGAAAAAATAGCCTGATATATGCTGTTGTTACCAGACGTTTTGCTTGTTGCCTGCCGCAGTCAGGTCATACACTTCCTTTCTCTTTATCATCTGCTTGGAAAATTCCGCCAGTATCACCTTCTGGCGCATTCGATAATTATATTTTGTCCAATTTTGAGGGGTTAAATAGTGCTTCAAGTAGGTATATACGAGCAGTTAATCACTCAATTGGTATCTTCTCGCTTAGACACAAATACTTTCTATGTGGGTGACCGGGCACTTGAGCAGGCAGAAGCGGCACTATGGCTGTCTCGCTTCCTAAGTCGAATATTTGAATACGCGTTGGGCTCTGTGCCAACCGGTAATGATCAGCTACAAAATCAAATTGAGCTGGCAAACCAGTTATTAATGTGGCTCAAAGATCGCATTCAGGATGATGACTTCATTGAAGAAAATCTTATCCATAGTCAAGGTAAAATTCTGACTGCGCTTTACCAGCTTGAAAATCCGGTTGCCGCCAATCTTAAGCAATATGTCAGCGATATATTCCCTCTCACCGGCCTGAGTCAGAGTGAGCTTTTTTGCGGTAGTAATGCAGGTATTTCATTAGATACCGAGCTTAAAAGAGAAATTTTGTCTGCGGACAAAATATACTGGCTGGTTTCTTTTATTAAATGGGCCGGCATCCGTATTTTTCGCAAAGAACTGGAAGAATTTACTCACAGCGGACGTCAGCTGAAAGTAATTACAACCTCATATATGGGCGCGACAGATGCCAAGGCAGTCGAGTTTATTGCCAGCCTGCCGAATACGGAACTTAAATTAAGTTACAACACGCAACGGGAACGGCTGCACGCCAAGAGCTATCTTTTTTTACGTAATACCGGTTTTAATACGGGATATATTGGCTCTTCTAATCTTTCCCATTCTGCACTGACCAGTGGTCTGGAGTGGAATTTAAAAATTACTTCGCAAGAAATTCCGCACATTATAAAAAAGTCGTTAAGTACGTTTGAAACCTATTGGCAATCCAATGAGTTTGAACCCTTTGACGGCAATATTGAGAGTAAGCAAAAGCTCAAAGATGCTTTGCAGCAGGCGCGGGGTGGTGCAGACAGCCAGATCAGACATTATTTCGATTTAAAGCCGTTTCCTCATCAGCAAGAAATACTGGAACAGCTGACGGTTGAGCGCACCCTGCATCAGCGTTATAGGAACTTGGTGGTTGCAGCAACAGGAACAGGGAAAACGTTAATTTCAGCCTTTGATTTTGCGCGTTTCTTAAAACAAAAGCCGGATGCGACATTCTTGTTTATTGCCCATCGAGAAGAAATCCTTAAACAAGCGCAATCAGCTTATCGCGGTGTACTGCGGAATAGTTCCTTTGGTGAGTTCTGGGCGGGCAGTATAATCCCCGATCACTATCGCCAATTATTTGTCACCATTCAAACCCTGAATAATCAACTGCCCTCTCTGCAATTAACGACCAATTATTACG
>CALMKU010000351.1 GCA_937866945.1 uncultured Tolumonas sp.
ACCCAATCGCGATGGATGATGGTCTGCGTTTTGCAATCCGTGAAGGCGGTCGTACTGTAGGCGCGGGCGTTGTTGCTAAAGTAATCGAATAATCGATTAATTTGCGCATCACGCAATATAATAAAGGGCGACTTAGGTCGCCCTTTATTTTTATCAAAAAATATATACTGTGCAGCGCAAATTTAAGCACGACTAGATTATTTATCCGAGGGATTGGTATGGCGTTAATGACTCAACGAGAAATGGCTGGGCACAAACGTGTTGCTTTAGTGGCACACGACAATATGAAACAGGCGCTGGTTGATTGGGTAAAAGTTCGTGCAGAAGAGTTAAAATTACATCATCTGTATGCGACGGGGACAACAGGTACTCGTTTAAGTAAAGAGGCGGGTTTGCCGATCACTTGCTTGCTGTCTGGGCCAATGGGTGGCGATCAGCAATTAGGGGCTTTGATTGCAGAAGGAAAAATTGATGTATTAATTTTCTTCTGGGATCCTCTCAATGCCGTACCGCATGATCCGGATGTTAAAGCATTATTGCGATTGGCTGCAGTATGGAATATTCCGATGGCAACCAATCAGGCAACGGCCGACTTCCTGATGGATTCGCCGAATATGAAAAAAGCATTCAGTATTGAAATTCCAGATTATGCTGGTTATTTGAAGTCGCGAACTGAATAAAATTTAACTCGGTGATCTTGATCTGGTTAAATAAAAAAGCACCTTTCAAAGGTGCTTTTTTATTAGTTAGTCAGGGGATTAGCGCATCGAGTTTTTACTGACGTATTTTGGTCGTGCGTTCATGATGATTTCGACTTGTTCTTCGCTCATCTTGCCATTGCTTAAACCAAGCGCTTTATAAGTTAATAATGGACGGGCTTCCAGCGCAATCATTAATGCTTTGATTTGACTCAGATCGTCATTCAGCGGCTGGCCATAAGCAAAGTCGAGCACGCCGGCATCTAACAGATTTTTGACTGCTGGTTCGGTCAGAGGCAAATTTATGACGCTTTTTCGTTGAATAACAAACTCACGCAGAATCGCTTTTTCAGTGAAATCGAGACATTCAATCATACGTTGTAGATTTTGTTGTTTTTGTCGTTCCACCCAATGCAGCAGAATGTGATCCCAAGCGATCAGCAGTAGTTGGCTGGCAAAATATGAACAAGCAATCAACAGTCCCAGACTGAAGAAGATCCTGAATTGTATTAACCATTCTCCGGCGCTGTGTAAGCGCTCGATTGGAAATAACAGGATGGTGCAGCAGCAAAGCAGCATCCACATCATAAGCCAGTTGAGGGTGCGATATTGGCTGAAGTGTCTATTCCATCGTCTCATAACATTGTCCCAGAATAACGTCTGCGGGTATTCATTCTGAGCAAACGCTGTGCCAGTATTTATGCTGTTTTTTTGACGATCCAGCCGGATCTTGAGATCGAAACAAAGCAGGATGATCGTTGCCGGATCTTCCTGCTTTGTCTGGTTAGCGTTGGAATTGATTGATCAGGCGACATAAGCCTTGCAGACGTTCTACCAGCAGAGCTATGCGATCCACTGCGGTATGGCTGCTGGTTGTACTGGTATCGGCTAATTCACGAATGTTATGGATACTGCGATTAATGTCTTCGGTGACATATGCCTGTTCTTCAACAGCTGTGGCAATCTGATGGCTAGCGTCAGTCACATGATGCAGCATGTCATTAATTTGACCAAACACTTCACCGGCTGCATTGGCTTGTGTACGGCAAGTCTCAGACAAATCAGCACCATGATCCATCGTCGTCACAGCGGTGCTGGCACTCGTTTGTAGTTTCGAAATCATTTGTTGAATTTCATCGGTGGAGGTGCGTGTTTTCAATGCTAAAGAGCGGATCTCATCGGCAACTACCGCAAAACCACGCCCTTGTTCTCCGGCTCTGGCGGCTTCGATCGCAGCATTGAGTGCTAATAGGTTGGTTTGATCGGCAATACTGGTAATGACGTCAAGGATGCTGCCAATGTGTTTGGTGTTATCAGCTAATTCATTAATAACTTGTTTAGAATTGTCTAATTCATCATGCAAAGCATTTACAGCACTAACCGTTGCTTGGATACTTTTTTGACCCAGTGCTGCAGTTTGGCGCGCTTCAGCGGTCAATTCTGAGGTTGAGCTGGCACTGGTAGCCACTTCGCGGATCGAGCTGCTCATTTCATTGATGGCTGTAGCCAGCTGCTCTGTTTCTGCTCGTTGTTGGTCGATGTTATTGGTGATGGACTGAATATTACCAGCATCATCTTCCGCTGCTTGAAGAATGGTATTACAGGTATCGCCGGTTCGTCCGACAATGGCTCTTAATTCGGCTTTTTTCATTCTAAGTGCTAATTCAATAGCAGCGAGTTCATCACGTCGACCAGTGTATAAGACTTGAGTAATATCAGTATTAAAATTTTCTTTAGCAATACTGGCCAGCGTTTTTAACTTTTTTCCCCACCAGATCGCAAATACGGATTGTATTATTACTAAACCAATTGCGACGGATGAAAGAGAACTTATTTCCGATAACATCATATTCGCAATAATTGCGATGATAGTACCGAATGATAATAAAAGAGAAATTAACGAAATATTAAACGTAGGCAAACGTAATGCCCGTGGTAATTTTCCTTGGTTAATTTGCTGGTAATAACCGGCCGCTCTTTCTATATCTGCTCTTGAGGGCTTAGTTCGTACCGACTGATATTCAAATACATTACCGTTGTTATCTAAAATGGGGGTGACATA
>CALMKU010000352.1 GCA_937866945.1 uncultured Tolumonas sp.
AGATACATAGGCCAATCCTTACTTTTTTGAACAGGAAACGTGGCTGTAATTATTGGGGGTCTATACCCATCAATCAGAGCCGCAAATACTCAAAGCAGTGGGAAATCTGCAAAAACATAATAAACATTATAGCCCCTATCAATGTAGCTGCTGTATTAGTACTTATTATCTGCTGTTCTGGCGTTGGTTTCCCTGACTATGATTTGCCTGTAATAATAGCGTACTGTTTTTTGTAATTTTCACTTCCATTTTTAAGAGCCTTCATTATGTCTGAGCTATGCGGCGGATTTTCGGTCGTGCTGGAACAAGCGGATTTCCTTGTTGTAAATAAAGAGGCGGGTGTTGATATGCATGATGATGCTGGTGTGCCGGGTTTAGTTTCTCGTGTGTCAGCAGCTGTCGGTCAAAATGTTTACCCTGTACATCGCTTGGATAAAGTCACTTCAGGGTTGGTTTTGCTGGCAAAAAATAAAGAAGCGACGTCGGAACTAAGTCAGTCATTTGCTGGCAGACGTGTAAAAAAAACCTATTTAGCTATCAGCGATCGATCGCCCAAAAAGAAACAAGGGTGGGTGAAAGGTGATATGGCTAAAAGCCGCAATGGTAGCTGGAAGCTACTGCATTCCTTCGACAATCCCGCAATTACCTATTTTCAGAGTGTTGCGCTGGCTATTCCTCATCATCGTTTATATATCGTTTCCCCGCACACTGGGAAAACTCACCAAATTCGAGTCGCATTAAAGAGCATTAGTGCGCCGATTTTGGGTGATGAGCGCTATGGCGGTTCAGTAGCAGATCGAACTTATTTACATGCATGGCGACTGCAATTTAGTTATGCCAGAGCAGAATATAGCGTAGAAGTAGACCCTCTGTGGGGTGAAAAAATAGACGATACGGTTGATTTGCAAAATTTTATCCCTTAAAAAGTCTTTTTTTGCTATCTTATCGTCTTGAAGTGATCGCTTTTGAAGTCTTTCCAGTGATTTATGCTGATAAACTGGTTTGTGGTGATTTTTACTTCTGGGTATTAAAGCAAACTATCGAAACAATAGCCGTGATTGTCATGAAAATCTTGATTTTCGACTGCTTGCACTGTTTTGGTGTTCACGAATGGTGCTGCAAAGGAATGTTGTTCATTAAATCGCCGGAACAACGGGGTTTTCTGCTTTGCAATGTGGCCTGATAGTTGCTTTTATTGATTACGGGTGCTGTCTGGCATGGTCAGCACTAATCAAGTAATGCTATTCACTCAACCTCGCAGGGAAGAAATATGTCAAAACTAAAATATTTAACCGGTGTTGCATCAGCTGTAGCTTTATTGATCGCTGGAAATGCTCAAGCAGCTTCAGGTGATACTCTGGCCAATGTTAAGAAAAAAGGCTATGTACAGTGTGGCGTGAATGATGGTTTGCCTGGTTTTTCCAGCCCTAACGCGAAAGGCGCTTGGGAAGGCATGGACGTTGACGTTTGCCGTGCCGTGGCTGCCGCCATTTTTGCTGATGCAAGCAAAGTGAAATATATCCCGCTGGGTGGTAAAGAGCGTTTCACAGCACTGCAATCTGGTGAAGTAGATATTCTGTCTCGTAACACAACCTGGACGATGACACGTGACGCAACTCTGGGTCTGAAATCAACTGCGACCACCTATTATGATGGTCAGGGTTTCATGGTGAACAAATCTCTGGGTGTGAAAAGCGCTAAAGAGTTAGATGGTGCAACCATTTGTACTGAAGGTGGTACTACCACTGAAATGAACATGGCTGATTACTTCCATGCAAATAACATGAAATACACACCAGTTGTATTCGACAACTCTGATCAGACCGTAAAAGGTTTTGAATCTGGTCGTTGTGACGTACTGACATCTGACAAATCACAGCTGTTCGCTGTACGTGTAAAACTGGCTAAACCTGATTCTGTTGATGTGTTACCAGAAATCATCTCTAAAGAGCCTTTAGGCCCAATGGTTCGCCAAGGCGATGAGTCATGGGAACTGCTGGTTAAATGGTCTGTATTTGCCATGATCAACGCCGAAGAGTTGGGTGTTAACAGCAAAAACGTAGACGAAATGAAAACCTCTGGCAGCCCTGATGTGAAACGTCTGCTGGGCTTGGATGCTCCGGACGGAACGACTCTGGGTGCGGTTAAAGACTGGGGTTATCAGATCGTGAAACAAGTAGGTAACTACGCTGAAGTTTTCGATCGTAACGTAGGTAAGGATTCACCACTGAAAATTGTTCGTACAGAAAACAATCTGTGGAACAAAGGCGGTTTCCTGTACGCGCCACCAGTACGTTAATAGCATCAGGAATGGGCGGAGCCTTTCCGCCCTTTTAAGTTAAGCGTTTTACTGGAGTTAAAATTTAGCATGCCTGCTGAAAACTCAAAAAATCAAAATAATGTAGTAGCTACTCGCTGGATTTATGATCCTAAAGTTCGCGGAATTATTTTCCAGGCAGTGGCTGTTGCATGTGTAGCATGGATGTTGTTCTATTTTATTAGCAACGCCCTGCACAATATGGAAACCCGCGGTATCGCGACTGGTTTCGCTTTTCTTGATAATCGAGCCAGCTTCGGGATTGCTCAGACGTTAATCTCTTATTCAGAAGATGATACGTATGGCCGGGCATTCATCATCGGGTTGCTTAATACACTGCTAGTTTCCGCGATTGGTATTGTTTTCGCGACGGCTCTGGGTTTTGTGGTCGGTATTGCACGGTTATCTAAAAACTGGTTATTAAGTCGGGCTGCGGCTGTTTATATCGAAACTTTCCGTAACATTCCTTTGTTGTTACAGATTTTTTTCTGGTATTTCTGCGTGCTGCGCAACTTACCCGCGCCAAGACAAAGTATGTCACTAGGCGATGCTTTTTTCCTGAACGTCAGAGGGTTATCTATTCCGGCCCCTGTTATTGAATCTGGTTTTTCGTTTGTTGTTGGCGCATTTATCGTCGCAATTATTGCTATCGTTGTGCTGCGCAAATGGGCGAAGAAACGTCAATATCTGACCGGTCAGATTTTTCCGGTATTTTATAGTGGTCTTGGTTTGTTAATTGGTTTGCCGTTACTGACATTCTTGTTCAGCGGCATGCCTTTGCATTGGGAATTACCTGAATTAAAAGGGTTTAATTTCCGTGGTGGTTTCACCATTATCCCTGAATTGTTTTCACTGGCTGTTGCGCTGACGATCTTCACTGCGGCATCTATCGCTGAAATTGTTCGCTCCGGGATCTTATCGGTATCCAAAGGTCAGGTCGAAGCGGCGAGCGCGCTTGGTCTGCGTGGCGGTTTAACATTACGATTTGTGATCATTCCTCAGGCAATGCGCGTGATTATTCCGCCATTAACCAGCCAGTTCCTCAACTTGGTGAAGAACTCATCTCTGGCGACTGCAGTTGGATATCCGGATCTGGTGTCTGTCTTTATGGGAAGTACACTGAATCAAACGGGTCAGGCGGTGGAAATCATTGCGATGACTATGGCGGTTTATCTGACAATTAGTTTGATTACCTCTGCTTTGATGAATATGTACAACGCGAAGAATGCGTTAGTGGAGCGTTAATATGGTTGTATATCGCGAACAACCCAGTTTGCCTTCGCCAGCTGGACAGAGCAGTGTTGCTGCTTGGTTACGTAAGAATATGTTCTCCTCGTGGTTGAACAGCCTTGTGTCACTGGCTTTGCTGTATGTGCTGATTCCACAACTTTGGAGTTTGATTCACTGGGCGTTTATTTCTGCCGATTGGTTTGGTGACAACCGTGATCAGTGTGTGTCTGGTGGCGCTTGCTGGGTGTTTATTACCAATCGCTTGAACCTGTTTATTTATGGTTTCTATCCGGAAAGTGAACACTGGCGTGTGAATTGGGTATATGCGCTGACGGCATTGCAGGTTGCTGCGCTGCTGTATCCTAAAACACCACACAAAACGATTCTGACCGGTATTTTCTTTATTGTTTATCCGTTTGTGGTGTTCTACCTGCTGTATGGCGGTGCTTTTGGCCTTGATGTAGTGGAAACCCATAAATGGGGCGGCTTAATGCTGACCTTGCTGTTAGGAATTGTGGGCACGTTGGCCGCATTACCTATCGGGATCGTACTGGCGTTAGGGCGTCGTTCTGAGATGCCAATGATCCGCGCCCTGTCAGTGGTGTTTATCGAATTCTGGCGTGCAGTACCGCTCATTACCGTATTGTTTATGGCGTCAGTGATGTTGCCTCTGTTCCTTTCCGGTGAAGTGAACATGGATAAACTACTGCGGGCCATGATTGGTATCATTCTGTTTGAATCAGCGTATGTGGCTGAGGTGATTCGTGGTGGTTTGCAGGCGATCCCGAAAGGTCAGTATGAAGCGGCTAAAGCGTTAGGTTTGAATTACTGGAAATCAATGGGTTTGATCATTATGCCGCAGGCACTTAAGATCACTATCCCATCGCTGGTAAATACCTTTATCGAGCTGTTTAAAGATACCAGTCTGGTAACCATTATCGGGTTATTTGATTTGCTGGCAGTTGCGAAAGCTGGGTTGTCTGATCCTGCGTGGTTGGGTTTCTCGACAGAAGCATATGCTTTTATTGCGTTAGTTTTTTGGGTTTTTTGTTTTGGTATGTCTCGTTACTCTATGTATTTAGAGAATTTGTTACATACAGGTCATAAGCGCTGAGGACATGTTGATGAGCATCGACAAAAATGAAATTGTAGTTGAATTGAATGATGTGAATAAATGGTACGGCGAGTTCCATGTTCTCAAGAACGTTTGCCTGCGTGTGCAAAAAGGTGAAAAAATCGTTGTTTGCGGACCATCAGGCTCCGGTAAATCAACCATGATCCGTTGCATTAACCGTCTGGAAGAACACCAGCAAGGTGACATCATTGTTAAAGGTACGCCATTAACGAATGATCTGAAAAACATTGAAAGTGTGCGTCGTGAAGTGGGTATGGTGTTCCAGCACTTCAACCTGTTCCCGCATCTGACTGTGCTGGAAAACTGCTGTCTGGCACCAATGTGGGTGCGTAAAATTCCACGTAAAGAAGCCGAAGCAGCTGCGATGAAATATCTGGAACGTGTACATATTCCAGATCAAGCACTGAAATATCCAGGTCAGCTTTCTGGTGGTCAGCAGCAGCGTGTGGCGATTGCCCGCAGTCTGTGTATGAACCCGGAAATCATGCTGTTCGACGAACCAACCTCTGCACTCGACCCGGAAATGGTGAGTGAAGTATTGGACGTAATGATCGAACTGGCCAAAGAAGGTATGACTATGTTGTGTGTAACCCACGAAATGGGTTTTGCACGCAAAGTGGCTGACCGCGTTATCTTCATGGATAAAGGCCAGATTGTTGAAGAAAATACGCCTGAAGAGTTCTTTAACAATCCGCAATCTGATCGTGGTCGTTTGTTCCTGAGTCAGATCCTGCAGCATTAATCAGCCTTGATTAAATGAAAAAGCCGCTCAATCGAGCGGCTTTTTTTACGGCTACATTTTAATTACTACAAAATTAACTTACCCGATAAACCCGGACCTCATAAGGTTGTAATAACAAGCGATTTACGGCTGTGTGCGGTAACACTGCGTAGTTATTCAGCCACAAATGATCATGGTAGAGTTTAAATTCCTCATGATGATATAGCGCTTCGAGATCACTCATGTTGCAGATGATAACCACTTTCTGCGAATTCAATGTCCGTGTATACGCATAGATTTGCGGGTCATCGGCCATCAATAATTCATAGTTACCGTATACCAGCGCTGATTCAGCTTTACGCAGACGGATCATCTGGCGATAGAAGTTGAGCACTGAATCTGGCTGAGCTTCCTGTTGCTGCACATTGATGGTGGTGTAGTTTGGGTTCACTTTCAGCCATGGTTTCTCTGTGCTGAAACCAGCATTGGTAGTGGCATCCCACTGCATCGGTGTGCGTGCGTTATCGCGGGAAGTAAGTGACAGCCAGCCCAGAATGGCTTCATCCGTCATGCCTTCTTTTTTCATGCTGTGATAGCGGTTTTTTGACCAGACATCATCAAAATCCTCAATGGATGAGAATTTGGTGTTAGTCATACCGATTTCTTGCCCCTGATAAATAAAGGGGGTGCCTTGCATCAGGAAATACATGGCCGCAATCGCTGTTGCACTTTCACGCCAGTAGCGATCGGTATTACCCCATTTAGAGATAACTCGCGGAATGTCGTGGTTCTCGACATACAGCGCATTCCAACCTTTACCGTGTAGTTCTTCTTGCCAGCGGGTGAAAGTTTTCTTCAGTTCACACAAGTTCAGTGGGCTGGTTGGATCACCTTCCCATAATTTCACATGTTCAAACTGGAATATCATATTTAAGCGATGATGATGTTCAGCAACCCACTCATCCGACTGCAGTGCTGAGACACCATTAGCTTCACCCACGGTCATGATGTCGTAGTGCGCGAAGGTGTTTTTGCACATATCGTCGAGATAATCGAGCACCCCGTCAGCATTGAGATGTTTGTCGAAAGAGGGCACATATTCCAGACCATCCGGGTTGGGCATATCGGTCAAGCCGTCTTCTTTTTTCATATGGCTGATGGCATCAATACGGAAACCATCAATGCCTTTGTTTAGCCACCAATGCATCATGTCATACACGGTTTTACGAACATCCATGTTGTCCCAGTTCAGATCGGGCTGGCGACTGGAGAACAAATGCATGAAATATTGATCAGTTAATTCATCTTTTTTCCAGGCAGAACCTTTAAAAATACTTTCCCAGTTATTAGGTTCTTTGCCATCTTTCCCATCACGCCAGATATACCAATCGCGTTTGGGGTTATCGATGGAAGAACGGGATTCCAGAAACCAAGGGTGGTCATCACTGGTGTGGTTTACCACCAAGTCGAGGATCAAGCGCATGCTACGGCTATGTACTTCACTGAGCAGGCGATCAAAGTCGGCCATGGTCCCGAATTCATCCATGATGTCTTGATAGTCACTGATATCGTAACCGTTATCATCATTCGGTGATTTGTACATCGGACAAATCCAGATGACATCAACGCCTAAGTTTTTCAGATAATCCAGCTTGCTGGTAATGCCATTCAGATCGCCAATGCCATCGCCGTTGGAATCCATAAAACTGCGCGGGTAGATCTGATAAGCAACGGCTTCTTTCCACCAGCGTTGAGTAACTTGTTTGCTCATAACATTAATCCCTAATTGCCAAATTCATACGCCAAATTCATGCCACTGGTTGCTTATAGGCAACAGCAAAAGATTCATAAGGTTGTAGGGTGATTTCATCAGCCAGACTGTGGTGTGATTGATAGTTACTGATCAGGCTCTGACCTTTGATGTACTGGATCTCAGCGGGTAACGAAAAGGTGATTTTTTTCGCGCTGAAGTTATTGATCACGACGATTCGGTCATCATTTTGCGCCCGTAAATAGGCAAAGACGTCAGGATGATCTTCCAGCAACGGGATATATTGCCCGTAGGTCATGATCGGTTGTTCTTTGCGTAGTTTGATCAGTTTCTGGTAGTGGAAGAAGACAGAATCTGGTTCATTCAATGCGGCTTGCACATTGATTTCAGTGTAATTTGGGTTCACTTTCAGCCATGGTTTGGCAGTGCTGAAACCGGCATTGATTTCATTGTTCCACTGCATCGGCGTGCGGGCATTATCGCGGCCGTTTGCATAGATCCCTTCCATCATTCTTTCATGCGGCACGCCAGCGGCAGTGCGCTCGTAATACAGATTCAACGATTCGATATCCTGATAATCATCAATGGAATCAAAGCGCACGTTAGTCATCCCAATTTCTTCACCTTGATAGACATAAGGCGTGCCTTTGAGGAAGTGCAGGGCAGTCGCCAGCATCTTGGCCGATTCCACGCGAAATTCACCGGTATCACCGTATTTAGACACCGCGCGTGGCAAGTCGTGGTTATCCCAAAACAGGGAATTCCAGCCATTATCTGCCAGCTCGGTTTGCCATTTGGTGAAGACTTTTTTCAGTTTGATCAGATCGAAGGCTTGTGGCTCCCATTTCCCATGTTGCGGGTGCCAGCCGATGGTGATGTGTTCAAACTGGAATACCATCGACAGTTCATTACGTGCCGGATCAGAATACAGTTTGGCGATCTCTGGTGTGGCGCTCCAGGCTTCACCAACGGTCAGGGCATCGCGATGTCCGAAGGTGGCTTTATTCATTTCCTGCAATAATGGATGCAGTCGGGTACCATTCGCCATAACTTTTTGATCGATCTCTTTGCCGATCAGATCGATAACGTCCATGCGGAAGCCACCGATACCTTTATCCAGCCACCAGTTCATCATTTTGTGCACTTCGGCCTGCACTTTGGGGTTTTCCCAGTTTAGATCGGGCTGGCGTTTGGAAAATTGGTGGAAATAATATTCGCCAGTAGTTTCATCAAACTCCCAGCCGCTACCACCGAAGTAGGAGTGAAAATCGTTCGGTACAGAGCCGTCAGCTTGTGGCTGGCGCCAGATGTAATAATCCCGGTAGGGGTTGTCTTTGGATTTCTTGGCTTCAACAAACCATGGATGTTCATCAGATGTATGGTTAACCACTAAATCCATCACAATCTGGATATCGCGTTGTTTCGCTTCCGCGATCAGATTTTCCATCTCAGCCAGCGTGCCGAATTCGGCGGCGATATCCTGATAATCAGAGATGTCATACCCGTTATCGTCCATCGGCGACTTATAAACGGGGGACAACCAGATGATGTTGATCCCCAATTGCTGTAAATAATCGAGTTTGCTGATAATACCGGCGATATCACCGATACCATCATTATTGGCATCGCAGAAGCTGCGTGGGTAAATTTGATACACTACCGCGTTATGCCACCATTTTTTAGCTAATACTTTACTGTCCATCATGCACGGCCTGTTAATTTCGTAATGGAAACCAGAGACTGGCAGCCTGAACGACTGCCAGAGAAATTGATTAATGTTTGTTTTGTGTCGAGCTCAGGCGTTGGAACGCATTACCGTCACCATCAAATAAGTAGCAATGTTCTACTGGTAACTGCACACCCACCGTTTGTCCGGCAGAAATGACTGAACGTTCCGCATTGCGCACGACCCATGGCTCGCTGGCATTACCGTTGTCGAGATAGAGGTAGGTTTCGTTACCCATGTGCTCAACAAACATGACATTGGCCTGATATTGCGATTCCTGCACATTGCCCCACAGAATATGTTCCGGGCGAATGCCTAAATTGACGCTCTGACCTTCCGCATGGCGAGGTGTGCTGATCGGCAGTACCAATTGTTTGCCGTTATCCAGACGCACCACGCTTTCTGTCTCACCAGCCTGAACCAGACTGGCGGGGATCAAATTCATTTTGGGGGAACCGATAAACTGCGCAACAAACTCATTGGCCGGGTGGTCATACAATTCCAGTGGTGTACCGACTTGCTCGATGTTGCCTTTATTCAGCACCACAATGCGATCGGCCAGTGTCATGGCTTCCACCTGATCGTGGGTAACATAGATGATAGTCGAGCCCAGACGTTTATGCAGATTGGCGATTTCCATACGCATCTGAACGCGTAGGGCGGCATCTAAGTTCGACAGCGGTTCGTCAAACAGGAACAATTTTGGCTCGCGGGCAATGGCGCGACCAATCGCAACACGCTGGCGCTGGCCACCGGAGAGATCTTTCGGGCGACGCTGCAACAAAGGCTCTAATTGCAGAATGCGTGCACTGTTTTGTACTTTCGCATCGATCTCTTCTTTTGATTTACCAGCCAGTTCTAAACCAAACGCCATATTTTGATAAACGCTCATGTGCGGATAAAGCGCGTATGACTGGAACACCATACCGATACCACGCTCGGAAGGGGTGTCATCGTTCACATAGGTGTCATCGATATACATGCTGCCGGCGGAGATATCTTCCAGACCGGCGATCATGCGCAGCAGGGTCGATTTACCGCAGCCAGACGGGCCAACAATCACGATGAATTCGCCGCTGTTTACCTGCAGATCGAGTGACTTGATGACCTGAGCGTGTTCGCTGTAACGTTTGTTTAATTTCTCTAATCTTAAATGAGACATGGCTTTACATCCTGTACTGTGGGGCGTTCCCGTGGGGAACACCATTAATCACAAAAGTTCGTTCAGATAATCGGGCTGATGTGGCGTTAACCTTTCACCGCACCGCTGGTCAACCCGCTGACAATGCGTTTCTGGAAAATCAATACCATCACAATAATCGGCAGTGTCACCACAACAGAGGCGGCCATGATGTTGCCCCATGGCAATTCAAACTGAGAGGCGCCCTGTAACATGCCGATAGCGACTGGCACGGTGCGTTGTTCATTAGAGATAATGAAAGTCAGTGCGAACATGAATTCATTCCAGGCACCAATGAATGCCAGCAGACCTGTAGTGACCAGCGATGGTCCCATGATGGGAGCGAAAATCCGGCTGATGATGACCCACAAACCGGCACCATCTACGATCGCCGCTTCTTCCAACTCCACAGGCAGTGACTTCATGAATGTTGTCAGCACCCACACCGTAAATGGCAGTGAGAAGGTG
Source organism: uncultured Tolumonas sp. (assembly GCA_937866945.1). Taxonomy (GTDB): domain Bacteria; phylum Pseudomonadota; class Gammaproteobacteria; order Enterobacterales; family Aeromonadaceae; genus Tolumonas. The sequence goes on from CALMKU010000352.1 coordinate 10,549, forward strand.
GTGTAAGAAAGGATCAGCGCGCCCAGTGAGTCATACAAACCAAGGAACCGTACCAGCTCAAACATACCTGACAGCACCGCCACCTGCGGGAACATAGAGACACACAGGATGGTGAACAGGATGTATTTACGACCTTTGAACTTGATACGAGCCAGTGCAAAGGCCGCGGTAATGGACACCAGTAAGCAGATCCCAACCGTCACTGAGGCGACGATGAACGAGTTCAGCAGACTGCGTGCAATGCCGTTCACCATCAGTGCATTCACGTAGTTTTCCCAATGGAACGACGTTGGCAGATAGTTAGTCAGAAACAGCTCCTGACCGGTACGCAGTGATGTCAAAATGGCGTTATAAAACGGGAACACACAGATAACACTGACCAGCGCTGCAGCAGCATAAATCAACGTCTGGTGAGTAATATGGCGTTGGCGACGAGTTAATTTCATTATTTGTTCTCCTTGCCTTCGTCATTCATTCGGCCGATGTAGAGGAAGCAGGCGGCGATACCAGCAACCATCATGAATACCAGAACAGAAGCCGCAGAACCGGAACCCATTTGTTGATAAGAGACCATCTGTTCACGGGCATAACCAGAAATCGAGATAGTGGCTTCACTGTTGGAGGTGAGCACATAAATCAGGTCGAACACACGCAAGGCATCCATGACCCGGAAGATCAGCGCCACAATCATGGCGGGCATAATTAGCGGCAGGGTAATGCGAGTGAAGCGTTGCCATGCAGTTGCACCATCGACACGAGCGGCTTCATAAAGATCGGCTGAGATCATCTGCAGTGCTGCCAGCAACATGAGCGCCATGAAGGGAACGGTTTTCCAGACATCGGCGAACACGACGGCCCACATAGACAGATCGGCTTCTGCGATCCACGCCAGCGGTTCATGGATGATGCCTATCCGAGTCAATAAGTCGTTAATAACGCCGTATTGATCGTGGAACATCCAGCCCCACATCTTGGCGGTAACAATAGTTGGAATGGCCCATGGCACCAGAATGGCTGCACGAACTAAGCCTTGCCCGCGGAATTTCTGGTTCATCAGCATTGCCAATAACATGCCGAAGAACAATTCAAACGAGACAGAGATCCCGGTGAACCAAAGGGTGTTTAATACTGCTTTCCACCACAGTGGGTCAGCTAATACGCCAAAACTTTCACCATCAACCCAAGACAGGTAGTTATCAAATCCCACCATGTTATAAACATCCGGGGTATCTAATGCGGCGTCGGTAAAACTGTAAAACAGGGTGCGGAGCAATGGCCAGCCAGCCACCGATGCCAGCAGGATCAGCGCCGGGGCAATTAAGATCCATGCCGCGCGGCTACGACGTTGTTGCAGACTGCGTTTTTTCTTCTGAGGAATGACTTCGCTTTGCAGATTTGCCTTCGAGCTACTTCCCTTGGAAGGCAATGATTCAGAATGGTGGTTCATCAGCGTTTACTCCTTGTGGTCTGAAAGCTGAACAGCAGTGCTACCCCGTGATCGGGGCAGCACTATCACGCTTACTTCCACTGTTTACCTTTGATGCGTTTCAGTTTGCTTTCCAGATCGGCCACGGCTTTTTCACCGGTCGAACGACCGCTCAGCACATCATAGGCTGCGTTGAAAACAGCTTTAGATACTTTCGGGAACTGAGACTTAGTTTCAACTGCAGGACGAGGAACTGCAGTGGCGAATACATCCTTGAATTCAGTCAGATAAGGGGCCGATGCAATAACTTCAGGGTCTTCGTACACATCCAGACGAGAAGGTGCTACTCCGACTGTTTTGAACTGCATTTTCTGCGACTCAGCATCGGTCAGAATACGGATCAGCTGAACTGATGCATCAGGGTGTTCCGTGTATGCGCTAACCGCCCACTGCCAACCACCTAAGGTTGCCGCATGCTGACCATCGTCACCGCCTTTCGGCACAGGAATAACACCGACATTGCCTTTAACCGGGCTGGTTGGATCTTGTGCCAGCACATAGGCATATGGCCAGTTACGCATGAAAGCCGCATCGCCATTTTGGAATACTGCGCGGGATTCTTCTTCCATGTAACCCAGCACACCTTTCGGCGAAATGGTGCCGATCCAGCTGGCGGCAGTATTCAGGGCTTTGGCAGCTTGTGGGTTGTTCACAGTAATTTTGCCGTCTTTATCAACGAATGTGCCGCCGTTGTATGATGCAATCCATTCCAGCGCATCACAGGTCATGCCTTCATAGGCTTTACCCTGGAATACAAAACCCCAGAAGTTTTTCTTGCCGGCTTCACGTTCACCTTTCTGGATTTTCGCGGCAATACGGGCTAACTCTTCCCAGGTTTTTGGCGGTTGTTCGTTATATTTAGCCAGCAGATCTTTACGGTAATACATGGCTCCTGCATCGAGGAAGGCTGGAATGGCTTTCACTTTGCCGTTAACAACATCGTTGTTCCAGGCCGATTGGAAGAACAGCGGTTGCAGATCTTTTACTTTGTCAGTCAGGTCTAACAGATGCTTGTCTAGCACACCCAGCCAAACGGTGTCAGCCTGAAATACGTCAACCGCCTTACTGTCTTTGGCGGCGAAAATTTGCTGGAATAACCCTTAAACATCCCCTCATATGAGCGAGGCGTGGCGCGGGTTCTGGGGTATGA
>CALMKU010000353.1 GCA_937866945.1 uncultured Tolumonas sp.
GGTGTGGAATATGACGGTCTGGATCGCAGTGTTGACGTCGCCATTTCGCGTCTGCGCCGAAAACTGGGTGATAACGCTCAAGAGCCTACCCGGATAAAAACTGTACGCAACAAAGGCTATCTGCTCGCACCTTCCGCGTGGAGTTAGCCCATGCGCAAGCTGTTTATCCAGTTTTACCTATTACTGATCGCCTCTTTCCTGCTGGTCACCTTACTGGTCGGCGGGGTATACAAACTCACGGCAGAACGTAGCAGCGAGAAATCGTTAACTGATCTGATGGACAGTGTCATGACTTTGCTGGAGCGGGAACTTACCGGCATTCCGCAAGAGAAGTGGCCACAACAGCTCGCCAGTCTCGACCTTGATCTCTCATTTCCCGTTCACATTGAATACTTACCCGATCAACCGTTGGATGATGAGGCATTCGCCGCACTACGGCGTGGCGAGATTGTCATGCTGGAAGACAGATCGCTATGTATTGAGCAAATCCCCAATACCAATTACGTCTTGGTAGCCGGGCCAGTACCCTATCTCTCTTTCCAGCATGAAATTGAAGATTTTGATTATCTGTTATTAGCATTATTAGGTATCTCGCTTGGCCTACCGGTTTTTATCTGGATGCGACCCCATTGGCGGGATCTGCTATTGCTGGAACGCACCGCACGTCGCATAGGCGAAGGCGACCTGAGAGCACGAATCAATCTCGCAGAGACATCCAGTTTACAGCGCCTTGGCCGCGCTTTTGACCAAATGGCTAATAATATTCAGGAAGTGATTGCCAGCAAAAAACGGCTGACAGATAACGTAGCACATGAGCTACGCACTCCCTTAGTTCGCCTGCGCTATCGATTGGAAATGCTGGAACCGCCACCGCCAGATGAAGTGCAGCAAGGCATTGTGCGTGATATTTCACATCTGGAAAATCTGATCGATGAAATGCTCACTTATGCCCGGCTGGATAGACCTCAGATCGCACTGAATTATCAGACTTTTTCACCTGCAGAATGGCTACAACACCATCAGAGCGATTGGCAAACCCTGCTGAATGGGAAACAACTACACATCGCAGCGATCCCCGACACATGGCGCTGGCACGGTGACATTAAACTGCTGGATCGGCTGCTGGATAATCTGGTAGGCAATGCGCTGCGTTACAGCCAGCAGCAGATCCGGATCCGGTTATCGCAGGAATCCGGCTGGAATATGCTCACAGTGGAAGATGATGGCCCCGGCGTTCCGGCAGAACAACGCGCAACCATTTTTGATGCTTTTGTGCGGCTGGACCCTAGCCGAGATCGGGCGACCGGTGGTTTTGGCTTGGGCTTAGCTATTGTGCAAGGGATCATGCTCGCGCACCAAGGTAGAGCGAGTGTGGAAAGCAGTGCTCTCGGTGGCGCCTGCTTTATCTGTCGCTGGCCTGAGTCAACACAGTAAATTCAAGAAGGCTTATTGCCGCGAAGTGTACGGTTTAGCTGCCACTCCCCCAAGGTCGCGGTTAATTCAGCCCCTAACAGCACCACCAGCCAGCTCATATACAACCAGATCATCATGATTGGAATACCGGCTAAGGCACCATAAATCGATTTATAGGTACCAAAATGCGCAATGTAATAGCCAAAACTCTCTTTTGCGACCTCAAATAGCAATGCCGCCAACGTCGCCCCCAGCAATGCGTGTTGCCAGCGGACATAAATATTCGGCACCACTTTGTATAACAGCAAAATACCACCCAGCGATAACAGATAAGGCAGCAACTCCAGCAGGCCGCCGCCCAGCGATGAAACCAGCTCGTAATCCCACAACGCCCAGCCTTGTATGCGGGTGGAAAGTAACAAACTACCACCGACCAGCAATGGCGCAATGCCCAACACCATGCTGTACATGGTGATAGTTTTCAGCCATTTACGCTGACCACGACAGCGCCAGATATGATTCATGTTTTCATCAATAGCCGCTATCAGAAACAGAGCTAATATCACCAACATTACCAGCCCGATAGAGGTAGTTTTCGACGCATTTTTGACAAATAACGAGAAATGATAGCGAAATGCAATTTCGGTTGCCGGTACGAAATTACTAAACAAAAATGATTCAAACTGGCGACGAAAATAAGAAAAACGCGGCAACCAGGACAGCACCGAAAATACTACCGCCAGCATGGGTACGATGGATAATAACGAAACATAGGCAAGATGCCCCGCCAGAACCGGCAACCGATCATGCCAGACACGTTTCCAGAAAAAAGCTGCAAACCGGCGTAGTCGCAGACTCAACAAACGACTTTTCACCCAACGGCGATTACGCAATGCCAGTAGTCGGGTTGGATCTTTTGTCATTTTCACCTTCATTCTGTATTAAAACATCATCTAG
>CALMKU010000354.1 GCA_937866945.1 uncultured Tolumonas sp.
ATCACACTTTTAGCAGCGGTTAATCATCAGCCTGCTGACAAGATCCAGTTGATCCAAGTAGCATCATACTTTGATGGGCTAGGATTTGCTCAGCATATAACGCCATCCAGAACAAATGGACTTCAGGCTGTGTGGAAAAAAATGAGTGATTTTTGTGCAGTCTTTGCATAGAATTACTACTATGAGCACATTAATCGGGATTCCGATTAGGTATTATAACTACCTGATGATTTAGGGTGGAGGAACCGCATGCTAGACGGATTACCTGCCGTACTGAACAAAGCATCGTTGAGATTCGTGGCGCAGCCCATTTTTCGACAGAAAGGTGAGTTGTATGGCCATGAAATGATGTTGTTGCACAAACAACATAAAGACCCGGCTATGTTTATGAAAATCGTGAACCACATGGGTTTGCGTCAGAATCTGGACCTCGAAGTATGCCGTATGGCAGAGCCAGTGCTGCGAACTCACCGACTGACAGGTTGCTGTTGTATTAACCTGTTTGCTGATTCACTGCAGGAAGAAGAAGTCATTGAGGCTTTGTTGATGTTATCTGATCCGAGCGCTAATCGCTGGGTGATGGTTAACGTAATGCAGCTTGATGCCAGCAATAAGCAGTCCAGTTTGTCTGAAACGATTGCAGATCTAAGACAATGTGGTGTGCGTTTCTGCTTTGATGTTAAGTTATTGATGCAAATTACCGCGATGTCACTACCGGTCGATATGCTGCGAATGGACATTCGCCATGTGCCGGAAGATCAATGGGCGCGCTGGATTTCTTTTGCAGAAAGTAATTGTGTGCCGATGTTGGCTGCAGGTGTGGATGATGAAGCGCACCGTGAAATTTTAAGTCAATTAGGTATCGATTTCCTGCAGGGTAAAATTTTTGCTGATATGGTGCTGTTAAACCAAAACACTTAAATACTACCGCAGTGATAATGTGAATTAGAAAGACCACAAAGACAATTCGGATGTCTTTGTGGTCTTTTTATTTGGCGGCTAATTTTTGTAACACATATGAAACGGCGACAAAACCGAAGGTCGCGGTGACCACGGTGGTTGCGCCAAAACCAGAAGCACAATCCATTTTCAAATTGCCGTCGCTGCTGGCTTTGGCACTACAAGTACCACCAGCACCATCCGGGTAAGTCAGTTGTTCGGTAGAATAGACACAAGGAATGGTAAATTTTTTCTTCGGATCGCGGGGAAAACCAAAGCGACGGCGCAATTCAGCGCGCACTTTAGCCGCCAGAGGATCTTGGGTAGTACGGGAAAGATCCTCGATGGCGATCTTGGTTGGATCTTTCTGACCACCGGCACCGCCTGTCGTGATCAGTGCGATTTTTTGTCGTTTACAGTGAGCCAGCAGCGCAACTTTTGCCCGAATGCTATCTATCGCATCGACAACAAAATCAAAGCGCGCATCTATGTATTCGGCTAAATTTTCTTCGGTAATAAAATCATCCACGATGTGGATCTGGCAATCGGGATTGATCAGGTGAATGCGCTCGGCCATGACTTCGGTTTTCAATTTGCCGACATTGCCTTGCAGTGCATGGATCTGGCGGTTGGTATTAGTAACGCAGATGTCATCCATATCAATCAGTGTCAGCTGACCAATCCCCGAACGCGCCAACGCTTCTGCAGCCCATGAACCCACGCCGCCGATGCCGATCACGCAGATATGACTCTGCTGAAAACGCTGCAGTGCTGTTTCACCATACAAACGGGCTATGCCACCAAAACGCTGAGAATAATCTGACTGCATATTAAATGTTCATACCAAGATGAGATTTTAAGGATTATATCAGCTTTGTTCGTTAGGCTGCTTTGCTCCGACAGTGGCTGATTGTACTTTTTGTTACTTGTCCGTATCTCATAGCTGTTTTGTCATGCCGCGAGATCAGGCAAAATAATACTAATTTGACTCTCGTATGACGTGAGAGCCTGTCCAGACGTATCAGGAATAAACCATGACCCTCGAACACGCAGATGTTTCCGAGCAACAACCTGCAGTAACTATTGTGATCCCTGCAAAAAATGAAGCAGAGAATGTTCGCCCGCTGATTAATGAAATCCGGGCTGCGATGGACGGTGCATTTGATTACGAACTGATCTATGTCGATGATGGCAGCACTGACCAGACGTTCAATATTCTGAAAACAATCCGTGATGAAGGGTTTAAACGTTTAACCGTGATCCGCCATCAGCAATCTGTTGGTCAGAGTTTTTCTGTCTTAAACGGTGCTCGTCATGGCGTAGGTGAGTGGCTGGTGGTGCTGGATGCAGATGGACAAAATGATCCGGCGGATATTCCCGGTATGCTGCGAGCCTTACAAAGCGCTTATGCCGCTGATCCGAAGAAAGTGGGCATCATTGGCCATCGAGTGAACCGCCGTGATGATTGGGTGAAGCGCCTTTCATCCAAACTGGCGAATGGTTTTCGTGACTGGATGTTACAAGATGGTATTCCGGATACCGGTTGTGGTCTGAAAGCAACGCGTCGTGAATGGTATGTGCAGTTACCAGCGTTTAACCATATGCATCGTTATGTGCCTGCACTGATCCAGAGTATGGGTGGTGAAATGTTGGTTCATCCGGTTGGCCATCGTCCTCGCATGGCGGGGGTGTCGAATTACGGTGTCTGGAATCGTTTGTGGGTGGGCTTAGTGGATGTGTTTGGGGTGCGTTGGTTACAGCGTCGTGCGAAACGGATCGTGATCCAGGAGATCCTGAATGGACGCTGATTGGCTGAATTTGCCGATCTCCTGGCTGGAGTGGACCGGTGTTCATATCACGGTCTGGAAAATTATCGGCTATACCGGAGCTCTGATGTTCGGTGGTCGCTGGCTGGTGCAATTCGTTGCTTCCAAACGGGCCGGCAAGCCGGTGATCCCGCGTCTGTTTTGGTATATGAGTGTGGTGGGCAGTCTGATGACACTGAGCTATTTTCTGTTTTCAGCGAAACAGGATTCGGTGGGGGTGTTACAGAATATTTTTCCCGCATTTACGGCACTCTATAGCCTGTATCTGGATGTGAAACATCGCGGCTGGCATCGGGATAAAGCATCGCATTAACGATGTGGCGTTACTTCAGGATCAATTCTTATGATAACAGATCGTTGCGTACTTCAGGGCTGGCAGAGTGATCGGCTGAACCTGTGGTTTCTGCTGGGTTTAGGCTTGCTCGTGCTGGGTGCTGGGCTGGGTTTACGCGACCCGTGGCCGGCGGATGAGCCGCGTTTTGCCTTAGTTGCCAAACAGATGGTGGAGTCCGGGCAGTGGTTATTTCCCTTTCGGGGCGGTGAGATCTACCCGGATAAACCGCCGATGTTTATGTGGGGCATTGCGCTAGGCTATCTGATCACCGGCTCGATGAGGGTGGCGTTTTTATTGCCGTCCTTGCTGGCAGGACTCGGTTGTGTGGCACTTGTTTATGACATTGCCCGCCGGATCTGGGATCGTGCGACGGCATTCCGTGCCGGCCTGTTTTTACTGTTTACCGTACAATTCACTGTGCAGGCGAAACAGGCGCAACTCGATGAGTTGGTCACTTTATTTATTACCTTAGGTGGTTACGGTTTCCTGCGTTTCCTAGTGGCTGGGGGCGGTTGGCGCTGGTATTTCCTGGGCTGGTTTGCGGCCGGTCTGGGTATCATAACCAAAGGCGTGGGCATTATTGCGGCGTTGGTGTTGATCCCGGCTCTTTGGACGCACCGTCAGCAGATCAAGCAAGCCACCCGTGCTCAGTGGCTGAAAGGATTGGCGGGGCCGCTGTTCTTACTAGCCGCCTGTGCGTTGTGGGTCGTACCTATGGTGCTGGCGGTACAACAGCATCCGCTGCCAGAATTTCTGGCCTATCGTGACAATATTTTATTCCGTCAGACAGTGACTCGTTACGCAAATGCCTGGCATCACATTAAACCGTTTTGGTTTTATCTGGTGAATGTCATCCCTTCATTCTGGTTGCCATGGTCACTGCTCTTGCCGTGGATGGTATGGCAAACCAAGCGTGATGCGAAGTCGGGGCAAAAGCCAGTGATCCTGCTGGTGGGTTATCTGTTGCTGATCTTGTTATTCTTTTCAGCGTCAGCCGGTAAACGCGGTGTATATATTACTCCGGCAACCCCGGTACTGGCGTTGTTGGTTGCTTATTGGTTGCCCGAATTGCTGACGCGCCGCTGGCCCGCCCGTTTGTTGGCCGGGTTAGGTTGGTTATTGAGTGGGCTGTTTCTTGTTGTCGGAGTCGCGGTGCTGATAAAACCCGCGTTGCTGGCGAAACTGGGTGAAATGGATTCGCCCGAGTTGCTCGCGATCTCTTTAGGCTCGCTGGGGCTACTGGCCAATTGGTTACTGCGTCGTCAGCCGTTAACTGCCATTTTGGCGACCTTGACACTGCTTTGGTTGCACTATGGTTTCTGGTCTTATCCGCTGATGAATCATCTGCGCACACCGCAGCAAATCATGCAGCAAGTTGGCAAGCAATTAGCGCCGGACGATGAATTATTGCTGACTAACTTCCGTGAGCAGTTCCTGTTGTTTGCTGATCGTCCGCTGTCTCATTTTGCCTATCTGCAATCAGATGAACCACAGGTAGCCGATGCGGCAGTCTGGGTGCAAGCTTCGGCACATCGCTGGGTATTGGGACCAATTAATAACCTGAGCAAATGTTTTATTGCGGAAAAAGGCGTGAATTTAGGGCACCGCCACGGCGATGATTGGTATCTGTTCCGGGCCAATGCGGTATTGCCGGTGTGTCAGTCGGCACAAAGCTCTGGTGCGCCTATTTTTCATTACGAACCGAAGTTAATAGTAGGGGAATAACATGCATTATCTGGTGACCGGTGCGGCCGGGTTTATTGGTTTTCATGTTGCAGAACGTTTGTTGGCTGCCGGCCATCAGGTCACTGGGTTAGATAATCTGAATGATTATTATGATGTTAATCTGAAGTTCAGCCGGTTGGCATTACTGCAAACTAATCCAGCGTTCCGTTTTGTCAAAGGTGATTTAGCTGATCGCGCTTTAATTGCATCACTGTTTACGGAAGGTCAATTCCAGCGCGTGATCCACTTAGGTGCGCAAGCGGGGGTTCGTTATTCGCTGGATAACCCGCATGCGTATGCGGATGCAAATTTAGTGGGGCACCTGAATATTCTGGAAGGTTGTCGTCAGCATCAGATTGAGCATCTGTTATATGCTTCTTCCAGTTCGGTGTATGGGCTGAACCGTAAAACGCCATTCTCTACCACCGACAGTGTTGATCATCCGGTCTCGCTCTATGCGGCGACCAAGAAAGCCAACGAGCTGATGAGCCACAGTTATGCTCATCTGTATGGGTTACCTTGTACCGGATTGCGTTTCTTTACTGTGTATGGCCCGTGGGGCCGGCCAGATATGGCATTGTTCAAGTTCACGAAAGCGATCTTGGCCGGGCAGCCGATTGATGTGTATAACTTTGGTGAGATGAAGCGAGATTTCACCTTTATTGATGATATCGCCGAAGCCATCATCCGTTTGGCGGATGTGATCCCACAACCGAATACCGAGTGGTATGTAGAAACGGGTTCGCCGGCAGCAAGTTCAGCGCCGTATCGGGTGTATAACATTGGCAATAGCCAGCCGGTCGAGCTGAAAACGTTTATTCATGAGCTGGAAAACGCATTGGGTGTGCCAGCACAAATAAATTTATTACCGCTACAACCGGGTGATGTGTTGGAAACCAGCGCTGATACTTCAGCACTGGAGGCCGTGATCGGTTTTAAACCGCAGACCCCGTTGACGGTAGGGTTATCGCGGTTTGTTGATTGGTATCGCGCGTTTTATTCACTGTGAGTCGTATTCTGCAGCAGCGGTTTTAGCTGTGTCGCCAACTGGCTGGTAGTTTGTTGCCAGCCAGTGCGCAGTTCACGGACCAGCGCCGGATAACCATCCGCAGTCAATGGATACAGCTGCTGGAATTCTCCGCTGTATTGCTGTGTTCCCTTCATGAGCGTCCATTCACCACTGATCACGGCATGGCCATCGGCTTTGCCGTGAAAACCACGCACTTTTATCTGTAACTGAGCGATGTTTGGCATGGATATCTGGCCATTTTGCCATTGCAAGCCGGGCAATTGTGCTCTTAAGTTTTGCAATAAGGCGCGGGTCAGCTGTTTATCCAGCGCCTCTGCCCAGCGATGCTGACTGGCGGTGGTGAGCTGGACATCATCCTGCTGATAGACAATACCAACGCTGTTCAGATAATCGGCCAGTTCTACATCACTGACCGCGACGACCGGTTGCTGGCTCGGTGTCACGAGGCTGCTCTGCACATCGGGAAGAGCAATGGCATAATAGTGTGGAGCTGTGGCATTACTGCTGCAGGCAGATAAACCACAAACGAGTAGAGCAACAAGTAACGATCGCAGCATTATTCGGCTTTCCTTGGTTCGGGATCAGTGGCGGTATCTGGTTGGAACAGCAATGCATTCGGTTTTTCACCTAAGGTGCGCGCCATAGGCTGCACTTCACGTAATACGCGGTTCAGCGATTGGATCGACCGGTTCATTTCACCATATGCCGGCGAATTCGCGGATAATCCCTGCAGCGTTTTCTGCATTTCGGCGAGCGTTTTCTTCAGTTCGGCTGGCAGTTGCTGGCTGCTTTGCTGATTGGCGATCTTATCCATACTGGCACTGACTTGCCTGACATTGGCCATCGCCGCTTCTGTTTCCGTCAGCATGGTCTGTGCTCGCGCCAGTACCTGTTCGATATTCAACTGATTCAGTTTATTGAGTAACTGTACGACTTGTTGCTCAATGCGCGCTAAACCGCCGGATGCCGTTGGCAAGGTATGGTAATTTGCCAATGAGCCGAGGCCGGTGACTTTCGGCAGGTCCGGATAAAAGTTCAGATCGACATACAATGCACCGGTCAGCAGATTGCCGGAGCGCAAAGAGGCTCGTAACCCCTGTTTCACGGCGGTGGTGAATTCTCTTTCCCAATTCGGGAGCTGGTCTTTGTCCATATCCGGACGAATACGGCCCGGTTCAATGCGGATCAGTACCGGGATCTGACGCGAGCGAGCCGTCAGCAGATCATTGTCGGGAACAGAAAATGGCACGGTGAGGACACTGCCGACCTGAATACCACGGTATTCGACTGGCGCACCGGGGTTTAAGCCTCGGACTGATTCATCAAAGAGTAGAATGTAATCGACCCGATCCTGATAACGACGGATGGTGCTGCTGTCTTCATCCGCATACAGATTGAACTGGCGATGATTTTTGACCGGCTGGCCGAGCTCCCAACCAGGAGGCACACCAAAACTGACACCGCCGGAAAGAATGGTTTCTAACGTGCCGGTTTTAAATTTGATGCCATCGGTAGCAGCTTGCAACTGGATACCACTGTTGAGCCAGAACCGGGAGTTGCTGGTCACCATAGTGTCGTAAGGTGCCTGAATGAATAGCAGGTAATTCATCTGCCGGGTATCCGGTTTGAATTCGGCCTGTTCGACCCGCCCGACGGTGAAACCGCGGTATAGCACCGGGTCGCCAATCGACAGGGCATTATCCAGCTCACTGCTTAGCTCAATGCGTAACCCCGGTGCGTCCATCGGGGTGACTGGCGGCGTGTCGAGAACGGTAAATTCCTGCTGGGAGTCTTTACCCTTGCCCGGCTGTAACTCAATATATGCACCGGATAACAGCGTGTTTAAACCGGAGATCCCGCTTTTACCAACGCGTGGTTTGACGACCCAGAAACGGGTGTCCTGACGCAGTAAGGGCTCAGCTTCAACATTCATGCGGGCAGTGACGGTTACGTGTTTCAGATCTTCGCTGAGGATCACGGTCTGCACTTTACCTACTTCCACACTGCGCGCTTTGATCGGCGTTTTACCCGGTTCAATGCCTTCGGCATTGTCCAGTTCCAGCGTGATAAGCGGTCCTTGGTTATGCAGTGTCGTGACCACCATCCATAAACCAATACTGGCGGCGACGATCGGGATCAGCCAGATCGGTGATAGCCGTTGTAGTTTTTTGATTTTGGCGTGGTTATTCAACACGATCTTGTTCACCCTCTGTTCCTTGTTGCTCAGTGATATTCGAGGTTGGTTCATTATCCCACAGTAAACGCGGGTCAAAACTCATCGCAGATAGCATGGTCAATATTACCACGCCGGCAAACGCCAAGGCGGCGGAACCTGGATAAACCGACATCAGTTTTCCCATGCGGATCAACGCGACTAAGATAGCGACGACGAATACATCGACCATTGACCAGCGACCGATAAATTCGGTCAGCCGATACAGGCGGGTGCGCCCCCGGCGATGATGCGGGCGATGTGTATGGATGCTCCAGCATAACCAGGCAATAGCCAACATTTTCACCATCGGCACTAATACGCTGGCAATAAATATCACCAATGCTACCGGATAAGAGCCCATATTCCACAATAACACTACACCACCGAGAATGGTGGAATAGGTTTGTTGACCGAGACTCTCCGTCATCATGATGGGTAAGATGTTGGCTGGGATATAGAGGATCATGGCCGTAAACAGTAATGCCAGTGTCCATTGTAAACTATGCGGTTTACGGGCGTGTAATACGCTCTGACAGCGCGGACAGCGATGTGTTTTTAGTGATACCAGCCCGTGACAGGCATGGCACAGGGTTAGATTTTGATCAATCGCCCTGCCAGTCGGCTGTGGCGCCTGACGCAGGTGGATCGGCCCGCTTTGTTGCCACCATAACCAATCGCGATCAATCACACTGAACGCTTTTAACATCAGCAGAGAAAACAACACATAGGCCCAGAAGCTGTAGCCCAGTTCGATGTCTGCCAGCGAGGCAATCTTGATCAGACTAACTAATACGCCAATCAGAAATACTTCAACCATGCACCAAGGGATGAGGCGGAATAGCCACAGCGTATAGCGTTTCCGTAAGCGTTTACCGCGCCATTGGCCAAGGCGCGAATAAATCAGACAAATAAGTAACAAACAAATAGCCGGCAGGATCTGCATAAACAAATAGACGGTCAGTGCCAGCGTCGGATGCTGTTCTTCCAGCAAGGTGGTTGCGGTTTGATACAGCGTCATATCCTGATGCATGCCTTTGACCGCCATGCCGAGAAAAGGAAACAGATTACTGCACAACAACATGATCAAGGCGGCAATGCTATAGACCAGCGGTTGTAACCGGGCTTCGGTAGGCAGAGCACTTAACTTATGCTCACAGCGAGGACAGACTGCTTGTTCTCCTGGTTGTAATGGCGGCACTAACATCAGCCAGTCGCACTCATGGCAAGCGGTATATTGCACTGGCGAGGAAACATAGGTGCTGCGATGGCGGCGCTTCATTGGCTCTGGGTTCGGTTATGTTAGAAATCGAGATTAGTTTAGCGGTTGTCGGGTATGGCGGGAATCGTTATTCAAAACTATTCGCAATAAAATCAGCCTGTGTTGCGGGGAGCAAATTATCGTGGTCAATCCCATTCCTTTTTTGCGAAGAAACTATACTCATAGTCCAGATAATCATAATCAACAGGAGCACAAGCGGTGGATGTAAAAATAATTCAACGAGCGGCACAACGTGTGGCTTATCTACGGGTTATCGGCCCTTATGAACAATCATTACCACCCGGTTTTCAGCGCATGATGCAATGGAGTGAAACTCGGGGTTTGGAAGGCGGTGATTGGATGGCGTTGTATTGGGATGATCCGAACATTACCCCTCCAGAACAACTCAAAGCCGATGCAGCATTAAGTGTGCCGGACGATACCGAAGTTGATGGCGATGTGCAGTTGCAGATCATTCCAGCCGGCGATTATGCAATGTATGCCTGTCGCGTGGAGAATAATGATTTTGCCACACCTTGGCTGGCGCTATTTAACCAATGGTTGCCACAAAGTGCGTTTCAATTGGGGGATGGCCCCTGTTTTGAACAATATCTGAATAACGGTAATCAGGACGGATACTGGGATCTGTTGTTATTTATTCCGCTCCAGAAAAAATAACATGCTAAAAAGCAAAAGCCCGGCTTAAGCCGGGCTTTGTTTACGTAACCGCGCTGGAATTAACCGCCAACCGCGATACGTTTCATGTCTTTCATGTAGCCACGCAGCACTTTACCAACCTGCTCGATTGGGTGATTACGAATGGCTTCGTTCACCTGAACCAGCACAACGTTGTCTACACCGTTATCTTTTACAGACAGACTTTTACCGATCACGTCAGTGCCAACTTTCGGCATGATGTGTTCTTTCAGCAATGGTACTGCTGCGTTAGCAAACAGGTAGTTACCATATTCTGCGGTGTCAGAGATAACCACGTTCATTTCGTACAGACGTTTACGAGCGATGGTGTTCGCGATCAGCGGCAGTTCGTGCAGTGATTCGTAGTAAGCAGATTCAGCAATGATGCCTGATTCAGTCATGGTTTCGAATGCCAGCTCAACGCCTGCTTTCACCATAGCTACCATCAGGATGCCGTTGTCGAAGTACTCTTGTTCAGCGATCACGCCATCGAATACTGGTGCATTTTCAAAAGCAGATGCGCCAGTCTCTTCACGCCATCTGAACAGGTCAGCGTCGTTGTTAGCCCAGTCAGCCATCATACCGCTGGAGAATGCGCCGCTGATGATATCGTCCTGGTGTTTGCGGAACAGCGCACGCATCAGCACTTTCATCTCTTCAGCCAGTTCAAACGCACGCAGTTTTGCTGGGTTTGACAGGCGATCCATCATGGCAGTGATGCCACCTTGTTTCAGCGCTTCAGTGACTGTTTCCCAACCGAATTGCAGCAGTTTACCTGCGTAGCCAGCATCGATGCCATCAGCAACCATTTTTTCGTAGCACAGGATAGAACCAGCTTGCAGCATGCCGCACAGAATGGTCTGTTCGCCCATCAGGTCAGATTTAACTTCTGCCACGAAAGACGATTGCAGAACACCCGCGCGGTGACCGCCAGTTGCTGCAGCCCATGCTTTAGCAATCGCCAGACCATCGCCTTTCGGATCGTTTTCTGGGTGAACAGCGATCAGGGTTGGTACGCCGAAACCACGTTTGTATTCTTCACGTACTTCAGTACCTGGGCATTTTGGTGCAACCATGACCACAGTGATGTCTTTACGGATCTGAGTGCCTTCTTCCACGATGTTGAAACCGTGAGAGTAACCCAGTGCAGCACCATCTTTCATCAGAGGCATAACCGCTTTAACAACGGCAGTATGCTGTTTGTCCGGAGTCAGGTTTACTACCAGATCAGCAGTCGGGATCAGATCTTCGTAAGTGCCCACAACGAAGCCATTTTCAGAGGCTTGTTTGAATGATTTACGTTTTTCAGCAATCGCTTCTGCGCGCAGAGCGTAGGAAACGTCCAAACCTGAGTCACGCATGTTCAGACCTTGGTTCAGGCCTTGTGCGCCACAGCCGACGATCACGACTTTTTTGCCTTTCAGGAAATCGCATTCGCTGGCGAATTCGTCACGGTTCATGAAACGACATTTGCCTAATTGTTCTAACTGCTGACGCAGGTTCAGGGTATTGAAGTAGTTAGCCATCTGGAATAGCTCCATGCTGAAATTGAGATTGCTGTATAGGGTCTGATAACGGTCAGAGTCCGAAAACTGCATTACTATAAACGAGCAATGACATTGCTGGAAATGATATATTTAGAACTAAATATTGCGTTTTTTGCAACGTGGAGTAAGTCATGGATTTCCGTACCTTATCGTTATTTACCCATTTGGCGCATACGCTGCATTTTGCCAATACCGCCAATCAGATGGCGGTCAGCCCGTCGACATTAAGTCGAACCATGCAACGACTGGAGCAGGAAACCGGCTGTGCGTTGTTTGAACGGGATAACCGCAGCGTTGTGTTAACCAACGAAGGCAAACGCTTGTTGGGTTTTGCAGAACGCTGGTTACAGGAGTGGCAGGATCTGCGTGATGATTTGCGTCATCCGCGAGAAGCGCTGCAAGGGCGGATCAGGGTGTTCTGTTCAGTTACCGCCAGCTATTTTCTGTTACCGGAAGTGCTGGGCCGTTTTCGCCACCGTTATCCGCAATTGGAATTAAAACTGGAAACCGGCGATGCGGCACTGGCCGTCGATAAGGTTTTGCAGGAAGAAACCGATATTGCCATTGCGGCGCGCCCGGATGCTTTACCGGCGCGTTTGCAATATTGCCTGTTGCAGCGGGTGCCGTTGGTGTTTATCGCTCCCCGCAACAGCACTAATGTCAGTCAGTGGTTAAAAGATGGTGAACCGGACTGGTCGCAGGTGCCCTTGATCGTGTCGCAGCAGGGGCTGGCGCGAAAACGCTGTGACCAGTGGTTCCGTAATAAAGGCATCAGCCCGAACATCTATGCCGAAGTGGCGGGTAATGAAGCTATTGTCAGCATGGTGACGCTGGATTGTGGTATTGGTTTGGTACCGGAAGCGGTGATTGAACACAGTACGTTTGCCTCTCAGGTGCGCGTGATCCAGCCTGTTCCGGCACTTAAACCGTTTGAAGTTGGCTTTTGTGTTCTCAAACGAAGACTTGAAGAGCCGTTGCTGCATGCCTTCTGGCAGATGGTTCAGCAATGATAGCCGGTTGCAGCAAATCCATACAAAAAGGTGTAAACTACGCGTTGAATCATCGGCACTGTGCATACGTTAGTGGGGGCTCTATGAGACGTGTGCGCAGACAATAAAAGTTTATTAATCGACTCTCAGGAATAGTGACACGATGAAAAACATCAATCCTACCCAGACCAAGGCGTGGAAAGCGCTGGAAGCTCATTTTGCGGCGAATAAAGATCGTCAGCTGAGTGAATTGTTTGCTGCAGACCCTGCTCGTTTTGACAAGTTCTCCACCACCTACAAAGACAATATCCTGGTGGATTACTCCAAAAACCTGATCACTGATGAAACTCTGGATCTGCTGATCGATCTGGCTCACGAAGTGGATCTGCGTTCTGCTATTGATGCCATGTTCAATGGTGAGAAGATTAATCATACTGAAGGCCGTGCCGTGCTGCACACCGCATTGCGTAATCGTTCTAACCGTCCAGTGATGGTTGACGGTAAAGACGTCATGCCAGAAGTAAACGCTGTGCTGGCGAAAATTAAAACCTTCTGCAACAACGTCATTTCTGGCGAGTGGAAAGGCTATACCGGTAAAGCGATCCAGCACGTGGTCAACATCGGTATCGGTGGTTCTGACTTAGGCCCAGTGATGATCACTGAAGCGCTGCGTCCGTTCAAAAATCACCTGCAGATGCATTTTGTTTCTAACGTCGATGGCACTCACATTGCAGAAACGCTGAAAAATGTTGATCCAGAAACCACACTGTTCCTGGTGGCCTCGAAGACCTTCACGACTCAGGAAACCATGACTAATGCGCTGTCTGCGCGTGACTGGTTTGTGAATATTGCTGGCGATCAGGTTCATGTAGCGAAACATTTCGCCGCACTGTCTACCAACACCAAAGCAGTAGCTGAATTTGGTATCGACACCGCCAACATGTTTGAATTCTGGGATTGGGTGGGTGGTCGTTACTCTTCCTGGTCTGCGATCGGTATGCCAATCGCACTGTCTCTGGGCTTTGAAAACTTTGAAGCACTGCTGGAAGGCGCGTTTGAAATGGATACCCATTTCGCTACCGCCAGCTATGAGCAAAATATTCCTGTGCTGCTGGCATTGATCGGCCTGTGGTACAACAACTTCTACGAAGCAGAATCAGAAGCGATCCTGCCGTATGACCAATACATGCACCGTTTTGCTGCTTACTTCCAGCAAGGCAACATGGAATCGAACGGTAAATATGTTGATCGTAACGGTAATGCTGTTGATTACCAAACTGGCCCAATCATTTGGGGTGAGCCAGGTACCAACGGTCAGCATGCGTTCTATCAGCTGATCCATCAAGGCACTAAGCTGATCCCTTGTGACTTCTTGGCTCCGGCTATCAGCCACAATCCAGTGGGTGATCATCATCCGAAACTGCTGGCCAACTTCTTTGCTCAGACTGAAGCCTTGGCATTTGGTAAATCAAAAGAAGCAGTGGAAGCGGAGTTCCTGGCAGCTGGCAAAACACTGGAGCAGGTTAAAAATCTGGTGCCATTCAAAGTGTTTGAAGGCAACCGCCCTACCAACTCAATTCTGTTTAAACAGATGACACCACAAACACTGGGTGCTCTGATTGCCATGTACGAACACAAAATCTTCGTACAAGGCATCATTTGGAATATCTTCAGTTTTGACCAATGGGGTGTTGAGCTGGGTAAACAACTGGCTAACAAGATCCTGCCGGAGCTGAACTCTGCCGCGGCAGTCACCAGTCATGACAGCTCTACCAATGGTCTGATCAACACTTGGAAAGCGTGGAAGGCGTAATTATTTTCGCGCTTCACACGAAAAAGCCCTCTTAATTAAGAGGGCTTTTTTTATGATTAAAAAATCAGTACGTTAGTCGACGACTAAGGTGAGTTTGTTTTCATCATTGAATAGCACCACCTGATTCCGACCATTGTTTTTGGCCTTATACAGTGCGGTGTCGGCCCGGATGAGCGGTGCATCAGCTACTAGATCATTATCTGCGACACATGAAATACCAAAGCTGGCCGTGATCATTAATGGGCCATCAGTACTACCGGCAATTTGAAACGGGGTAGTGTTAATAATCTGCTGTAATAGCTCGGTTCTTTTTTTGGCTTCCAGTGGATAAGTTTCCGGCATCATAATGGCAAATTCTTCACCACCGATCCGCGCCAGAATGTCCGTTTTCCGGATATGGTCGCGCAAACGCCAAGCGAACTCGGTTAAGACATGATCACCCGCTGGATGGCCGTAGGTATCGTTGATGCGTTTAAACCAGTCGATATCGACCATGACAATACTGAACGGGTGGCGATAACGCAGAAAACGTTGAAATTCTTTGTGTAGTTGCTGATCAAACGCCCGTCGGTTAGCGAGACCGGTCAACGCGTCTGTTTCCGATAAGTGGCGAAGTTGCTGTTCTGCTTGCTGACGGGCTTCGACTTCACGTTGTAATCGCCGATTAGTGCGATAAATCCAGATCGCGATCCCAGCCAGTAATAAAGCCATCATTGATGAAATAACCGCAATTCGGATATAGCGTGA
The DNA here is from genome assembly GCA_937866945.1 of uncultured Tolumonas sp. Taxonomy (GTDB): domain Bacteria; phylum Pseudomonadota; class Gammaproteobacteria; order Enterobacterales; family Aeromonadaceae; genus Tolumonas. The sequence continues at coordinate 15,120 of CALMKU010000354.1, forward strand.
CAGGCTGGGCTGATAATCATCCTGGTTATATATGAATCGATTCAGCATTTGGGCATCAACAAGCCTTTGATGCTCCGTCATCACCTCAGATATACGTAACCAACGCCCTGGGTTCATATGACCAATTTCGATAATATCAGGCTGCATCAGATTCCACATCGCCTTAGCTTCAAAGCGTAAGTGTTCACGACTTTTCTGTGGTGCATATTTTTGCATGATGAGATCAATGATCTCTTCTGGATGCTTCATCGCATAGCTCCAGCCATCCATACTCGCTTTGCGGAAAGCGGCAACCCGCGCTGGGTGGGTGTTCAGTTCACTCTGGGAAGTAAATAAAACATCACCATAGAAATCAATGCCATAAGTGCGAAGGTCGATCAGGCGATAGGGAATGCCTTTTTCTTCCAACAAGAAGGGCTCATTAGTAACATAACCATCATAGGCATCAATTTCACCATCAATGAGTGGTTGTAAATCAAAGCCCGTTGGCACCAGCTGCAGCTTGCTAGGGGGAATACCCTCGGCGCGGAAGGGTTCTAACAGCTCCAAACTTTCACTTAACGGAAAGACGGTCATCAACCGTTTTTCGCCATATCGTGAATGCTTTTAATGCCGGATTTTTCCAACACGATCCAGCTGACCGCAGAATGTTGCAGCGTAGCTGCGAGAGCGACGACCGGTTTACCATTCAGATAATCCAGCACCAGCCCGGAATTGGAAATGCCATATTGTGCATCGCCCTTGAGCACGGCATCGACTGGTGAAACAAATGAGCCGTTATAACCATTCGGGCGTAATTCGACATCGAGACCCGCGGCTTTATAAAAGCCTTTTTCTACCGCCGCATAATAGCCGGCAAATTGAAACTGATTAACCCATTTCAGTTGTAGAACAATACGCTCAGCTGCAGAGGAAAAAGAGCTGAAACAGAGCGCAAATAAGAAAACTATCCATCGGAAGCCCGCCATCTGCAGATCCTTTTACATTAAACGGAAGACGCTCTGTTGATTAAAAAAGAGAATATTGCAAAAACGAGCTTAAGTATATTAGATATTTATAATAGGCAATGTGACGAGACAAAAGTAATTGCGGTCAAATACTAAAAGAAGGGTTATTAGTGTCGATTGGGTATTTTTATTTAAAATGTGACTTAGGTCACTCAGTTGCTTTCGGGGTGACACAAGCAAAAGGTGATCTGCTTCGCAAAAAATAGGCGATTGACCACTCCAAGAGCAGAAAGCAGGCAGAAGATGGTGGTTTTTGTGTGATGAAGGTCACATCAAAGAGGGTGTGATCACCGTGAATAATTGATGTGCTTCACAAAAGCCCCCGCTCTCAACCCGATTGGGTGGGAAAGTGATAGATTTATTAGTGAGACAAAACAAATCGCGGATCGGCAAATCCGCTATCACAATCCACCATTAATCAGGCATCGAACGGGGTGTTTTATGCTATCACCAGATACCAAGGTCAAGATACAAAATTTTGGCCGTTTTCTCTCCAACATGGTTATGCCTAACATTGGCGCATTTATCGCGTGGGGGTTTATTACGGCGTTGTTTATTCCAACCGGCTGGCTGCCAAATGAAACGTTAGCCAAACTGGTTGGCCCAATGATTATGTACCTGTTGCCATTACTGATCGGTTATACCGGTGGTAAATTAGTTGGCGGCGAACGTGGTGCGGTAGTAGGTGCGGTTACTACTATGGGCGTTATCGTTGGTACTGATATCCCAATGTTCATGGGTGCGATGATGGCTGGCCCTCTGGGCGGCTTTGCTATTAAACGTTTTGACCGCGCAATTGAAGGCAAAGTCAAAAGCGGTTTTGAAATGCTGGTTAACAACTTCTCTGCCGGTATCATCGGTATGTTGTTGGCAATCGTTGCATTCTTCCTGATTGGCCCATTTGTAAAAGGTATGTCTGCTGGCTTAGCGGCTGGTGTAGGTTTCCTGGTTGAACACAGCCTGTTACCACTGACTTCTATCTTTGTTGAACCTGCGAAAATTCTGTTCCTGAACAACGCAATCAACCACGGTATCTTCTCCCCACTGGGTATCCAGCAGGCTACTGAACATGGCAAGTCCATCTTCTTCCTGATTGAAGCTAATCCAGGTCCAGGTTTCGGTATCCTGTTGGCATACATGATGTTTGGTCGTGGTAACGCGAAACAATCAGCAGCCGGTGCGTCTATCATCCACTTCCTGGGCGGTATTCACGAAATCTACTTCCCATACGTGCTGATGAACCCACGTCTGATCCTGGCTGTTATCGCTGGTGGTATGACTGGTGTGTTCACTCTGACCGTGTTTAATGCGGGTCTGGTTTCTCCTGCATCACCTGGTTCTATCTTCGCTGTGCTGTTGATGACGCCAAAAGATTCTATCTTTGGTGTTCTGTGCTCTGTCACAGCTGCAACCGTAGTTTCTTTCCTGGTCGCTTCTGTGTTCGTTCGCCAACAAGCGACTAACACTACTAGCGATGACCTGGAAGGTGCTACTCGCAAGATGAAAAGCATGAAACAAGGCAATGCCGCTGTTTCTTCTGCTGCCAATGACGATGGTCACTCTCCTCTGACTGCAAAACACATTGTTGTAGCGTGTGATGCTGGCATGGGTTCAAGTGCAATGGGGGCAAGCCTGCTGCGTAAGAAAATTGAGAAAGCCGGGCTGCCAATTACTGTGGTAAACCAAGCTATCAATAATCTGGATGAAAAAGCGGACATCGTGATCACGCACCGTGATCTGACTGACCGTGCTCGTCGTCATGCGCCAAACGCACAGCATATTTCCCTGAATAACTTCTTGGATAATCAGCTGTATGACAACCTGATCGCTCGGTTACAGGAGGCTGGCGAAGGCCGACTCCCAAAGGCGGTAGCCGCTAACGATGATGTTTATCGTGGCGAAAGTCTGAACCCTGCACTGTTTACATTGAGCACACAACACATCCGTCTTGGTCTGAAGGCGGACAATAAAGAAGCCGCTATTCGTATGGCTGGTGAGATGTTGGTGGCCAATGGCTGTGTAGAACCTGAATATGTTGATGCGATGTTAGCGCGTGAAAAACTAGTATCGACCTATCTGGGGGAATCAATTGCTGTGCCACACGGCACCATTGAATCCAAAGATAAAGTGAAGAAGACCGGTGTTGTTATTTGCCAATACCCTGCCGGTGTACAGTTTGGTCCGGAAAAAGATGAAGTAGCACGTCTGGTGATTGGTATTGCCGCTCGTAATGATGAGCACCTGCAAGTGATCAATAACCTGACTCGTACTCTGGATGATCCATCGTTGATCGAACGTTTAGCAACTACTACGGATGTCAATTTCGTACTGGAACTGCTCAGCGGTCATCGCGCTGCATAACAGCAGGAAGGCCACTGCGGTGGCCTTCTTTTCCCGGATCTTAAGGAGTAAAAATAAATGAAAGCATTACATTTTGGCGCTGGAAATATTGGTCGTGGCTTCATCGGTAAATTACTGTCAGAATCAGACGCAGAGCTGACTTTTGCTGATGCCAACACGCAGCTGGTTGATCAGTTAAATCATTCTCAGGAATATCAGGTTCGTGTGGTGGGTGATACTCAGCACACCGACGTTATCCGTCATATTGCCGCAGTACAGGCTGGCAGTAATGATGTGATTGTTCAGATTGCAAAAGCTGACATTATTACAACGGCAGTCGGGCCGCAGGTGTTGGCTAAGATTGCCGCCACTATCGCTCGTGGATTACAGCTGCGTTTTGAGCAGGGTAACCATGCGCCAGTTAATATTATTGCTTGTGAAAACATGGTCCGCGGTACTAGCCAGCTGAAACAGGCGGTATTGGCTGAGTTACCGGCGCAATATCATGCCCTGCTGGAACAGTATGTTGGTTTTGTCGATTCAGCGGTCGATCGCATCGTGCCACCGGCCGCCGCCAATGAAGAAGACCCGTTAGCGGTCACGGTAGAAAGTTTCAGTGAGTGGATTGTTGATAAAAATCAGTTCAAAGGCGATATCCCTGCCGTTCAAGGCATGGAACTGACCGACAATCTGCTGGCGTATGTAGAACGTAAACTATTTACCTTAAACACCGGCCATATTGTGACCGCGTATTTAGGTAAATTGGCTGGCTATAAAACCATTCGTGAAGCAATTGCGGACGAAGGTATTCAGAACACCGTCCGTCAGGCAATGCAGGAAAGTGGTGAAGTGTTAGTGGCGCGTTATGGTTTTGACCGTCAGTTACACCATGCCTATATCGAGAAGATCCTGACTCGTTTTGCGAACCCGTATCTGGTGGATGAAATTGACCGTGTTGGTCGTCAGCCACTGCGTAAATTGGGTGCGGAAGATCGTTTGACTAAACCATTGCTGGGGACACTGGAATATGGTTTACCAAATGACGCGTTACTGAAAGGCATCGCAGCAGCATTGCATTACCAGAATGCAGATGATCCACAGGCCGTTGAGTTACAAGGTTGGATCGAGCAAGACGGTGTGGAAGCTGCGTTGTTACGCGCGACCGGCCTGAAAGCGGATGAGCCTTGTGTGGCTACGATTGTTGCCGAATATCAGCGCATGGCACAGTGATGTAAGAAAAGAGAGGGAATACCCTCTCTTTTTGCTTTAAGACTTCTGAATAGATAACAACTTGATAACAATAAAAACCAAAAGGGCATTGGATTAGATTTCTGGGTTTCCACATTAAGACAAAATAATATGAATAAAGTTAAAGTTCCCACTTATCAGGAAGACGCGGTTTTTGAACGTCTGACCGAACCGGAGAATCCTCGCGGGTTCTTCCTCGAAGTAGTCGATATGTTGGAAGACGGCGTTGATCAGCTGATGCGTCGTGCTTTCCGTCAGGAGGAGTATGCGGTCAAGTATGCGATTGAACCGCTACTGAATGGCAAAGGGCCACTGGCGGATCTAAATATTCGTCTGAAGCTTATTTTTGCTCTGGGTTTAATCTCATTGGAAATGTCACAGGATATTGAACGTTATATCCGTATTCGTGATTTTCTGGTCAGTGATATACATGATCACCGCTTTGGTGAACCTTGTGTACGTGAGCTGATTGATAAATTGCATGGCTTGCAACAGATCAGCATGATGCAGGTAGAAGAACCGGATGAAAATGCCGACCCGATGTTGCAGCAATTGCAATTGAACCGGCGCGATCAGGTGATCCGTTCTGCACTGTTGCTGGCTGTTTCTTCGGTGTTAGCTGAGCTGAACAAAGAGAGCCCGATCTGAAAGGGTAACAGCACTGGAAAGCGTCGTCCTGCCATTGCTGATGGATTCAAATGTTTAGATTTGTTCAGAACACGAAAAGCAGGTAAAGCATCGACACGCAGAGGCTGAATAAACCTTATCTACTACATTCATGAAGGAAGATAGGGTTCTTTGTTATCTGGACTCATACCTTCTCTATTGCTGTTTTACCTGCTAAGCATCCTTTGTTTTGTCTTTGTGATCTTATCTCACCGCAGTTTTCGATATCATCCTCCTAAGCCGTAGGTTCCTTTTTAGAAAATAAAAAAGAGAACCGATCCGCGTGATCGGTTCTCTCTTATTTTTACTGCTGACTTCAGGTGAAAGCTCAGCAAACCCTAACGACATCAACAATAAAACACAGCCATGACTGTGTTTTATGTTTTTCCCTTGTCTTTGGTTCCTTTCACCTGTGTGTCAGAAAGCAAAAAGCCCCGGCTTATTCAGCCGGGGAGGGGGGGCACACAAAAATGGAGGGAGCTCATTCCATTTGTGATGAAACAATTAAGCAGTTTGTACTTCCTGAGATGGTTTGATAGTTGCGTACATCAGACCAGTCAGAGCAGAACCCGCAGCGATTGCAACGATATACATCAGAGCATTGCTGATCGCGCCTGGAATTAACAGTACGAACAGACCACCATGTGGTGCCATCAGACCACAACCGAACAGCATTGACAGAGCACCAGCCAGTGCACCACCTGCCATAGTTGATGGAATTACACGCATTGGGTCACGCGCTGCGAATGGGATTGCACCTTCAGAGATGAAGCACAGACCCAGAACGAAAGACGCTTTACCAGCTTCACGTTCAGAATCGATGAACTTGTTGCGAGCAACGAAAGTAGCGATACCCATACCGATAGCTGGCACCATACCGGCAGCCATAACAGCAGCCATTGGCAGGCTAGGAACGTTAGGGTTAGAAGCCAACAGACCAGTACCGAATACATAGGCTACTTTGTTTACTGGGCCACCCAGGTCGAAACACATCATCGCGCCCAGGATAATACCCAGCAGGATAGCGTTCGCACCAGACATGCCAGTCAGGAAGTCAGTCAGACCTTTCATGATAGAAGCGATTGGTGTACCAACAACATAGATCATTGCCAGACCAGTGATTAAGCTGGCGAACAATGGAATGATCAGAATTGGTTTCAGTGCTTCCATGGTTTGTGGCAGTTTCACATTGTCAGCAATGGCTTTAGCGGCATAACCGGCGATGAAACCAGCAACGATACCACCTAGGAAACCCGCACCGATCGAGCTTGCCAGCATACCGCCGATCAAACCTGGTGCCAGACCTGGACGGTCAGCGATAGAGAACGCGATGAAACCAGCCATAACCGGAACCATCAGGGCAAACGCAGATGCACCACCGATTTTCATCAGTGCTGCCGCCATGGTGCCTTCTTCTTTAAATGCTTCGATACCGAATACGAATGACAGTGCGATCAGCAGACCACCGGCAACCACGATTGGCAGCATGTGAGATACACCGGTCATCAAATGCTTGTAAACGCCAGGCAGTTCAGCTTTACCTGAAGAACCAGAAGACGCGCCTGCAGCACTGCCTTTGAACACGGTTTCATTGGCCAGCGCGTGGTCCATTTCCTGAGCGGTTTTCTTCAGGGCTGCGCCAGTGCTGGTTTTGTACAGTTTTTTGCCCGCGAAACGGGACAGATCTAATTCGATATCGGCAGCGATGATAACAATATCAGCCTGCGCGATTTCGTCAGCAGTCAGTGCGTTTTTAGCACCAACAGAGCCGCGAGTTTCGACTTTGATCCAGTAACCACGTTTTTTTGCCTCTTCTTCCAGTGCTTCGGCAGCCATAAAAGTATGGGCAACCCCTGTTGGACAGGCGGTTATAGCAACGATACGTTTGCTCATGGGGGACACCTTGGGTTTCTCTTGGGTTTGCTGAGAAGCAACCGCTGCAGCTGACGTCACTGTCGCTGCTGCGGCTGCCGTTTGTAGGAAAGCTTTTGCGTCCGGGATTGCATCGCTAACATCGGCCTGATAAACACGTTTGCCGGTAAAGCGATTAATATCAATGTTGTTACCTGCAATGACGACCAGATCAGCTGAGCTGATTTCATCGACGGTCAGTAATTTTGCTGGTTCAACGCTGTTATGACATTCAACTACGGCATTCCAACCCAGGGATGCAGCCGCTTTTTCCAGAAGACCTGCGGCGATAACACTGTTGGCAATGCCACTCGGACAAGAGGTGACAATTACGATATTCATAAGTTTATTCCTTAACTTAATCTTTTAACGTCAATACGGGCCATCATGTCGGCCAGTTGCTGTTTATTCGGAACACCCACACCAATTTGGGTAACAGCCAATGCAGAAACGGCGGAGGCAAGGCGCAGAATTTGTTCTTTATCCATACCTTGGCTTAAACCCCAGGCAAAACCAGCGACCATGGAGTCACCGGCACCTACGGTGCTGACCACTTCCATGCGTGGCGGTTTAGCAGCCCACCATTCATTATCTGCTAACCACAGAACACCATCCGGACCACGAGAAATCACCACATTCGTGATGCCTGCAGCACGCAGTTTTTCTGCTTCGGCACGCAAATCTGCTTCGGTATCCAGTGGACGGCCGGCCCATTCAGCCAACTCAACTTCGTTTGGCTTGATGAGGAAAGGTTTGGCTTCCAGACCTTTAACCAGTGCATGTTTACTGCTATCGAACAGCACTTTCGCACCTTTCTGTTGCAGTTTTGCGATCAAATCACGGCTGGCTTCAGCGCTGATACCACGTGGCAAACTACCTGCCATCACAATGTATTCGTACTGTTCTGCCTGACGTAACAGATGAGCTTCAAACTCTTTCAGCTCATCGTCTGCAACCGCTACACCTGGGAAGTTCAGATCGGTAACTTCACCGTTGTCTTCCACCATTTTGACGTTAATACGGGTATCGCCCGGTACAGCCATAAAGTGATCTTTGATGCCGCATTGGGCAAACAAATCACGGAAAGCCTGCTGGTTGCCAGCACCTAAGATGCCAGACACTGCGACATTAGCACCCAGATCACGCAATACGCGCGCAACATTGATGCCTTTACCTGCCGGATGCAGACTGCCTGATTTGACCACATTAACGCTACCAACCTGGATTTGGTCAATATGACCAGTTAAATCCAGCGCAGGGTTAAGGGTCACAGTCAGCAAAGGCTTACTCATGACCGGCTCCTTCGCCTAAACCATCGGCGATTGACTGACCAATTTTGCTAATGGCTTGCTGTGCATCATCACCTTTAGCGATAAATTGCAGGCGATGACCACTTTTAACGCCCAAGCTGACCAGTTTCATCAAGCTCTTCGCGTTAACAGATTTGCCATCACCATCCAGGTTGGCAACCCAGATTTCACTTTGGAATTCTTTTGCTACTTTCACCAGCGTCGCACTTGGACGTGCATGCAGACCATGTGGGTTAGTGATGGTGAACACACCTTCCAAACCTTCGATAGGTTTTTCAGTCAGCAGCTTGATGGCTTTCATGCTGTCTGCAGCCCACAGTTGAGCCACGTTTTGTTCACTGATCATGTCAACCAGACGTTCTAATACTGGTTTGTGCAGCGCATCTTGAGCCGCAATCAATAACAAACCTTGTACTGGTTGGCCGGCATGTTGGAATGGCACTACAGGACGAACTAAAGACACTGCAGTACGTTTTACGCCAACATTAGT
>CALMKU010000355.1 GCA_937866945.1 uncultured Tolumonas sp.
ATCACCATCGGGTTCAGCGCCCCCTGAACTGACCAGGAATGAAATACATATTCTCTGTCGAGCTGATAAACATCGTTGTTAGATACGCTCAACTCACTGTTAATTGCCTGATTCATCATACGCCCTCACTGTTCCTTGTTTCGACGGCAGAACGCGCTCGCTCTTAATCAGCAACACACGATAGCCACACTCTGATGAAACCAGACTAGAAATAATTCTACGAGAGAGTTAGAGCCAGTTACGCCGGGTGTTTGTGTCAGATCACATCACACTGTTTTCAGTCAAAATCTGTCTCTTGGTGTCTCACCCAAAGTCACAAACTGGCCCTATGTCGCCATAAAAATAGTTCGTAGAGTAATGCCATCAATACGACAAGGAGGGTCGGTATTAGCATGATGATTGCTGCATTTACTATCGCTTTTATTGCCGCCCTGATCCGTGGCTTTTCCGGGTTTGGTTATGCCGTATTAGTCGTACTGGGGCTTAATCTGCTGATGCCCGCACAACAAGCGATTGCCACCGCCATCTTCTTAGATCTGGTGTGTTGCTTAAGTTTGATCCCTCGGGCATTACACGATTATCACCGAGTCTTACTCAAAGAATTATTGCTCGGCATGGTACTCATGTTACCGGTCGGCATGTGGGCAGTTAATTTCTTACCGGCCCCGTTAATGAGTCTGATCGTCGGTAGCGTCTCGTTACTGGGAGGCGTACTGTTATGGCTGAATATTCCGCTACGCAAGTTGCATCATCAGTTTGCGATCCCGGCCGGTATGGCATCAGGTTTAGCCATGACAACCGCTTCTGCTGGCGGCCCGCCCATGATGGTGTATTTACTGAACCAGCCGATCCCATCTATCCAAAAACGCAGCACAGCAATCCTGTTTTTTGCAGTCTGCAGCGGGTGTACCTGCATCGGTTTAGCGTTCAGTGGGCTCATTAATGGCAACACATTGCACTGGGGTGGCCTGATGCTATTCCCATCGCTACTGGGTAATTTTTGTGGTCAGAAAAGTTTTCAACAATGGGGACATTTGCCGTTTCAGCGGGGCATCGCACCGTTACTTATCTTGATGTCGCTGTGGGTCATCTTGCGTCACTGGTGACTCAGGCAATACATTCCATTCACGGTTAAAACAGAAAAAGACAGGAGCTACAAATGGGTGATGTCGTTTTTATTACGGGTGCTACTTCCGGTTTTGGTCGTGCCGCAGCCCGCCGTTTTGCGCAGGCAGGTTGGTCTCTCGTGATCACCGGCCGTCGGGAAGATCGCTTGAAAGCACTGGCTGATGAATTGCTGCCGCTCGTGCCGGTGCATTATGCCGCACTCGATGTACGCGACAGCGAAGCGGTGCAGAAAGTGGTGGCAGATCTGCCGGCAGGATTTAAGCAAGTGAAAACGTTATTAAACAACGCCGGTCTCGCCTTATCGCCAAACCCAGCACAAAGCGTTGCGCTGGAAGACTGGCACACCATGATCGACACAAACATTAAAGGGCTGATTAACGTAACCCATGCGTTACTGCCCACTGTCATTGCAACCGGTGCGGGTGCCTCGATCATCAATATCGGTTCGATAGCCGGTCAATGGCCGTATCCAGGCAGTCATGTGTACGGCGGCACCAAAGCCTTCGTTAAACAGTTCAGTTATAACCTGCGCTGCGATCTGCTCGGTACGGGCGTGCGTGTTACTGATTTGGCGCCGGGCATAGCTGAAACCGAGTTTACGCTGGTGCGAACTAAAGGTGATCAAGCCGCCTCGGATAAACTGTATCGTGGAACAACAGCGCTAAGCGCGGAAGATATTGCCGAACAGATGTTCTACATCGCCACCCTGCCCGACCACATCTGTATCAACCGCGTGGAAGTGATGCCCACTCGTCAGGCCTGGTCAGCCTTTGCGATTGATCGCGATTAATCGGATATAACAGGCAGCGTACCAATCTCGTCCGCTGCCTATAAAATTATCCTCACACACATTGATGTATTCCTGTTTCTGGTTACCTGCGGCTTTCAGGTCTTCCTGTTGTTGCTGCATTGCAATCTAAAGACACCTGAGCATTAATTCCCAACAGGGATTTGCACCTGAGACAGATGTTCTTGTGCCTGAACCCCATCGATCGCTTTTACAGAAAAGTGCGGAGCCAGCATCTCTTTCATTAATCCACCATTTTGGTGAGTCTCTGTTGACACGCGAACCTGAGTCAGGCGCGCTTGCGCAGCAGGAGCGGCTGAAATGCTGGATACCTCAACGGCGACGCTATCCTTAGAAACCCGAACGGCCATCTGAGTTATGGGGGCGATTATTGCCGCACCGTTTGCAAAAACTGCTGAACTCGCTCTGATTTCGGGCGCGTAAAAAACTCTTCCGGCGGTGCTTGTTCAATCAGTTTACCCTTTTCCAGAAACACCACCTGATTGGAAACCGCACGGGCAAACTCCATCTCATGCGTCACCACCACCATGGTGTAGCCTTCCTGCGACAGTTTTTTCATCACCGCCAGCACTTCGCCCACACGCTCAGGGTCAAGCGCGGAGGTTGGCTCGTCAAACAACATCACCTCGGGGCTCATTGCCAGCGAACGCGCAATCGCAACGCGCTGTTTTTGCCCGCCTGATAGTGTGATGGGGTAATTGTGCTGTTTTTCTAGCATGCCGACCTTTTCCAACTGCTGGGTAGCAATCGCAACGGCTTCGGATTTCGGCAGTTTTTTCACATGCAGTAACGCCTCGGTGACATTTTGCAGCACAGTCAGATGCGGCCACAAATTAAAACTCTGAAACACCATGCCGACTCGTTCACGCATTTTCGCCAGTTGTCGATTCCCCATCGGCTCATTTTTATGCTCATCGACGCCTAAGCGTTCATCACCGATATAAATCGCGCCCCGATCGGGCTGCTCCAGCCAATTCATACAGCGCAGCAACGTCGATTTCCCTGAGCCAGAGGAACCCAAAATACTCACCACATCGCCTTTTTTAACCGTGAGATTGATATCGCGTAACACTTCCACGTTATCAAATTGTTTAGAGATGTTTTTGACCGTGATCGCTGGCATATCAGGCATGATTAAATCCTCGCTTTTTCCCCAGACGGCTAACTTGTTTGATGGCAGATTCAATAATCAGACTTATCAGCCAATAGAGCAAAATGGCCACCAGAAAGGCTTTTAGTGGAATAAAATAGGTCGATTGCACGCTGTTCGCAGCGGCAGTAATTTCTCGCACAGTGATAATGCTGAGAAAGGCGGTGTCTTTCAGGCAGATGATCAGCTGATTACCAATCAGCGGCAGTGTATTCATCACCACATTCGGCAATAAAATACGCAAGAAAATCACATGATGGCGGAAGCCGTGTGCCAATGCGGCTTCGATATACCCCACCGGCATCACCAAGCGTTGACTGCGGAAAATCTCACAAAAATAGGCACCATGATAAATTGTTAAGGCAATCAGCCCCGCTGTATCCGCCGACATCCGCAGGCCCAATTTTGGCAAACCGTAATACAACAGATAAGCCAAAATCAGAAACGGCAGCGTGCGCATGGCATTGATGAAAGCTTTGACGCCACGACGCGCGAAATTGTCTTTTCCTTCCAACAAATAGAGCAGCACACAGCCCAGCAGCAGACCCAGCATTGCCGAATAGGCAAACAGGGCGATGCTTTTCAAAAAGCCATTGAAAAAGGCCTCGCGCGCACCCCAGATGATCGTCCATTCATTCATCGCGTTATCCTTTTAAACTGCTAACCGGCGGGCTTTCTTCTCGGCTAATGACTGTGCTTTGACCAGCACAGAGATCATCACCATGTAGATCAATCCAGCCCCTAAGATAGGGAATAGCGGGTCATAGGTAACCGCGGCAATCCGGTTGGTGACGCGGGTTAAATCCACCAAGCCAATCACCGCAATAGCCGGGCTGCCTTTGATCAAAAACGACATCTCGTTGACCAGGGCCGGCAGGCTCACGGTGACAATCTGCGGCAGCATGATGTAACGGAAAAAGGTCAATTCCGTCATGCCAATCGCTTGCGCCGCCTCGCGCTGATCGCGTGAAAAATTTTCCAGCGCCGAACGCCAGATCTCGGCATTAAACGCAGCGGTATTCAGCGTCAGCGCCACAATGGCTGCGGTGTGTTTATTCAGATTAATGCCAATCGACGGCAACGACAGAAACAGAAATAACACTAAAGTGACCAGCGGAGTGGCACGCGCCAAACTGATATACAACGCCAGCAGATGATCAATGATTGGAATTTTCTGACGGCGAACAATCGCAATGATTAACCCGATGGTAAGCCCCAATACAATCGAGATGCCGGATATCCAAATCGTCGTCCAGGCACCTTCCAGCAATAATAACCACGCTTTGAAAGTCATGGGCTGTGCTCCTGCATAAAAACTAAAACATCACGTTATTATGAAAAACGCACCTGACTTTAATTTGGCCTGTCAGGTGCGATGCAGGAACTATTTCAATCCGGCTAATTGATGGAATTGTTCAGCCGAAGTGATCGCTTCATCCGGTAAACTGTCAAAGGACTCACCAAACCATTTTATTTGCAGCGCTTTCAGCTTGCCGGTTTCTTTCAGGTGCTTAACAAATCCATTGAGGAATTTAACCAGCTCAGGATTATTTTTCGGCACTGGCCACGCCACAAAGCCATTGCCGGACACTGCCTGGCCTTTTTCAAACACGCCGGGTCGGGCTTTGACCAAATCATTCACGGAAATGACGGCATTAATGACGTAATCGAGGCGGCCATTCGCCAGATCGGCATAGGCCTCAGGGTAAGACTGATACTCCACCACCTCGCCCAGTTTGCCACCGGTTTTGGCCAGCATAGCCTCCAGTTCCGGTAAGCGAGCCAGCAACGCGCTACCCGCTTGCACCCCCATCGTTTTGCCATTCAAATCAGCGACGCTCTTGATGCTATCGTCGCCGGCACGCTTCACGTAGTAGTGTTGTGCCGAAGCTACAGGTGCCACAAAATCAAATACTTTCAGGCGATCATCCGTGACCAACGCGCCCGTAATGGCTACGTCATATTGCCCGGCCGACACTGATGCCAGCAAACCCGTCCACGGCAGAATGCTCTGTTCCAATTTGAATTTGCTGGTATACGCTTTCAGTTCTGCCAGTACGTCTTTGTGGAAACCATCCGGTTTACCATCGGTGATAAAGTTAAATGGTGCATAATCATCTTCGGTGGCAATTTTGAGTGCACCGCGTTTCTCGATCTCAGCTAAATCAGCCGCTTGTACGCCGATAGAGAAAACCAGCGCTAAACTGGTCAGTGCCTGAAAAACCGCTTTGCATCCTAACAATTTCTTTTTCATCGATTCACCTCACTGTGATTCACCCAAACCAGAATGGTTGGTAGAAATGCGTTTCCTGTTGTTCAGGACGAGGCCTCAGCCCTCTTTTTCACTTTTATCGGGTTATTGCGCTGACGAACAGAGCCAGATTTTTTGAAAAAGCTGGCCAGTTGGGCCAGAAGGGGCATGCCAATTGCTAATCATTCCTTTCAAAGATATCTACAGGGTGAAGCTGATGATTGAACATAGCCTTCAAATCGATTTCGCCGATGACCGAGGATTACAAGAGCAGCTACGGGAAGCGCTGGTCAGCTCCATTCTGGCCAGCCGTTTTTTACCGGAAGAAGCACTGCCTTCCTGCCGCAACCTCTCCGAACAGCTGGGGATCTCCCGTAATACCGTGGCGTTGGTGTATGAAAGTTTGCGTGATGATGGTTATCTGGTGAGCCGTCCACGGAGTGGCTATTACGTTGATCCACGTTATCATCCACAGGAATGCGAAGAAGAAGCCCCGGTGATCGTTCATCAGGATGCCGCAATCAATGCACCCGAATGGGGCGATTTGTTCAATGTTTGCCCAAGTGATTATCTGACCATCACGAAGCCCGCCCAATGGATGAAATACGATTACCCGTTCATTTATGGGCAGCCGGATGCGGAATTGTTCCCGATGGAGCAGTGGCGAGAGGCATCGCGCAAGGTCATGGGGGGTATGCGCGATCATCACTGGTTGCACGATCTGGTCGACCAAGACTCGCCGATGCTTATCGAGCAGTTACGCACACGGGTATTACCGAAACGCGGCATCATGGCCAACAGCGATGAAATATTACTCACACTGGGCACGCAAAATGCGCTGAGTTTGCTGTCGCAATTGTTGTTTAAAGCGGGTACCAAAGTCGGTGTTGAAAGCCCGGTGTTTCGCGAAGCAATTAATACCTTTGCTCTGCAAAACGCACAGATTGTACCGCATAACGTCGATGCCGAAGGGCTGGCACTGACAGAAGCATCTGCACAGTGCCGCTATTTTTATGTCACCCCCAGCCATCAGGCACCTACTGGCATCGGTATGAGTAACGCCCGCCGCCAGCAATTGCTGCAACATGCCATTACGCACAACCAAATCATCATTGAGGATGATTTTGACTCCGACACCAATATCGAACCACACCCACGGGCCGCACTCAAAGCGAACGATACCTGTGGCCGGGTGGTCTATATCAGCAGCCTGTCAAAAGCTTTATCGCCGGGGTTACGTCTCGGTTATCTGGTTGGGCCAGCGGAACTGATCGATGAGCTGCGCGCATTGCGTCGCCTGATGTATCGCCATCCGCCGTCTTACATTCAATACCAGATGGCACATTTTCTCGCGCAAGGTCATTACGAAACGTATTTACGCCGTTACCGCGAAAACTCTGCCTATCGCTGGAGTCTGCTCAAAGATGCGCTGGATAAATACCTGCCACAGTGCCGTTATAACAGCACTCGCGCCACTGCGTTTTGGGTGGAAGCACCCGCAGAAATTAATACACAGCGTTTAGCATGGCGGGCCGCACACAGCAGTGTGCTCATCGAACCCGGCGTAAATCATTTTCTGGAAGAGCATGCCCCACAGAATTTCTTCCGCTTAGGTTTCAACGCTATTCGCCCGGAAGCCATCAAACCCGGCATCATCAAACTGGCGGAAGCGTTAGAAAAAGAGATGATGCGCAGCAAGCAAAACTAAACCGAGAAACCGTACCACCCATTCAGAATTCAACGTGGTTACACACTCTGCAGTCTAAAGTCGGTGCTTATACCGGCTTTTTTTACCCGCAATTTTAATTAGGTATTTCGCATATACCAAAAGTGGCAATAGTTATCACAAACAAGCAAATAAATATCTAAGACTTTTGCTTTAGGATGCACACATTCTCTTCACCACTATCCGGAAATACAATTTCGGTAGGCATCTTAAGGATGGGCAATGATCGACGTACCTTATATCTTAGCAGGTGCTTTAACTGGCTTCGTCGTTGGTCTGACTGGTGTTGGCGGTGGTGCCATGATGACACCTATTTTACTGCTGGTATTTAATGTATCCCCAGTTACTGCGGTAGCAACCGACTTATGGTTTGCTTCGATTACTAAACTCGTTGCTGCCAAAACCCATCATAAATCGGGCAAAATTGACTGGCAGATTGTGAAGCATTTGTGGGCTGGCAGTTTACCGATTGCCATCATTACCGTGACATTGATCCATTTCGGCATGAAGTTTCAAAAAGTCAGCTGGTTAACCGAAGCGATCGGTTTTCTGATCGTACTGACTGCGGTTGGGTTGATTACCTCGCCACTGTTGCTAAAACGTATTCGCCCACAAGCTCATGGTGCAGAGGTGAAACCCGAAGCGCTGAAACCCAAAACGACTGTGTTTGCCGGCGGTATGTTGGGGCTGTGTGTTGCACTGACCTCAGTCGGTGCCGGTGCGTTAGGCAGCGTACTGCTGATGTATCTCTACCCACGCCGGATGCAACCACACACGCTGGTCGCCTCTGATATCGTACATGCCATTCCTCTCGCGCTGGTTGCAGGCATCGGTTATGCGTTCACTGGAATGGTCGACGTGCACATGCTGTTAAATCTGTTGATGGGTTCGCTGCCGGCCGTGGTGCTAGGTAGTCTGCTGGCGACTAAATTGTCCAGCCGCTTACTACAAACATCACTGGCATTAGTGTTATTGATGGTGGGTGTGCGTACGCTAGTCTGATCTACTGGAAAAATGCTGACGCAACAGGCGACTTTCGCGTAGTCTAGGCGATAGCCACAATTCGCGTCAGCATGTTAGTTCCGGGAATGGCAATGTCACAGCCGCGTCATATCGAACAAGCCTTTTGGCTGCACCCGCAGCTGCCACATATCGAACTGCGCAGCACTCAACACAGCGATCGCGCCTATAAACTGCACAGCCATCCGGGCTTGTCGATCGGCGCAATTGTCAGTGGCAATACACTGGTCACTTATCAAAATAAAGAATATACCCTCCAACCCGGTCAGCTGATTTTTATCGGCCCGGATGAACTGCACAGCTGTAACCCCGTCGTCGGGCAAAGCCGCAGTTACCACATGCTGTATCTCGAAAAAGCCTGGTGTCTGCAACAACTCTCGCAACTTTACGCCCAACCCATCCAGCAACTGCATTACCAGCCGGTTATTGTTGCTGATCCGCTGCTGTTTGCCCGTTATTTATCTTTTGTCGCCATGCTACAACAGCCTGAGCAGCCATGTTCGATCGCTGAAGCCACCTCGTTCCTGCTCACCTTGTTAGATCATGGTCATCACACCGCACCAGAGCCGGTAGCTGAAAACGAAGCCGTGCGTTTCCTGCGACAGCGGCTGTTACAAGACCTCAGCAGCAAACCTTCATTGCAGGAACTGGCCGACGAATTGCTTTTAAGTAAAGAGACGTTGATCCGCTTGTTCAAAAAGGCAGTGGGCATTTCCCCGATGGCCTTTGCCGATAATGCCCGCATTACGCTGGCAAAAGCATTGTTGCGTGACGGCATGCCCATCACCGATGTCGCTCAAGCCACTGGGTTTAGCGATCAGAGCCATTTTCATAAAGCCTTCACTGCCTATACCACTGCCACGCCCGGCCAATATCAGCAAGCCAGATCAATTTTTGACAATATTCGTTAACCGCTAATCGTTAGCCTTATCTCCAGAATAACTCGCGGAGATAACCATGTTTACACTTGCCCATTTGATCCCAACCGCCTTCCCCGCGTTGGTGTTAGCCCATTTCGTCGCCTTGTTAAGCCCTGGCCCGGATTTCTTTCTGCTGACCGGGCATGCCATCCGGCATCGGTTAGCGGGCAGTGCCTTTATCTGTCTGGGGATCGCTACCGGCAATGCGGTCTATATTCTGCTGGCGATTAGCGGTTGGCATGGCCTGACACAACAACCCTGGTTATTTACAGCGGTGGAAATAACGGGTGCGCTGTATCTGTGTTGGCTGGGCTATCAACTCATCCGCAGCCCGATGCGCCAACTGCAATTACAACAACAAACCCATGCCTTAACGTCTGGCAGACAGTTTGTGATTGGTCTGTCGTCCGCCCTACTGAATCCGAAAAATGCGCTGTTTTATATGAGCTTGCTGGCGGTAATTTGGGGTAATAACGTCACCTTGTGGCAACAAGGCTTCTGCGGCGTCTGGATGTTTTTCGCGGTATTAGGCTGGGATCTGCTGCTCGCCATGCTGATCGGTCATCACCGACTACAACGGGTACTGAATCACCAGCTCTATCTGATAGAACGCGGGGCCGGCGTGATCTTGACCGGCTTTGGGCTGGCGTTGTTATTTCATAAGCTAAATTTCATAAGCTGAACTTCATCGGCTGACAGACACCAGACGGTTGCGGCTTAACGCGGCTGCTCAGCAGAGACAAGGATTGTTGCTGGTTTCCACCAGCGCGCCAGCAGCAAACCGGCCTCGAATAACAAACATAACGGCACCGCCAGCAGAGTTTGCGACAACACATCCGGTGGGGATAACAACATACCGACGATAAACGCCAGCACAATAAAATGTGGGCGTTTCTCTTTTAGTGTTGGCACGGAGGTAATACCGGTGCGGCACAACATCGCCACCACCAGCGGTAGCTGAAAGGCGGCACCGAACGAGAAAAACATCGTCAACACAAAATCGAGATAACTGCTGATGTCGGTCGCCATGCTGACGCCAGCCGGTAAGGTGCCAACCATGAAACGGAAAATAAGCGGCAACACCACCCAATAGGCAAACCCAAACCCGGCATATACCAGCAGATTACTGCCAAAGAGCAGCGGCATTAATAATCGTCGCTCATGACGATACAATGCCGGCGCCAGAAAACCCCACACTTGCCATAACAGATAAGGCAATGCCAGCAGCAGAACGACCAACAAGGTCAGTTTCAGTGGCACCAGAAATGGAGTGGAAACAGCGGTGGCGATCATGCTGGTACCGTGCGGTAATACCGCCAGTAACGGGCTGGCCAGCAAATAGTAGATATCGTTAGCAAAATAACTTAAGGGTAGAAACAACACCACTAACACCAGCAGACAATGCAGCAAGCGGCGGCGCAGTTCCAACAGATGAGCAAGTAGGGTCATTAGCGCGGATCTTGTGGTGTATCATTGGCCGCAACAGCATCCAGCTCTTTTTGCAGTGACTGCCGGGCGTTACTCCAGAGCTGACTCACCTGCCGCCGGAACGCGCTGACATCCCGCAATAACGCAGGCAACTTTTCCGGCCCGAACACCACCAGTGCAACAATCGCGCACAAGATCAGTTCGCTGAAGCCAATATCAAACACGCGTTATGAGCCTTGTTTATCGCTAACCACAGTCTCGGTTTTATCATCGGTTTTGGGTTGTTCATGCATTGCTTTGCGGAAGTCACGGATCGCATGGCCCACATCGCCGCCTAACATCCGAACCTTTTTAGTGCCAAATAACACAATGGCAATGAAGGCAATCAACACTAATTCCGTCACACTGAAATGCATAATTATCATCCTCACAAGCTTTAGATGATAATTTATATCATTTGTATTTGCATTTCATCTTTATCTGCAACAAAAATATGATTCAGCTCGGCGATCACATAACTAAACCGAAATGTCTGACAGGTAACAGAACGCAGACGGATATTTAGTTCCAACTTGCCTCGCTGTTACCTGTAACACTACCATGCTGTTATCTCAGCAGAAAAAGGAGACAGCATGCGTAAACTACGGGTCGGAATTGTCGGTTTAGGTGGTATCGCGCAGAAAGTCTATCTGCCGATCTTATCGCAGGCCACACACTGGGAACTGGTGGGCGCCTATACCCCCAATCAACAGAAAAACTGCCTGCTCTGTCAGCAATATCGTATCGTTGCTTTTTTCTCACTGGATGAACTGGCTGCAAACTGTGATGTCGCCTTCGTACACAGTGCCACCGCAGCTCACTATGAAATCGCCGAACATCTGCTACATAAAGGGTTGCACGTTTATATCGATAAACCGTTAGCCGATACGCTCGATCAGGCCGAAGCACTAGTGGCACTGGCGGAAAAACAGCAACGCACGCTGATGGTCGGTTTTAATCGCCGTTTTGCACCATTTTATCAAACCATCAAGACGCAAATGCCTTCCGCTTCCGCTATTCGTTTTGAAAAACACCGCATTCATGGCATCAGTAATCCACTACGCTTTACCATGTTCGATGACTATCTGCATCTGCTGGATACTGTACTCTGGTTGTGCGACGGTGATCTGTCGTTGCTTGCCGGCCAAGTTAATGCAACGGTACAAGACGAGCTGATCTTTGCCGGTCATGTATTCCGCCATGACAACAAGTTGATCACGACCGCCATGCACCGCGATGCCGGTTCGCAGGCGGAAACACTGGAAGTGATCACCCATGGCGCGGTGATGCGAGTGCGTGATTTAAACCGCCTGGAAGAAGAGCGTGACGGCAAGATCTGTGTATCTACCGCCGGTAGCTGGCAGACTATATTAGAGTTACGCGGCTTTGTGCCGATGGTGGAACATTTTCTGGACTGTGTGGCCAATCAAACCACGCCGAAAATCAGTGGCGAACAAGCATTGATGGCCCAGCGCTGGATGGAAAAACTGCTGGCGCAGTGAACAGAAAGAAAAAGCCTGACTCGCAGAAAAAATAAACCCTGCCGATAAAGCAGGGTTTATTTTTGACTCACCAAACGCAGTGATTGCGTATTAGGCTTCGTCTTGTTCCGGCGCCGTATCCGCTGGCTCGGTCAGCAACTCATCCATCAGCTCGTGTTCTGATTCCGCCAGTGCTTCTTTGGTCACTACCGGCGCGGCCGCTGGCGGCAACTCGGTTGGAATGGCAATCAGCGTGCGGGTTGCTTCAATCGCATCCTGCAGTTTAACCTGAATGGTCTGACCCAATTCGTAATACACTTCACCATCCAACATTGCACGACCTTCGTCATGGTTGCAGGTGAAACGCTTACGGTCTTTCAGGATCAGGCTGCCCGGCACGAAACAGACCGCACCGTTTTCCAGCAGACGTACTTTAATACCGCTGCGCATCACATCCATGATCTCGGCATCAAACACCTGCCCTGATGCGACAGCTGGCAACAGGAAGCGGGCATATAACCAGTCACCGATGTCACGTTCCGCCATGCGGTTGCTGCGGCGTGACAAGCTCAGTGCATCGGTCAGTGCGGCATCGGCGCGCACCGGCACCGCTTGCTGGCTGATGATGGCCTTCAGAATACGATGGTTGATCATATCGCCGTATTTACGGATCGGTGAGGTCCAGGTCGCGTAATGGCTCAAACCTAAACCAAAATGCGGGCCCGGTTCTGCCGACATCAGTGCGTAGGTCTGGAAACGGCGAATGCGGTTATCCAGATAGCTGGTTGGTTGTGCATCTAGCCAGTGACGCAATTGACAAAAGCCCGGCAGCGTCAGCAGCGTCTCGTCGGTCAATGGCGCTTCGTGTTGCTGCAGTAATTCCTGCACGCCTTTGAATTTCTCAACATCCAGACCGGCATGCACGTTGAAAATGCCGTAACCCGGATTACGGGCCAGGAAATCACCGGCACATTGGTTGGCGGCGATCATCGCCTCTTCCACGATCTTGTTGGCGCTGCGGCGGAATGATGCATGGATCGCCACCACTTCACCGGCTTCGTTCAGTTCAAAATCGTAGTCCGGACGATCTTTAAACAGAATGGCGTGCTCTTTGCGCCAGTTCTGACGTGCTGTGGTAGCGGCTTGCAGCTGTTCGATCTGTTCGACGATGGCTGGTGCCGGCGTAAAACCTTCCGCGCAGCCGTTTTCCAGCCAGTCGGACAGTTGATCATAAATCAGACGGCCTTGTGAGCGGATATTGGCAGCAAAGAAGCGCGGCTCCGGTAACAGCTCACCGTCGGCGGTGATCAGCATTTCACAGCACAGCGCTGGGCGCTCTTCACCTTCATGCAGTGAACACAGCTCGTCACTCAAGTGACGCGGGATCATCGGAATGTTGCGGCCCGGCAAATAGACAGTAAACGCCCGTTTGGACGCTTCCAGATCCAGCGCACTGCCCGGCTCGATATAGGCAGTCGGGTCGGCAATCGCCACCAGCATTTTCCAGCCGTCAGCGGTTTTTTCGATATATAACGCATCGTCCATATCGCGGGTTGATTCCCCGTCGATAGTGACAAACGGCAGCGCAGTCAGATCTTCACGCGTCAGACCTTCGTCACGCAGTTGCCATTCCTGCTCAATATCCGGCGCACAACGTGGCAGATCATGGCGACGTAACACCACCCACCACGGCGCTTCTGGATCATTGTTATGCGTGACGTATTCGGTAATTTCGGCGAAATGACCACTGGCATCATTCATGCCGTGACGTTTCAGATTCGCGATCACCCAGTCGCCTTCTTTGAACTGACTTTCATCCAGTCCTTTCATCGGGCGGGCTTTGATCGCATCTTTCATCACCGGATGGTCAGGCACCACAAACAAGCGATCTTTGATCACCTTGATGCGCGCCACAAAACGGGTCAGGAACGGGGTCACCAGTGATTCCGGCTCGGCTTGTTCTTTGCCGTTTTCCGCGCGGATCACCGCGATAATCCGGTCACCGTGCATCAAACGCTTCATCTGCTGTGGTGCAATGAAGTAGCTTTCGCCCCGATGATCGGTTTCCAGAAAGCCGAAACCACGATCGGAGGCACGAACGACCCCCTCTTTTTTCGGCAGATTGTCGCGAAGCTGCTGCTTGAGCTGCGCCAGTAACGGGTTATCTTGAAACATGCTCTTTCAATCCTGTCAGGAAAACCCAACGACTATACGGATTTCACCGGGGGAAACCAAGCAGGTTTGCCCCACCAGCTTAAAGCGGTAACTGAATTTCCGCCAGCAAGCCGCCATCCGGTGCGTTCGAGAGCCGTAATTCGCCGCCATGTTGATGGATCAGGGTGCGCGCGATCGCCAGCCCCAAACCCACACTGCCATCTTCGGTGTTCCGCGCGGTATCGAGACGGAAAAACGGTTTGAACACCGCCTCCAGTTGATCTTCCGGAATACCTTCGCCGTGGTCTCGCACGCGGATCAAAATCGCTGTAGAGGTCGCCTCTAACGACACTTCCGCATCGCCGGCATATTTCAACGCGTTGTTGATCAGGTTTTGTAATACGCGACGCAACACTTCCGGCCGGCACTGATAGACCCGTTTACCTTCGGCATAACACTCGACCGGCTGGCCGTTATCTTCATAGTCATCACACAGGCTGTGCAACAAACTCACCAGATCAACATTGCGGTTCTCTTCGCCCTGATGTTCATCGCGGGCAAAACTTAAGGTCGCATGTAACATGCTTTCCATCTGTGCCAGTGTTTGCAGCATGCGGTCGCGATCTTCACCATCCGGTAAAAATTCACAACGCAGTCGCAGGCTGGTTAGTGGGGTGCGCAAATCATGTGAAATCGCCGCCAGCATCTGCGTGCGATCTTGCACAAAGCGGTTCAGCCGCAACTGCATGCGGTTAAACGCCGCCAGTGTTTCCGCCACTTCCCGTGGACCGGTTTCACCTAACGGTGGAATAGCGGCACCACGGCCAAACTGTTCCGCCTGCTGCACCAGTAATTTCAGCGGGCGGGTAATGCGACGCAACAAGACCACCAGCACCGCGCCGATCAACAGCGCGACCAGCAACAAACTCAAGAGTGATCCCGGCGACCAGGTGGGTGGCTCGCGATCGGCCAGCGAGCTGAAATTGAGCCAGCTGCCATCCACTAACTCGATGGCACCATACATGCGCACATCTCGCTGCCAGAGTGGTGGCGGAAGCCCGTTACGCGACCGACCCTGACTCTCGCGCACCTGCTGATGCATTTGCTGAAACATAGTGGGTGGCGGCATATCACGAACCCGCTCAGCACTGATCTGAATACTGAGATTATTCGGATAGTCCAATAAACGCCGGAAGATATTTTCGTACTGATCGTTATGTTCACTCGGCGACAGCGGCACATCCTGAATGCGCATCATCAGCGTTTCGCTGCGACTGGCGCGCAAGATCTCTTCATGCAATTGGGCTGGCGAACTGCTGAGCAGACGCACCACCGAAGAGAGACGGATCATGGCATTGCGGCTGTTCACCAGCCCCAACGCTTCATCCCGTTCGGAACGATAGATCTGTAACCCCAGCACTTGCGCCAGAATTAAACCGGCCAATGCCAGCAATAGGATCTGGGCGGTAATGCTTTGCGGCAACCAGCGACGCCAGAAAGAAGGCAGCTTAGTTGTCATGCCTAACCTCAGCACTGAACATATAACCACCACCCCAGACGGTTTTGATCAGTTCCGGTTTTTTCGGATCGACTTCCAGCTTACGGCGTAAACGGCTGACCAGTGTATCAATCGCCCGATCAAAGGCTTGTGCTTCGCGCCCACGCGCCATGTCCAGCAGCTGATCACGGCTTAACACCCGTTTAGGGCGTTCGAGGAATACTTTCAGCAGATCAAATTCGGCGGTGGACAGGCTGATCGCCACGCCCAGCTCATCGACCAGTTCGCGCCGCGACAGATCCAGCTGCCAGTGATCAAAATGCAAGCGCTCTGGCAACGCTTCCTGCACATCGGGCATCAGATTAGCGCGCCGTAATACCGCCTTAATGCGCGCCAGCAATTCACGCGGGTTAAACGGTTTGGCCAGATAGTCATCGGCACCCATCTCCAGCCCGATGATGCGATCCATCTCTTCGCCCATCGCCGTCAGCATCACTACCGGTAACGACGAACGCGCGCGCAGATCGCGGCACAACGTCAGGCCATCTTCCCCCGGCAGCATCAGATCGAGCACCAGCAACGTGAAATGGCCGTTTTCCAGCAACCGTTTCATCTCCTTACCATCGCGGGCACAGGTGACTTTGAAGCCATGTTGCTCCAGAAAACGTTTCAGCAAATCACGAATTTCTGCGTGGTCATCAACCACCAGAATATGCGGCAGGGTCTGGTTCATGCGGGTTCCTCGAAAGCTCGTGATATCAGTATATAAAGTTGCGTAAGGAATGTATGGCAAATTATGTCAGCGGGCTAATCTGGCAAAGTCTGTTACAAAAAAGGCTGTTTTTGGCACAGCACAGTGACATTTATGGTCTGTAATGATAGTGCAAAAACAATTTGATGTGAGAGAGGAGAAATACCATGTTAACACGCAAACAAGCTCTGCTGACTGTCGCCCTGATGACCGGCTTACCACTGGCAACCTGGGCGGCAACAGAAGCTGTCAGCACTGCGGCACCAACGACGCCGATGGTACAACCTTGTCCATTTGGTGGTCCGGATGCTGATGGTAACGGCCCAGGCATGATGCGTCATCAAGGTAAGATGATGAAAGGTCGTGATGGTGATCATCGCGGCGGTATGATGCGCATGCACGATACCGAACAGCTGCAAGCTCAGCTGGATGACATCAAAGATCCAAAAGTAAAAGCTAAATTTGTCGATATGATCAAAGCGCGTCTGGCTTATGAACAAGCCCAGCTCGAAGCGACCAAAACCTTTCTGGATAAACAGAAATAATTCTGTCCTTCCAGCCCGTTCACTGCTCTTCGCCGCCAAGCGGGAGGAGCAGTTGTTTTATCGCCTGCCGTAATTGCTGCACCACGGCCTTTTGCCCTGCCAACTGATGCTGCTGCGCCAGCCACGCCCAATCCTTACCTTGCCAAAACCGCTGGATCAATAACGCCGCCAACATTTCGGGTAATTGTGCCAATTCAGCACTATGCACCTGCATTGCCCGTAATACCGATGGCCAGCAATGATCGGGCGAACGGTGATGTTCGGTAAACGCCAGCAAGTCCTGTTGTTCCTGCGCCGTCAGTGGTTCCACTGCGGCTGATTGCAGCAAAGGCACAATAATTTCTGTTGATAGCTCCGATAAGCCATGTGCCAGCCAGACCGGTAATTGCTGTTGGAACTGCTGCTGCCATGCATCTAACTGCGCTTGTAATTCCGGGCGTAATGCCAGCAGTAGCACGGCGGCATGACAACCAGTGGCAACATCTTTGCTTAACCCCAATCGCACCGCCTGCCAGCCTTGTTTACGCCAGAAGCGTAATACTTCCGGCGTAGCGGCAAACGAACAACCCAGAAAATCAGCCTGCCCCTGATAGTGTTGCGTTAACGCCGCGATAAACTGGCTGCCCAGCCCCTGTTGCTGA
This sequence comes from uncultured Tolumonas sp., assembly GCA_937866945.1. Taxonomy (GTDB): domain Bacteria; phylum Pseudomonadota; class Gammaproteobacteria; order Enterobacterales; family Aeromonadaceae; genus Tolumonas. The sequence goes on from CALMKU010000355.1 coordinate 17,541, forward strand.
CAGGCCGGATGCACGGCAATACGCATCACCCGCCGGTAGCGATAATTCGCGGCGGCCAGATAACCACAATGTGCCAGCAAAGTTTGCGGTAATAGCTGCCCGCGCGGACGCCGCCGCCCCGCCCAGATCTGCTCCGCCAGCTCACTGTCGATGGGCCCTTCGCGCATCAACAGCGCTACGCCATACAAGGCGATATCATCGCGCCATAGCCAGATCTCAATATCCGGGCAATCCAGTAGCAAACGTAAATCTGTCGGCGAGGTTTGATAATGCGCCAGCACCAGCAAACCAAATAGCTGCCGTAACAGCGCTTCATCTTGTAACAGTTCAGCAGAACTGATCTGCTGTAATCGGAGCGTCGCCGATGACTTGGTTGATAAAGGCGCTGCCGCATCAGCATCCAGTAATAAGATGTTCGCCAGCAACGGCTCCAGCGGATCACTGATCGCCCACCGCAGTGGCGTAGTTAGGGTTATCTGCTGCCAGTGCGGCCAATGCGAAGCCAGCCAGCGACACATGCGCAACTCAAAACCATGCCCGGAACCTTCATAACCATGAATCGTGGTGGCATACACTACCCGCTGATATTTCTGCTGTAACTGGCGCAACAATGCCGCCGGGATCGCCGCCGCTTCATCCACCAACAGCAGATCACAATCAACATTCTGCTCCAGCAACGTTTCCGGACTGTAAAAGCTAAGTGAAGCATGCTGGCCGGCATGCCGGAATAATGTCTGTGCCGATTGCTGTGATGGCGCCGTAACGACCAGCCGTTTGCCCTGTGCCAGCAACTGACGAGCCGCCAGACCTAATGCCGTTGATTTTCCCCGCCCGCGATCGGCCATGATGACCAGCGGATAGGCTTTCGCCGCCAGTGCACATTGTGCCACCGCCTGCATCGCCGCATGTTGCTCGGCACTCAGGCAGCCGTCAGCATCCGCCACCCGCTGCCACACCACAGCCGGTAATTCAGGTAATGGCGCCTGTAAACGCTCTGCACTGAGATCCCAGTGCCAGACATCCGGATCAGCCTGTAACAAGCGCAACAGCCGCTGCAGGAAATGCGGATAACAACGCGACATCTCTTCCGGCTGCGACACATAACGCCGGTAATCGGGGTCGGGGAATGCAGCCCAGTCCGCTGCCGGTGGCATCAGCAACACCAATAAACCACCCGCCCGCACGGTACCACCGACGGCACCTAAAATCTCTGGCGATACCCCGGAAAAACCATTAACCACCACCAGCGGATATTCCTGCCCCAACCAGGGCATGGTGTGTTGCGATTTCTGCGGAGCACATTCGACGGGGCCATCGCCCAACCATAACGCGCCGGGTTGCCAAAGGGTAGTCGCCTGCTGCTGGCAAGCCAGCGCAGTCCCTGTCAGCAATAACAAACGTCGCTCGCCACGACAGAGCAAACGTGCGGAACATGCTGCAAGAGAGTGTTCTAACGACTGAGGCATGACGATCCCGAGGTGGTTTTTTTAAATTGTATCCTGCCCCGCGACCGGAAATCCCCTACAATAAGCAGCAGTGTAATTAATGAGGATAAATTGTGGCCAAAGTTGCGGTATTTCTGGATCGGGACGGCGTGATTAATCAGGATACGGGTTATGTCGCTTCCGTGGACGATTTTCACTTTATTGATGGTGCCATTGAAGCATTACAGTTGCTGAAGAAAAAAGGCTACTGTCTGGTGGTGGTCACCAATCAGTCTGGCATTGCGCGTGGTTTCTTCACCGAAAAGCAATTTATGCACCTGACCGAATGGATGGACTGGTCGCTGGCTGATCGTGATGTTGACCTCGACGGCATCTATTACTGCCCACATCACCCTACGGAAGGTGAAGCGCCTTACCGTCAGGTTTGTGACTGCCGTAAACCCGCACCGGGTATGCTGCTCGACGCGGCCAAAGAACTGGATATTGATCTGGCGAATTCCTATATGGTTGGCGACAAAACGGCTGATCTGCAGGCGGCCAAGGCAGCTGGTGTGACACATAAGATTTTGGTGCGCACCGGTAAAGCGGTTACCGAAGAAGGTCAGGCACTGGCTGATGACGTGCAGGATTCCCTGCTAACATTTGCTAAATCAGTCCCAGCTCTGGTGTAGGCGACGTCTGTACTGCGCCGTTAACATGAGCGGCGCAATAACAAATAAAGCTTGAAAATCAATGCGGTAATGGGAAGGCGTTACTTTTCATATCGCCAGAAATGACTTGAGCCTGCCTAGGCAAGCTCAATCGAATTACACACTATCCCGCTGCTTTCTACAGCTTATGACCGATGTGTCGGTTTTTATTATGCACGACGCTATATGCGTCAGACGAAACCAATATACTTCGTTTTTCGCAATTTGCAAATGACCACCTCATTTTCGTGACGCACTTCACTATTTATCGTATTTGATAGCGTGTCCGGTATCAGGAAAATTGGCAAAATTGACCTGCATTCCCCCCATTTAGCCGATATCGAGGCGTATTATTCAATCGCAATTGACGAACGGAAACAGAGTGAATAGTCTTGGCGCATTGCACCGTGATTTATCCTCTACTCTGATACGGAACTTACTATGAAAAAAATGTTTGTGTTGCTGGTTGGTCTGTTGATTGCACCCTTCCTGCAGGCTGCACCGGAATTTAAAGAAAATGTGAATTACGAAATTATTCGTCAGACCAACACACCGAAACCAGAAGTGATGGAGTTTTTCTCGTATTATTGCCCACACTGCTATCAGTTCGAGCCAATCATGGCAGAGTTGAAAAAACAGCTGCCTGCCGATGTCACCTTTAAACGCACGCCAGTTGCCTTCCTGGGTAAAGAGATGGGCCCGGAACTGCAACGTGCTTATGCAGTAGCAGATCTGCTGAAAGTAGAAGAGAAAGTAACGCCGGTGATCTTCAAGCGCATTCAGGCTGAAGGTAATCCACCACAAAGCCGTGCCGATGTGCGGGCACTGTTTGAACAAGCGGGTGTCGATGGTAAAGATTTTGATGGTGCCGTAGACAGCTTCGCGGTAACCGGTATGGTCGCGCAGTATGACCGCAACACCGGTAGCATGAATATCCGTGCCGTACCCTCTACCGTAGTGAACGGTAAATATCTGGTGAAAACTGAAGGCATCAAGAGCACCGAAGAGTACATCGCGCTGGTGAAATTTCTGCTGCAGAAGAAAGATTAATACCCAGAATGTTGATAGAAAACCTCCGAAACCGGAGGTTTTTTTATGTCCAGACTAAAAAGACAACCGGTTTTCTGCAAACCAATACCCATCATCGGCAACGGTGGAGACCTGAAACAGCATCGTTAGGCATTTTCCAGATGTTACCACATGTGCCTGATCATACTGATGGCGACTGCGCCCCGCTCACATAACCAATTAATGAAACTTAAATAATCTGGGCCATTTTGCCGCTCACGCTTAAAATCGTCGAAAAACACACGGGAGTCGAAGAATGAAAACACCAAAGATTCTAGTCAGTGCCTGCTTGCTGGGTTGCCCGGTGCGTTATGACGGTCAGAGCAAACCGGTCAATCACACCTTACTACAACGCTGGCAAGCCAATGGCTGGCTGGTACCCTTTTGCCCGGAACAAGCCGGTGGTTTACCCACCCCGCGTCCAGCGGCTGAAATTCAGACTGATGGCCGCGTGGTAACCGCGAGTGAGCATGATGTGACCACTGCCTTCGTGCGCGGTGCTGAACAGGCTCTCACCCTGTGCCAGCAGCAGCAAATCAAATACACAATTTTAAAAGAGAGCAGCCCATCCTGTGGCAGCAGCAACATCTATAACGGTCAGTTCAGCGGCCAGAAAATTCCTGGTGAAGGCATCACCACCCGCCTGTTACGCCAACACGATATTCAGGTATTTTCGGAACAAAATCTGGATGAACTGTTTGCGCTACTCAGTTAATACCATTCTGTTAACGCTTTTCTGCCAATAGCTGATCTTTACGTTGCCAAACGCCGGTCAGCCATTGCTGAAAACCGCGTTTAAAAGGTTTATCTTTGATGTAATCGCCGCGCTGCACTGCCGTCACTGGGATCTCTTCAATCCAGACTTGTACGCGCGTCAGGCGGCCACTGAGCATATCGTGAAAAGGGCGGCCGGTATTTTCCGGGTAGGCCAGCGTCACGTTGACAATCTTCTCAAACTGCTCACCCAGCACGTTCATCGCCATTGCTAACCCCGCCGGTTTCGGGGTCAGCAGATGCGCATACGGTGATTTGGTTTCGGCTTTCTTTTCCGGTGTAAAACGACTGCCTTCAACAAAATTAATCACCGTCGTCGGAATGGTACGGAATTTGGCACACGCCTCACGCGCGGTAGTCACGTCTTTGCCACGCAACTCCGGGTTTTTCAGCAGCTGCTGACGGCTGTAACGACGCATAAACGGCATATCTAAGCCCCAGCACGCCAGCCCGACAAACGGCACATACAACAGATCGTGTTTTAAGAAAAACTTCGGTGTTGGCAAACGGTTACGGAAAATATCACCTAACAGCACGATATCGGCCCAGCTTTGATGATTACAGATCACCATATGCCAGCCTTTCTTATTCAGATTGGTAGTGTCGTGAACTTCCCATTCCACTTTATTCACCAGTCGCAACATCAGCGCATTACCACACAACCAGCCGTACATGATGAAATTACAGCCACGGGTCAGGTAATGATTGATCACTGCAATCGGGATCAATAACTTCAACAAAGCCTGAATGCCGATCAGAAATGACACCAGCGCGGTATTCAGGATCACAAACGCAATACTGAGTGGTAATAAGATAAAACCGGGAAGAAATGACAGCATAATTAATTCTGAATAATGAGGGTTCGACACCACTGACCGCTCATAGTCAGCACGAAGGCGCGCATTATCACCGCAAGATCGGTACAGGTGAAGCAGAAAACCGCTGTTTTATCCGAGTTTATCCATGAACTGAACTCACTCCGTAGCAAATCAAACGGTTAGTGATAGAAACATATTCATTTGAATCGATGCTGTTAATTCGGTGAAATTGTTGTAAGAATGAACAACTCACTATGTATGGGATAATAAAATTATGGAAACCAGTGTTTTTAAACGCGAACACCTCTCGGGTGTGCAACAAATCAGCCCGTCGCTGTATAACCTCACCATCGGTCTGATCCTGTGCTGGGGCTTTTTTGTTAACTGGCTGATAATGGTCACCATTCCGGTGGAAAGTCTGTATGCCATCGATCATCGGCTGTTTTTTATCGGTTACTTCCTGTGTTGTATGGCCGGCAGTTTTATTCTGAATCGCTCAGAAAACCCGTTGATCAGCTTCTTTGGTTACAACCTGATTGTGGTGCCGTTTGGTCTGATACTGAACTTGGTGGTCAGCCAGTTCGACAGCGCATTGGTGCTGGAAGCGATGCGCGTGACCGGTGAAATCACCTTTGTCATGATGCTGTTAGGCAGCATGTATCCGGCTTTCTTTCAGGGCATCGGTCGGGCACTGTTTTTCGCCTTGCTGATCACTCTGGTCGTGCAACTGGCGGAAGTGTTCATTTTCCACAAATCTCACCCGCTGACCGATTGGGCGGTGGCACTGATTTTCAGTGGTTACATCGGTTACGACTGGGCGCGCGCCAATGCGATCCCGAAAACGCTGGATAACGCCATCGACAGCGCCGCCGCGTTGTATCTCGATATTATCAACCTGTTCCTACGTATTTTACGCATTCTCAGCCGTCGCTGATCGTCCCGGCCTTTCACCACAGGCTTCTATACTTACAGGAGCCTGTGGCTGCCATTTTTGCGGAGCCTCATTATTTTTCGGAGTATAGCGTGCAGCAGCATATTCAAGCCGTTCTGAGTGAACTAAACCGGGTGATTTTAGGCAAGGAAGAAGAGATCCAGCTGGCGGTCTGTTGCCTGTTGGCGAAAGGTCATCTACTGATTGAAGATCTGCCGGGCATGGGTAAAACCACCCTCGCGCACGCACTGGCCACCGTGATGGGGCTCGATTATCAGCGAGTACAATTTACCTCCGACATGCTACCTGCCGATCTGCTCGGTGTCTCAGTATTTGAACAACAAAAAGAGTTCGTTTTTCACCCCGGCCCGGTGTTTACCCAAGTGCTACTGGCCGATGAAATCAACCGCGGCAGCCCACGCACACAAAGCGCCCTGCTGGAAGCGATGGCCGAGCGTCAGGTCAGCTTAGATGGCGAAACCCGCGCCCTACCGGAACCATTTTTCGTCATTGCGACACAAAATCCGCAAGATCAAGCCGGCACATATCCACTGCCGGAGTCACAATTAGACCGCTTTCTGATGCGGATCGAGCTAGGTTATCCGGATAAAATCACCGAAAAACGCATGTTACTGCAAACCGGCAGCATTAACGTCACCCCACTGCTGGATGCGCAACAGTTGCAACTGATGCAACGACAAGCTGAACAGGTCAAAGTGGCCGATGCCGCGCTGGATTATCTGCTCAGTCTGGTGCAGGAAAGCCGCACCGCTGGCATCACTCCGCACGCACTATCGCCGCGCGCCAGCAAGGCGTTGTTAAGTGCTGCCCGTGTCTGGGCTTATATGGCTGGGCGTGACTATCTACTGCCGGATGATATTCAGGCGATTTTTGCTCCCGTGGCTGAACATCGCTTACGCAGTGGTTATAACGGCGCGATTGGCGGCCGTAGCAGCCTGAGTCGCGCACTGCTGGAACGAGTGGACCCGGTACGATGAAACTGTGGCGATC
>CALMKU010000356.1 GCA_937866945.1 uncultured Tolumonas sp.
TGTTCCGGCAGACGGATGGTCTCTTTCAGATTATCGAGCAGATAGTCGCGCAGGCCGTCTTGATAGCACCAGTCGTACACCTGCTTATTGACGCGATCATCAAAATGAATGGTCAGCCCCGGGCATAACACCGCTTTGGCTTTGAGAATATGCACCAAGCGACTGGCCGAGAATTTCGGCGAATCAAAATATTTTTCTTCCGGCCAGAATTTGACGCTGGTGCCGGTATTACGCTTGCCACAAGTGCCGGTGATGGTCAGATCAGAGACTTTATCACCCTGTTCAAACGCCATTTCATAGACATTACCGTCACGACGCACGGTCACTTCTACCCGACGCGACAACGCGTTAACGACCGAGATCCCCACACCGTGCAGACCACCGGAGAATTGGTAGTTTTTGCTGGAAAACTTACCGCCCGCGTGCAGTTTACAGAAAATCAACTCAACCGCCGGAACACCCTCTTCTGGATGAATATCGACCGGCATACCACGGCCATCGTCGGTGACTTCCAACGATTGATCGTCATATAAGGTGATGTCGATACGACGGGCATGCCCCGCCAGTGCCTCATCGACACTGTTATCTATGACTTCCTGCCCAAGATGATTCGGACGGGAAGTGTCGGTGTACATGCCGGGGCGACGACGCACCGGTTCCAGACCATTGAGGACTTCAATGGATTCAGCGGTATAAGCTTGAGTCATGGTATTCCGTGAAGACGGTTTATAACTGCAGGAATCTTACTATCTGAGCACAGTAACGTTCAAATCCTGTGAAGGCGTGATTGCCACCTTGCTCAACAGTCGTTCGTGCAAAATGATAAAATTGTAATGCGAGGCGATAGTCTAACACTTCATCGCCCTGTTGCTGTAATAACCAGATCCGCTCCGGATGTTGCAGCACTGGCACACCCACAGCTTGCAACTCGTCAACATGCGCCGGTTCCAACACATATTCTTCGCCAGTATACGGATTACGCTGCGGCCCGAGCAATTGCTGCAGCAAAAAGTGCGGGTACACCGCCGGATTAATCACTACCGCACGATGCCCATAGGTTTCCGCCACTTTCATGGCCCAGAAACCACCCATTGAGCTACCTACTAACCCAATTGGACGATCGCCCAAATCAGCGAGAGTTTGTTGCAGCATCTGCCAGGTCGCCGCCGGTGTGTTAGGCAGTGCCGGCACACAGATCTGAATATCCGGCAATTCTTTTGCCAGATAGTCGGTCATTTGCAGCGCTTTTACAGAATTCGGAGTGGAATTAAAGCCGTGCAGATAAATCAGCGTGGGAGACATCTCAATAGCCCGTAGATTTTAAATCAGGAACAAACTGGCCCGGATCAAGACGCCAAACTTGCGTAGCTAGGCGACCATCCGGATAAAGCTGCAGATAACGCCAGCCCGGTGACATGGTATCCAGCGAAAAATCAACACTCAATGGTTTGAACTGAATGCAGGTCGATGGCGAGGTCAGAAAACGGATCCCCTGATGCATCTGATCATACTCCTGATGGACATGACCACAGAGCACCGCTTTCACCTGTGGATGATGGCTGAGCAGGGTCAAAAAATCATTCGCGTTTTTCAGATCATGTTGATCCAACCAGATCGAACCGATTGGAAAGGTATGATGATGCAAACAGATCAGGGCATGCTTTTCCGGATATTGCAGCAAAGCCGCTTCCAGTTGTTCTAGTTGCAGGTGGCTTAACCAGCCATGCGGAGTGCCATATACCTGACTATCGAGCAAAATGACTTGCCAGTGCTCACCCACCAGCTGCATCTCTGGATGAATACCCGCAACTTGCAGTTCATTTTGCATCAAGACCCGATGGTCATGGTTACCCGGCAGCCAATGTACTGGTTTTTGCAGCGTCGTTACTTCTTGGGCAAAACGCTGATAGGACGCCGCCGAGTGATCTTGTGACAGATCGCCCGTAGCCAGCACCACATCATAGGGTTGTGGCAATTCAGTAATAGCATGCAGAACCGCCTGAAAACTAGCCGCCGTGGGAATTCCCAATAAATCACGGCTAGCATCAGCGAACAGATGCGTATCTGAAATCTGCAATAATCGAACGATCCCATCGTCCGTGTTACTTAGTGTGCAGGTTTCCAAAATCTCTCTCTTTACTTGCAGACAGCGCCCTGATGTATGCCGAATAAAACAAATCAGGCGACAGTCATTATCTGAATTCGGGATTATTTAGTATGTCAGCGCCTGTGCGCTGTAGCCGTGGGCCAGACAGAAACGCAGCCATTCTGCCAGAAAGTGGTTACACTGCTCTTTTTCATCCCGCTGATGCATCGCTGGGTTGGGATAATCATAGCTGGGGTGTAAACGGGAAATCTGCTGGCTGACACACACTTCCGCCATACGTGCATCGTGGTACAGCCGGACTTGCATGTAACCTCTCAAAAAATCAGGTAACTCATCGTTGTGCTGACAGATTTCCAACAACGTGGTGTAGCGGGTATTTTCTAAAATCCGAACGGCGAATTGTAATGATTGTGCAACGTTATACAACCGTGCCCCGCCATCGTCTGTCGAAGGTAAGAGCTTCATCAAGGCCATATAATTGGTTTCATAGGCTCGATGCAGCTCGGGCAGATCAGGCACATGGCGCCGGGTAGCACAGAGCGTCGTCACGAGCCACCCAACCAACGCTGTTGTAACTTAGCCCGGTGTAGTTCCAGCCATTGCAGTGCAATTACCGTGGTCGCGTTATCAATGCGCCCTTCTTCCACCCAACGATAAGCCTGCTCGCGGCTCACGACATGCAGACGAATATCTTCACCTTCATGCGCCAGACCATGCAGACCATCGGCTTGTGTTGAATCAACCTTGCCGACATACAAATGAATGCGCTCCGTGGTACCACCGGGGCTGACCATAAAGCTCAGCGCAAAATCGGCTTTTTGTAAGTGCAGACCCGCTTCTTCTTCCGCCTCACGGTGGATCACTTCATCGGGTTGCTCACCGTCTTCGATAATGCCGGCGACTAACTCTAACAACCACGGGTCTTGTTTGGTCTCGACAGCACCCAGACGAAACTGCTCGAGCAATACCACGCGATCAAGTTCAATATCATAAAGCAATACGGCGGCAGCATGACCACGCTCAAACATCTCGCGCTGGATCACGTCACCCCAACCACCGGCAAACAATTTATGCCGCAGGTGATAACGATTAATGCGAAAGAATCCTTTAAAGCAGGGTTCACACTTCACGATTTCGACATCATTACGATCGTAATGTTGATCAGCGGCTAAGACTGAATCCACCATGGTGACAGCTCCCGTACTGGCTTTATAGCAAAGGAAAGCAGGTTACCCCGAAGCC
>CALMKU010000357.1 GCA_937866945.1 uncultured Tolumonas sp.
TATAATAGCTATATAAACCGGTGCGGAATCAATCTGCACTGATTTAACTTTTACTGGTTTACATAAAATTTTAATAAAAGGGACAAATAATGAGCACTTCATGGAATATCAAACCGGTTTCAAAAGCCAACAGTGATGCCATTCAGCACAAAATTAATATGAAAACCAAACCGCTGGGTGCACTAGGCTTGTTGGAAAAAACAGCACATCAGTTAGCCATGATCCAAGGCACTTCTGCCATTACCATCAATCAACCGACTATGCTGGTTTTTGCCGGTGATCATGGTGTTTCCGAAGAAAAAGTTAGCCTGACCAGCAGTGATGTCACTCGTCAGATGGTGCTGAATTTTTTAGCTGGCGGTGCTGCCATTAACTGTTTCTGTCGTGCCAATGGCATGGACTTAAAAGTCATTGATGCAGGCATTAAAACCCCTATCAATGATGATCGTCTGATTATCCAGCGTATCGGTGCTGGCACCCGCAATCTGGCTAAAGAAGCAGCCATGACCGAAGAAGAAGTGCTGCTGGCACTGGAATATGGTCGCCGACTCGCCAAACAACTTGCCGCAGACGGCAGTAACTTGCTGGCTTTTGGTGAGATGGGCATTGGCAACACTACCCCAACCTCCTGCATTATGGCCGCACTGATGAATAAGCCTGCAGCAGAATGTGTAGGTCGTGGCACAGGCATCAGTGATGCGCAGTTAGAACACAAGATTAATATTACCAAAACCGCGATAACCCGGATTGAAAATAAAAACGATCCAATGCGCGTATTGCAGGAAGTTGGCGGTTTTGAGATAGCGCAAATCACCGGAGCCATGCTGGGTGCTGCGGAAGCCGGTATCAGCATACTGGTCGATGGTTTTATCATCACTTCTGCCGCACTGTTAGCAACTAAATTTGCCCCTGCCAGTCGTGACTACATGTTGTTTGCCCACTGCTCTGGTGAACAAGGCCATAAAGCCATGCTGGAAGCACTGAATGCCACGCCGCTCCTGCAACTAGGCTTGCGTCTGGGCGAAGGCACCGGTGCTGCAGTTGCTCTGCCATTGTTACGTTCTGCTGCCGAGTTCTATAACAATATGGCCAGCTTTGAAAGTGCCGGAGTTACGCTGTAATGAGCAGCCTGAAACAGCAGATCGTCTGCTTTTTGCTGGCAGTCAGCTTTTTCACGCGCATACCGATTCCCGCGAATACCCCATTCAGCACTCAGTTATTGAGTCAATCCAGCCGGTATTTTTCTTTGGTCGGCTGGTTGGTCGGGGGGATCGGTGCCGCTGCCTTCTGGTTAAGCATGCAAGCTTTTCCGGTTTCCGTCAGCATTGTGCTGTCAATGCTGACCACCGTTTTGCTCACTGGTGCATTTCATGAAGATGGCTTAGCCGATTCCGCCGACGGTTTAGGTGGTGGCATGACCATCGAAAAAAAACTGCTGATCATGAAAGACTCCCGCTTAGGCACTTATGGTGCGGTTGCACTGTGGGGAGCATTACTGCTGAAATTTGTCACCTTACAGGAGTTGGCGCTGCTTTCTCCATATCAGATCATTCTGGCGTTAGTGGTCTTACATCCGCTTTCCCGCGCGGTAGCCGGCAGTCTTATCTACGATATGAACTATGTCCGGGATGATGATGCGAAAGCCAAACCAGTGGCCGAGCAACAACGCAGCAGCGATTTAGTGATCTTAGTGCTGCTAGGCTGTTTACCTCTACTCCTGCTACCCATCACCCTGGCACTTCCTCTTTTCATAGCCCAATTCTTGTTACGATTTGCCGCCAAAAATTATTTGAATAGCCGTTTAGGTGGCTGTACCGGTGATTGTTTAGGTGCCGTGCAACAAGTGAGTGAAGTAGTCGGTTATCTGATCCTGCTGGCTTTTATGCGTCACGGGGCGACAATATGAATAACGGCTATCAAAGCGCAACTATTGATTTATTGCGTCATGGCACTATTGCTGGCGATGCCGGCTTATACGGACACACCGACATTCCCGTAACAGAATCTGGCCGTCTGCAAATGCAGCAATCGGTGAACATTGATCTGCAATATCAACAGGTTATCAGCTCGCCATTGCAGCGTTGTCTGCATTTTGCTAAAGACTACAGCCAACGCCAAACTCTCAATCTTAAAGTCGAACCGTTATTACAGGAGATGAATTTCGGGGTATGGGATGGTCAGACTTTTGATCAGCTACAGTCTTGTTGGGCTGATCTGGAACGATTCTGGCAATCACCGGCGACAGTTATCCCACCGAATGGTGAATCATTAACGGCTTTTCACGCGCGAGTTACTCAGTTCTGGCCACAGTTATTACAGCAATGTCGCGGCACCCAATCACTGGTCGTCACTCATGGCGGTGTGATACGAATGATCCTCGCGCAGCTTTTATGCGTAGATTGGCAATCCGCCGACTATTATCAACGTCTGAGAATCGATTACGGCTCAATAACCCGTATACAAGTGTTGTATACGGAAGACGGAATTTATCCGCAGATCCGTTTTATTGGTCGGCCATCCCCTGCTATCTGATTGGAGTGATTTAATGGAAGAGAACAGCGAACGCCAGCAACGTCATCAAGCTCGTCAACAACGTCTAAAAGAAAAAGTAGATGCCCGTATTGCCGCAGCACAAGATGAACGCGGACTGATGATCGTGATCACCGGTGATGGCAAAGGGAAAAGCACCTCCGGTTTTGGCACTGTCACACGTGCAGTTGGTCATGGCCTGAAAGCTGGTGTAGTGCAGTTTATTAAAGGCACGTGGGAATGTGGTGAACGGGTATTATTACAAAAAGCCGGTGTTGAATTTCACATCATGGCCACCGGCTTTACCTGGGAAACACAAAGCCGCGAAAAAGATCAGCAAGCCGCACAACTTGTCTGGCAGGAAGCTAAACGTATGCTGGCCTCTGATGAATATGATGTCGTGTTGTTAGACGAACTGACGTATATGGCTGCTTATCATTATCTTGATGTTGATGAAATCATCGCTGCAATCACCAATCGTCCGTTACATCAGCATGTGATCATAACCGGTCGTGGCTGCCACCGGGCCTTGTTAGAGATTGCAGATACAGTCAGCGAAATCAAAAACGTCAAACATGCCTTTGATAGCGGAATCAAAGCACAAAAAGGTATCGACTGGTAATTGTGGTAATCCATTGTAAGCATGGTTACCATTTAACGAGAAAAGAATTACAGGACATAACCATGCTGCAATACCAGATCATTCCCGTTACTGCCTTCCAGCAAAATTGCACTTTGCTTTGGTGTGATGAAACACACGAGGCTGCACTCATCGATCCCGGTGGCGATATCGAGAAATTGCTGCAGGCGATCGGGAAAAACAACCTGACATTGACCAAATTGCTACTCACCCACGGTCATCTTGATCATGTAGGTGGTGCCGATAAACTGCGGAAACGTACCGGTTGCCCGATCATCGGCCCGAATCAGGCTGATGCCTTCTGGTTAAATGCCCTGCCGGCTCAATCTGAGATGTTTGGTTTTGCACATACCGATGTTTTCACACCGGATCACTGGCTCACAGAAACTGAAACCGTGTCAGTTGGCAATCTGGAATTGCAGGTGCTGCATTGCCCTGGGCACACGCCAGGCCATGTGGTGTTCTATCACGCAGCAAGCCAACTGGCGATCGTCGGTGATGTGCTGTTTAACGGTTCTATCGGCCGGACAGATTTCCCGCAAGGAAACCATACCGACCTGATCAACGCAATCACCAAGAAACTGTTACCTCTCGGTGATGACGTTAAATTCATTCCGGGTCATGGCCCTATGTCGACATTAGGTCATGAGCGCGTCAGCAATCCTTATCTTTGCCAACCCGTCTGGTAATCTCTCAGCCCTCAATTCGTGAACTCAGAATTGAGGGTTATTCCACCCTCGCCTGATTTTCTGTAAAGTTTTGCCGCATCAACTGCACCATGTCTTTGAGTTGCGGATCGTCTTGCCGTTCCCGCAACAGATAGATCCCTATCGAACTAACGCGCGGCGTTTCAGATAATGAAAGGCTGACAATATTGAATGGTTTGAAATAGCTTTCCATATTGCTCGGGAAAAACAAGATCGCATTGGTGTCGGCCAATGTTTCAACACAAGCTTCAATGGTATTACTGGAATATACAATTTGCTCCTTCATATGCAGCGAATTGCTATATTCCTGCCGATATAACTCGTCCATGACATGATAATAGCGGCTTTCATTTGGTGTCAGATGGATTACTGGGTAATCCTTTAAATTATCTGCGGTACTCGAGCGTAATGCCAACGGATGACTCTCTCTGACAAATGCTTTATGGGTCGTTTGATATAACGGAATGAAAACAACTCCGGCATTACGATTGAGACCATAAATTTCATTACCGACAGACAGATCCAGATCACCACTTAACAGCTGATCCATGAGTCGCAAATTATTACCGATTTCAGTATGAATATTCGCCGAAGGGTGCCGTTGCCGGTATGTTCTGACACTGTCTTTGACAAACAAATACCACTCTGCATGACCCGCCCCAACTTTCAATTCACGCTCTAAACGTTCTTTCAGAAATTCAATTTTGTTAAGTGTGTTGTCATGTAAACGCTGCATGATACGCGCCTCTTCCAAGACGACATGGCCGAATTCCGTCAGTTCGACTCCACTGGAAGAGCGGATCAGGAGTGGTACACCTAATGACTCTTCCAACCGCTTGATATTGATACTCAGAGTCGATTGATTCATACAAAGTTTATTTGCCGCATGCGTCACGTTTTTGAGAATTGCAACTTCGAGGAATTGCCGTAAAACCTTGTCCATGATCACAGCCCTTAGTCATGAAATTGATTTAATCAATTACTAACCCCAAAACTACCATTTCCTAAATGTCTGTGCACTCCCTAATATCATTTGCAAGCGGGCATTTACAACCAAGATCCACGGGAAGAAATTCATCTCCTGCCAGATCTTCATGAATGCCAGTGTTAATTCAACTCGTTGAAACAAATACAAACTGATTTATCAGGAGGCTCTTCATGACAACCAAAATCGTCCTTATCGGTGCAGGCAGTGCTCAATTTGGTTACGGCACATTAGGTGATATTTTTCAGAGCAAAACACTGGCTGGCAGTGAAATCGTATTACACGATATCAACCCCAAAGCGTTGGCGTTAACAGAAGATACCGCCCGTCGTTTTATTGCAGAAAAAGATTTGCCATTCACTATCAGCGCGACAACCAATCGAAAAGAAGCATTGAAAGATGCTGGTTTTATTATGATCTCGATTGAAGTTGGCGATCGATTTGCGCTGTGGGATATGGACTGGCAATTACCGCAGCAATATGGCATCAAGCAAGTCTATGGTGAAAATGGCGGTCCCGGTGGTTTATTCCATTCTCTGCGTATCATTCCACCTATTTTGGCGATCTGTGAAGACATCGCGGCTATCTGCCCAGATGCTTGGATCTTCAACTATTCCAATCCAATGAGCCGCATTTGTACTACCGTACACCGTAAATTTCCACAGTTAAATTTCGTTGGCATGTGCCATGAAATTGCATCGCTGGAACGATATCTGCCAGAGATCTTAAATACGCCATTTGAGAATTTAGCGTTGCGTGCCGGTGGGTTGAACCATTTCAGTGTGCTGCTTAATGCCAATTATCGTGATTCAGGTAAAGATGCTTATGCTGATATTCGCGCTAAAGCGCCAGCTTACTTTGAGAAATTGCCGGGTTTTACCGATATCCTCAATTACACACGTAAACATGGCAAATTAATCGAAACCGAAGGAACGACTGAGCGCGATGCGATGGGCGGTATCGACAGTGCTTACCCTTGGGCAGACAGAACACTGTTTAAGGAAATTCTAGAGAAATTTAACTATCTACCCATCACTGGTGATAGCCATTTTGGTGAATACATCCGCTGGGCTTATGAAGTCAGCGATCACCGTGGCATTCTCGATTTCTATGCGTTCTATCGGAATTATTTGGGCCATATTGAACCGAAAATTGAATTGAAACTCAAAGAACGAGTCGTACCAATCATTGAAGGCATTCTCACCAACTCAGGTTATGAAGAAGCCGCTGTGAATATTCCGAATAAAGGCTATATCAGACAATTACCAGAATTTATCTCTGTGGAAGTGCCGGCGATTATTGATAGCAAAGGTATTCACGGCATTAAACTGGATATGCCCGCAGGCATTGGTGGGTTGTTAGCCAATCAGGTAGCAGTACATGATTTGACAGCCGAAGCCGTATTAAATCAGTCACGTGAACTGGTTATTCAGGCATTGCTGGTTGATTCCGTTAACGATAAATGCCGCTGTATTCCCGAGTTGGTAGATCTGATGATTTCGCGCCAGTCACCTTATCTCGATTACCTGAAATAATCCATTCAGATCGAGTAGGAGGCGGGATCACTCCCGCCGTCCTCTCACACCACCGTACGTGCGG